>NZ_NJGW02000019.1:0-81189 GCF_002216225.1 Pandoraea sp. CB10b_02
CAGCGTGCAACGCCAGCCCGAACGAATTCGCAAGTATTTCGAGCACGGCCCTGTTCGCTATGCAGCTTGATACAAGTTCACAGGGGCCGGATCAATAAGGAAGTACCAAGGCGCACGGTCCGGTCCAGTATCCCCGGCCAAAATTCTCGGGGTTTAGAGCCACATGGCAGGAAACTGTGGTGCCAGAGGGCCGCGGCACACCGCGCGAAAACGCGGCTGCGGCGCCGCTTCTGACTGGCACCATCACAAAGCGGCGGTGGTACTAATCGCGGAAAAATGTTCTTGGCAGTATGAGCGCAACTTTGTCAGGAGCCTAACGTGGGTACGATTGAATCCTTCGCGCTGGATCGTCGCTCCGAAGCTGCGCCATACGATCCGCTTTACGATCCGTTAGTCTCGTCCGGTCCCGGGCTGGGCATGGAATATGCGCCCACGTACTGGGTCGCCACCGCGGGCGAGCCGCCGGAAGACGACGGTCCGCTGCCCGGCGACGCCGACGTCGACGTGGTTATCGTGGGCGCCGGTTTCACGGGGCTCTCGACGGCGCTGTTCCTCGCCCGCGAACATGGCATCAAGGCGACGGTGCTCGAGGCCAACCGCACATGCTGGGGCTGCACCAGCCGCAACGGCGGGCAGGGCCAGAACGCCAGCGGGCGTCTGTATCGCTCGCAGTGGATCGACCGCTGGGGCAAGGCGACCGCGCTGCGCCTGGACGCCGAAATCCGCGAGGGCTTCGAGACGTTCAAGTCGCTCGTCGCCGAAGTGCCCGCATGCGAGCCGCAGCCCGGCGGCCATCTCTACATCGCGCATCGCGAGCGCAAGATGGAATTCCTGCGCAACGAGGCGAAGGTCATGCGCGACGTGTTCGGCTACGACGCGCGCATCCTGTCACGCGCCGAAGTGAGCGAGCAGTACGTCGACGACCAGGAGAACTGCGGCGCGCTGCACGAACCCGACGGCATCGGTGTGCATCCGCTCAAGCTCGCGTTCGGCTATCTGCGCATGGCACGCGCGCTCGGCGCACGCGTGCATCCGTCCACGCCGGTGCTCGGCGTGGACACGATCAACGGCGTGCATCATGTGCGCACGCCACGCGGCGTCGTGCGCGCAAAAGCCGTGGCGTTCGCAACGGGCGGCTACACGCGCAACGACGTCACGAAGGCGTTGCGCGCGAAGATCATGCCGATCCTGTCGAATTCGCTCGTCACCCGCGTGCTCACGCCGGAGGAACTCGCCGCGACGAACTTCCGCACGCGTGAAGTCATCACCGATACGCGCACGCTGCGCTACTACTACCGGCTCCTGCCCGATAACCGCGTGCAGATCGGCAGCCGCAGCTCGATTACCGGCGCCGACGCGCAGAACCCGAAGCACATGGCAGTGCTCGTCGAAGGGCTGCATCGCAAGTTCCCGGCGCTCAGGGGCATTCGCGTCGATTACTCGTGGTGGGGCTGGGTCGACGTGAGCCACGACATGATGCCGCGCGTCACGCAGCCCGATCCGCGGCAGAGCCTGTTCTACGCCGTGGGCTATGGCGGCAACGGCGTGTCGTTCTCGGCGCATGCCGGACGCCGTCTCGCCCAGCGCATCGCGGGGCAGCGCGACCCGTCGTGGGATCTGCCGATCTACGATTCGGCGCTGCAATACCCGAACGTGTTCGGCACCGTGCAATGGCGCGGCTTCGCGCCGTTCCGCCGCATCGGCCAACGCTTCCTCTATCACAAGTATCACGCGCAGGACGAGGCGACCTGATTCGTTCGCGCGCCCCTGGCGCCGGCGCGGGAAACGCCCCGGCCCTCCATGCATCGACTGCTTTGTTTGTTTCATCTGAATTCAGGAATCTGCAATGACGACCCAGAACGACGCCACCGCCCTCCGCTTGCTCGAGACCTTCAACGACGCGTGGAACCGTCACGACATCGACGCGCTCATGGCGTGCATGACCGACACGTGCGTATTCCACGCGGTGGCCGGCCCCGAGGCGATGGGCCGCACCTTCGAAGGCCGCGAGGCCGTGCGCGCCGCGTTTCAGTCGGCGTGGGAGAACTTCCCCGACGCCTCGTGGACCGAAGGCGTGCACTTCGTGAGCGGCAACCGCGCCGTATCGGAGTCGACGTTCCGCGGCACGAAGGCCGACGGCACGCGCGTGGAAGCGCGCATGGTCGACGTCTTCACGCTGCGCGACGGCAAGATCGAAGTGAAGAACGCCTTCCGCAAGGACCGTCCGGCGTTCTGACGTTCTGAGCGAGCGCCATGACGACACCATGTCCGCGTCACCCGCCCGGCTTCCTGCCCCGCTTGCCGGGGCGTTTTTTGTTTGGAGACGGCGCACACGTCGCGCGCGCCTATCGGTTTCTCGCCCGAAATTTGTATTTTTCAATACAAAACGTACCAGATAATAAAAATACTGATTGACGATGGCGATTCTATCGCCTAGATTTTCACTTACGCGCACGAAATCGGAATTATTTGTTCCGTTTATTTTTCACTGGAGACACCCCATGAATGCCAAAGATCCGGCTACGGCCACCCAGCAACTGACCGCCTCCGACGCCGGCCCGCAAGCCATGACGCCGTCCGAAGCGTTCGTCGAAACGATGGTCGCCAATGGCGTGACGGAGATGTTCGGCATCATGGGCTCGGCCTTCATGGATGCGATGGACATCTTCGCGCCGGCCGGCATCCGCCTGATTCCGGTCGTGCACGAGCAAGGCGCGGGACACATGGCCGACGGCTACGCTCGCGTGTCGGGCCGCCACGGTGTCGTAATCGGTCAGAACGGCCCGGGCATCTCGAACTGCGTGACGGCCATCGCCGCGGCCTACTGGGCGCACAGCCCGGTCGTGATCGTGACGCCGGAAGCCGGCACGATGGGCATCGGCCTGGGCGGCTTCCAGGAAGCGAAGCAGTTGCCGATGTTCCAGGAGTTCACGAAATATCAGGGTCACGTCACGCACCCGGCGCGCATGGCCGAATTCACCGGCCGCTGCTTCGACCGCGCCATGTCGGAAATGGGCCCGACGCAGCTCAACATTCCGCGCGACTACTTCTATGGCCAGATCAAGGCGGAGATTCCGCGTCCGCAGCGGCTGGACCGCGGCGCCGGCGGTGAAGAGCGCCTGAACGAAGCGGCCGAACTGCTGGCGCAAGCCAAGTTCCCGGTCATCATCTCGGGCGGCGGTGTGGTGATGGCCGACGCCGTCGAGGAGTGCAAGGCACTCGCCGAACGCCTCGGCGCCCCGGTCGTCAACAGCTACCTGCACAACGACTCGTTCCCGGCGAACCATCCGCTGTGGTGCGGCCCGCTCGGCTACCAGGGGTCGAAGGCGGCCATGAAGCTGCTCGCGCAGGCGGACGTGGTCGTCGCGCTCGGCTCGCGCCTCGGGCCGTTCGGCACGCTGCCGCAGCACGGCATGGACTACTGGCCGAAAAACGCCAAGATCATCCAGATCGACGCCGATCACAAGATGCTGGGCCTCGTGAAGAAGATTTCGGTCGGTATCTGCGGCGACGCGAAGGCCGCCGCGATCGCGATCACGCAGCGTCTGGCCGGGCGCACGCTCGCTTGCGACGCCACGCGCGCCGCGCGCGCCGACCAGATCGCCACGGAGAAGGCCGCGTGGGAGAAGGAACTCGACGAGTGGACCCACGAGCGCGATCCGTACAGCCTCGACATGATCGAAGAGCAGAAACACGAGAAGACGTTCAACGGCGGCCACTATCTGCATCCGCGCCAGGTCCTGCGCGAGCTGGAGAAGGCCATGCCGGAAGACGTGATGGTGTCGACCGACATCGGCAACATCAACTCGGTGGCCAACAGCTATCTGCGCTTCAACAAGCCGCGCAGCTTCTTCGCGGCGATGAGCTGGGGCAACTGCGGCTATGCGTTCCCGACGATCATCGGCGCCAAGGTGGCCGCACCGCACCGTCCGGCGATCTCGTATGCCGGCGACGGCGCCTGGGGCATGAGCCTCATGGAAACGCTCACCTGCGTGCGCCACAACATTCCGGTCACGGCGGTGGTCTTCCACAACCGCCAGTGGGGCGCCGAGAAGAAGAACCAGGTGGACTTCTACAACCGCCGCTTCGTGGCGGGCGAACTCGACAGCCCGAGCTTTGCCGGCATCGCGAAGGCGATGGGCGCCGAGGGCATCGTGGTCGACCGTCTGGAAGATGTCGGCCCGGCGCTCAAGAAGGCCGTCGATCTGCAGATGAATCACGGCAAGACGACGATCATCGAAATCATGTGTACCCGCGAGCTCGGCGACCCGTTCCGCCGCGACGCGCTGTCGAAGCCGGTCCGCCTGCTCGACAAGTACAAGGACTACGTCTGACGCGATCGAGGTAAGCCGTGTTACAGCGCTCCCGGCTCTGTGGGTGCCGGGGGCGCTTTTTTATTTTTTCGACATCATGAAAGCCATCAATCGCATCATCGATACCGCGCGCCGCGCACCGATGCGCATCGTGCTGTGCGAGTCGGAAGACGAGCGGATCCTCTCGGCCGCCGCACGGGCCACGCGCGAGGGCATCGCCCGCATCGTGCTGGTAGGCGACATCGCCCGCACGCAGCGCGCCGCGCAGGCTGCGCGAATCGATCTGAGCGGCATGGAGCTCGTCGATCCGGCCACGTCGCCCATGACCGACGCGTTCGCCGAGACGTGGTTCGGCATGCGTTCGAAAAAGGGCATGACGCGCGCGCAGGCCGCCGAGGAAATGCACGCCCCGCTCGGCTTCGCCAACATGATGGTGCGGCTCGGGCACGCGGACGGCTCCGTGGCCGGCGCCGTCAACACGACGGCCGACGTCGTGCGCATGGCCATCCAGATCATTGGCGTGCAGCCGTCGTTCAAGCTGGTCTCGAGCTTCTTCCTGATGATGCTCTGCGAGCCGTTCCACACCATGAAGGGCGGGCTGATCTTCTCCGACTGCGCGCTCGTCGTTGACCCCGACGCCACTCAGCTCGCGCAGATCGCACTGGCCGCGGCCGACAGCGCAAGCGCGCTGCTCATGGAGCCGCCGCGCGTGGCCATGCTCTCGTTTTCGACGAGCGGCAGCGCCCGGCACGCCGCGGTCGACAAGGTAGTGGAAGCGACACGCCTGGTGAAGACGGCCCGACCGCGGCTGGCCATCGACGGCGATGTGCAGCTCGACGCGGCCATCGTCGCGGAGATCGCACAGCGCAAGGTCGTGCATTCGCAAGTCGAAGGACACGCCAACACGCTGATTTTCCCCAATCTCGATGCCGGCAACATCGGCTACAAGCTGGCCGAGCGCATCGGCGGCGCGAAGGCGATCGGACCGCTGTTGCAGGGCCTGAATCGTCCCGCCAACGACCTGTCGCGCGGCTGCAGCGCCGACGACATCTATTACGTGATCGGCGTGACCTGCGTGCAGGCGCAGGCCGCGCGCGCCAAACTGACGGGGACGTCGCCGCTCGCGATCCAGCCATGACGTGGCACGCAGTCCTGGCCTCGCTGCCGTTGATGGCGCTGCTCGGCTTTGCCACGTACTTTCAGACGGTCACCGGCTTCGGGCTCGGCATGATCGTGCTCGGCGGCGCAAGCGGCTTCGGGCTCGCGCCGGTCGCGAGCGTCGCCATCCTCGTGAGTCTCGTCACGCTCGTGAACAGCGCGCTGGCGCTACCCGGCACCTGGCATCACATCGACTGGCGCGCGGTGCGCGCCGCCACGCTCGGCATCCTTCCCTCGGTGGTCGTCGGCGTGCTGCTGTTCGACTACCTGAATGGCGCGGCATCGAACGTGCTGCATCTGTTGCTGGGCGCCGTCATCCTCTATGGCGGCATCGGCTCGGCGCTCCGGCCCGCGCCAAAACCCGAGCGTGCGAGCGACATGGGCTTCTTTTTCAGCGGAATCTTCGGCGGCTTGCTAAGCGGCATGTTCGGCATTTCGGGGCCGCCGCTCATCTTCTATTTCTATCGGCAGCCGCTCACGCTGGTCCAGATTCGTTGCGCGTTGATTCTGCTGTTCGCGGTCACGGCGCTGGTCCGCACGGCTTACAGCGCCGCAGCGGGTCAGTTGTCGCCGGCAATGTGGTGGCAAGCGGCGGCCGCACTGCCGGTCGTGACCTTCGCGACGCTGTTCGCACGGCGCCACCCGCCTCCGCTCTCCGGCACGACGACGCGCCGCCTCGCCTTCCTCACGCTGATCCTGCTCGGCGTGCACTTGATGGCAAGCGCCGTGCTGGAGATGGTCTGAGCGCCCGGCGCAAGGCTACTGGCCACGACGTCCGCCGCTGCCGATCCATTCGACGAGTCGGGCAAACATCGTCATGTCGGGCGCGGACGTCAGATCCAGCGCGAGCGAATTCCGGTAATACGGGCTCAGGTCCAGCCCGACGCCCAGACCGAGCACCTCCACGTCGCCGCGCGCGTGCTGCTGCGCCACGACTTCGCGCAGATGGTGGTCGAGATAGTGCTCGTCGTTGACCTGATTGGTGGCGGCGTCCATGGGACTGCCGTCCGAGATCACGATCAGCACACGCCGGTTCGCCACGCGCGAGCGCAAGCGCTCGCACGCCCAGTCGACCGCCTCGCCGTCCACGCCCTCCCGAAAGAGATCCGCCTTGAACAGCGACGCGATATCGGTGCGCGCGCGCCGCCAGCTCGTCACCGCGTCCTTGAAGACGAGGTGCGAGACTTCGTTCAGGCGCCCGGGGAACGGCGGCTTGCCGCGGGCGAGCCAGTCGGCGCGAGCGCGTCCGCCGTTCCATGCGCCGGTCGTGAAGCCGAGAATCTCGTTGGTCACGCCAGCCGCGTCGAGCGCCCGGGCGAGCACGTCGACGATCATGGCCACCGACTCGATCTGCGCCTTCATCGAGCCGGAACAGTCGATGAGAAAGCTCACCATCGATTCGGCAATCAGCGTGTGCTTCTCCAGCCGGAACAGCCGCCGCTCCGCAGGCGAGCTGACCAGTTGCGCGAGACGTCTGCCGTCGATACGCCCCTGCTCTTCGCCGAACGACCAGCCATCGCGCTGCGGCACGGCCAGCGCCGCCTTGAGCGCGCGCGCCAGACGCGGCACGTTGATGGCCTGCGAGACGATCCGCTCGTCGAGCCGTTCGCGCAATTCCGCGAGCAGCGCGCGGCGCACGAGCGTGCCCGCATACAGTTCGCGGTCGTAGCGGTTCGTGAAAACGCGATAGCCTTGCTCGGACGCCTTGAGCACCCGGCTGTCGCCGGAGTGGGCAAGCGTGATGCCGTCCTCCTCGTTTTCGTCGAAGTCGAGAAACAGCGAGAACGCGTTGCGCACGCCCTTGCGTTCCTCGTCGTCCTTTTCGGCGTCGTCGGCACGCCCGGCGCCGGCCGCCCGGATCAGGCCGGCAATTTCGGCGGTCAGCTCACGCGCGTGCGCCGCGAAGGCCCGCTGGTCCGCCCTCGCGCGCCGCATGCCCGCGAGGGCGCCGCCGATGCGCGGCGCGATCGCCATGCGCGTGGCTTCGATGAGCCCTTCGGTATCTTCGATGACGGGGTAGCCCGTCAGTCGCGACCAGCTCATCTGCGCCACGGTGTAGAGCAGCAGGCCGACATGGCTGTCGGCCACGCCCGTGGCATGCATGGCGCGCGACCACGCCTCGAAGCGCTCGCGCAGGTTCCGTGCGACGCCCGGCATGCCGGCGGGAACGAATGTCTCGCAGCGCAGTTGCTCGAGCAGTTCGAAGAGCAGGCGCTCGAGCGGCGGCTCCGGCTGCAGGTTGCGATGCAGCGCCGCATCGCTGTGGCGCAGGCGTAGCGCCGCGCCATCGGCCGCGCCGCGCAGCGTGGCAAGCGTGGCCGAGACGTCCGGCTGGCCGGGCAACGTCTGCAGATGCGGCGCGTGCAGCGGTAGAGGACGCATGTTCCGGCACAGCCGCGCGCCGCTGTAGTGCAGCGCGGCGTCGCCGGTCATCGCACGCACGCTCGCACCGCACAGCGCCTCGCGCCGGGCGGCGCGTTGGGCGGCTTCGCGCTCGGTGATCGTCATGACGCATCGGCCAGCAGCGAGCGGCCAGCATCGGCCGAGGGCAGCTCGCGGCCAAAGGCGCGCTGGAAATACTCGCCCACGACCGGCCGCTCGGCTTCGTCGCACTTGTTCAGGAACGTGAGGCGGAAGGCGAGCCCGGCATCGCGAAAGATACCCACGTTCTCCGCCCAGTTGATCACCGTGCGCGGCGACATCAGCGTGGACAGATCGCCGGTGGCGAACCCCTTGCGCGTGAGTTCCGCCACGCTGAGCATCGAGTCGACGAGCGCGCGCCCGGCCTCGTCGTCGAGTTCGGGCACGCGCGCGAGCACGATGCCGGCTTCGTCTTCGCGCGAGAGATAGTTGAGTGTCGCCACCACGTTCCAGCGGTCGATCTGGGCGTGATTGAGCACCTGCGTGCCGTGATAAAGACCATTCAGGTTGCCCAGGCCAACGGTGTTCGTGGTGGCGAACATGCGAAAGGCCGGGTGCGGATGGATCACACGATTCTGGTCGAGCAGCGTGAACTTGCCGTCGCGCTCCAGAATGCGCTGAATCACGAACATGACGTCGGGACGTCCCGCGTCGTACTCGTCGAAGATGAGCGCCACCGGACGCTGCAGCGCCCACGGCACGATGCCCTCCTGGAATTCGGTGATCTGGTGCCCGTCGCGCACGACGATGGCGTCCTTGCCCACGAGGTCGAGCCGGCTGATATGGCCGTCGAGATTCACGCGCACGCACGGCCAGTTCAACCGCGCCGCGACCTGCTCGATGTGAGTGGATTTTCCGGTGCCGTGCATGCCCTGCACCATCACGCGGCGGTTGCGCATGAAACCGGCCAGAATGGCCAGCGTCACGTCGGGATTGAAGCGGTATGCCGTATCGATCTCGGGCACGTGATCGTCGCGCTCGCGGAACGCCGGCACCTGCAGATCGGTATCGATCCCGAAAACGGTGCGGGCGTCGACCAGGTGGTCCGGCTGTTGAATTGCGGTCTCCATCACGTGCTTCTCCTATCGATGTGCGGCGGTGCGGCGGTGCGGCGGGGGCGGGCAGCCTTGCGCGTGTGCACAGGCGTGCGCGGCCCGGCCTGATGTCGGTCAGGGCATCATAACGTTAACCATTTTTAGAAACAATTCGTTCCGAATAATTAAAACACGGATTGACGGCCGTTGGTCCGCTCGTCTACATTCGAGCGAACTGAAACGCATCGGAACCTGCCAATGTCGTTCGAAAACCCGTTTGGGTACAATACCGCTGATCCATTTTCCGGAACGGCGCATATGACCGAAGCAGCGAACCAGCACGACGCATCCACGGAGAACAAGGCGGATACGCCCACCCTGCGCGCCTTCGCGCTGCTCGAGTATCTCGTCGCCGCCGACGCCCCGGTCTCGCTCGCCGACATGGCGCACGACATCCAGATGCCCAAAGCCTCGCTGCATCGCATGCTCGGCTCGCTCGAAGCCGGCGGGCTGGTGATACGCGAGCCGGGCCAGAAGAACGCCTACGTGATCGGCCCGCGCCTGGCGCAACTGAGCCTGGGCGTGATGATGCAGGCCGGCGCGCGCCGCATGCGGCATGCGATTCTGGGCCGGCTCGTCGCCGATCTCGGCGAGACGTGCAACCTCACGATGCTCCATGAAACCGAGGTGCTCTATCTCGATCGCATGGAAGCGCCGTGGCCGCTGCGCCTGGACCTGAAGCCGGGCTCCCACGTGCCGGCGCACAGCAGCGCGAGCGGCAAGCTGCTGCTTGCGATGATGCCGCGCGAGCAACGCGCCGCACTGCTGCGCGCGATGAAGCTCCAGCGCTTCACCCCCAATACGCTGACCGATCCCGAACTGCTCGAGAGCGAGCTCGATCGCATAGCGCACAAGGGCATAGCCGTCGATAACGAGGAGTTCGTGCTCGGCATCGCCTGCGTGGCGGCGCCCGTGCTCAAGGACGACGGCCAGTGCATCGCGGCGGTGGCCGTCCATGCCCCGGTCTCGCGAACGTCGCTCTCCAAGGCGATGGAGTTCGTGCCGCGCCTGCAGGAAGCCGCCAAGGAACTCGCGAAAACGTTTTGAGTGTTTGATCCGCTTGCGCCGGCTACGGATCTTTCCGATGCACCGAGCCGGCTTTCCTAGGCCCGCTCCGCCTCCGCCTTCTTCGCCAGCGCCTCGAGCTTGCTCGAGCGCTCCCAGTCGAGCAACGGCGCGAGCGCCGCTGCCGTCTCGCGCAGCGTCGGCACCAATCCGACCAACTGTTCGAGCGTGACGCGCGCCGTCGGCCCGTGCACGGCGAGCACCGCGCGCACGTGGCCGTCGTCGAGCGAGCGCACCGGCACGCCAACGGCGACCATGCCGCGCACGAACTCTTCGTTGTCGATGCCGATGCCGCGCGCGGCGAGCCTGTCGAGCTCAGCCTCCAGCAGGCTCACGTCGGTGATCGTGCGCGGCGTCATGCGCTTGAGCGCCAGACGCGAGAGCACCGCGCGACGCTCCGCTGCCGGCATCTGCGACAGGAACAGCTTGCCGCTCGCGGTGCAGTGCAACGGCACACGCATGCCCGGGTGCATCTGCATGCGCAGCGGCTCGCTCGTCTCCACGCGCTCGATGTAGAGCACCTCGTCGCCGTCGAGCGCCGTGAGGTTGACGGTCTCGCCCACGCGATCGACCAGCGTGCGCAGCAACGAGCGTGCCGCGCGCGTGAAATTGTTGTTCGCGAGTGTGACGAGCGCCAGGCGCGCCGCACGCGGGCCCAGCGACAGTCCGCGCTCCGAGCCGCGCGAATCCGGTACGTGCGACACGTACCCGCACAGTTCCAACGCCTCGATCAGACGCATGAGTGTGGCCTTCGGGATCGACAGGCGCGTAGCGAGCTGCGAGAGCGTATAAGGCTGTCCGGCCATCGCCAGCCGCTCGATGACGGCCAGCGCCCGCAGGTTTCGCGCCTCCTCGCTCGCGCGCAGATCCCGTTCGTCCAGCGTGCCCGTCTCGCGCATCGCGCCTCCTCGACTGTCACTCACGCAATAAAAGAAACAAAATATACCAATTATTTAAATGCCATCAGCCTCGGGATAACCCCCGGGGAGCGCCGCTGCCGCCCCGGCGCGCGTAGCGCCGATGCATTCGACGCACGCCGTCACGTCCCTAGTGAAACCCCGCAGATGCGCTGCAGCAATTGCATTTTTCTGAGACGGCTAGCGCGAATTCCGTTTCAGTTTCCCGCGAGATACGCGTTTTCGCTTGGCATTTGCCCGATGCTGGCCGACATTGAAGCGAAATATTCCGAAACGAATCGTTTCACCCCAGAGAAGCGAACGCAACGCAGGAGACAGGCGGTATGGAACATGAGGTCGACTATCTGATCGTGGGCGCGGGCTCGGCCGGATGCGTGCTCGCCAACCGGCTGAGCGCGGATCCGGCGAACCGGGTGCTGCTGCTCGAGGCGGGCGGTCCCGATAGCAATCCGTGGATTCACGTGCCGGTCGGCTACTTCAAGACGATGCACGATCCGCAGCTCGACTGGTGCTACCGCACCGAGGCGGACGCCAACGTCGCGAATCGTCGGATCGACTGGCCGCGCGGCAAGGTGCTGGGCGGTTCGAGTTCGCTCAACGGCCTGCTGTACGTGCGCGGGCAGCGCGAGGACTACGACCGCTGGGCCGCGCTCGGCAACCGCGGCTGGCGCTACGACGACGTGCTGCCGTACTTCCGCAAGTCGGAAGACCAGGAGCACGGCGCGAACGAGTATCACGGCACCGGCGGGCCGCTCAAGGTATCCGACCTGCGGCTGCGCCGTCCCATCGCCGAGCACTTCATCGCCGCCGCGCGCGACATCGGCATTCCGTTCAATCCCGACTACAACGGCGCGACGCAGGAGGGTGTGGGCTACTTCCAGCAGACGGCCTTCAAGGGCTTTCGCTGGAGCACGGCCAAGGGCTTTCTCAAACCCGCCCGCAAGCGACGCAACCTGATCGTGGAAACGCACGCGCAGACGTGCCGCGTGCTGTTCGAAGGCAAGCGCGCCGTGGGTGTCGAATACCTCCAGAACGGCGAGCGCAGGAAGGCCCGGGCGCGCGTCGAGGTGATTCTGGCCGCGGGCGCCATCGGCTCGCCGCAACTGCTGCAGAACTCCGGCGTCGGGCCGACCACGGTGCTGGCGAAGGCCGGCGTGGCGCTGCGTCACGCCCTGCCGGGCGTCGGCCGAAATCTGCAGGATCACCTGCAGGTGCGGCTCGTCTTCAAGACGCGCGAGCGCACGCTGAACGACGAGGTCAACCATCCGCTGCGCAAGGCGCTCATCGGCTTGCAATACGCGCTGTTCCGCACCGGGCCGCTCACGCTTGCCGCGAGCCAGGTGGCGATCTTTACACGCTCGCGGCCGGAGGTCGAGCGCCCGGACATCCAGTTCCACATGCAGCCGCTGTCGGCCGACAAGCCCGGTGAGGGCGCGCATCGTTTCTCGGCCTTTACGTCGTCGGTCTGCCAATTGCGACCGTTCAGCCGCGGCAGCGTGGAGATCCGCTCGAACGACCCGCTGCAGTATCCCGCGCTGCACGCGAACTATCTGTCCGACGAACGCGACCATCGCGTGGTGATCGACGGCATCAAGGTCGCGCGCCGCATTGCCGCGGCGCCGTCGCTCGCGCCGCACATCGTCAGCGAATTCATCCCCGGCGAGAACTACCGGAGCGACGACGAACTGCTCCAGGCCGCACGCCAGTTCAGCCAGTCGATCTACCACCCCGCGGGCACCTGCAAGATGGGCCACGACGCCATGGCCGTCGTGGACGACCGTCTGCGCGTACACGGGCTCGCCGCCCTGCGGGTGGTGGACGCCTCGATCATGCCGGAGCTCGTCTCGGGCAATACCAATGCCCCGACCATCATGATCGCGGAGAAGGCGGCGGACATGATTCTCGAGGACAGAAAGCAGCGCTCGGGCATACCGGAGGTCCGAGGCAGCGAGGCGCAAAGCGCGCCGGCGGCCCAAGTTGCCGTAGCCCTCTAGCCGCAAACGTCAGCCCCCATCACGACAAGATTCGGAGACAACCATGAATGCATCGACACAGTCCGACGCCCGGCAGATGCGCCGTGTCGTCGTCGCCAGCCTCATCGGCGCCACCATCGAGTGGTACGACTTTTTCCTCTACGGTGTCGTCGCGGGCATCGTGTTCAACAAACTCTACTTCCCGGGCGGCGACCCGCTCGTCTCCACCATGCTCGCCTACGGCACCTTCGCCGTCGGCTTCCTGAGCCGGCCGCTCGGTGGCGTGATCTTCGGTCACTTCGGCGACAAGCTCGGGCGCAAGAGCATGCTCGTGATGACGCTCACCATCATGGGCGTGGCGACCATGCTCATCGGCATGGTGCCCACCTACGCCCAGATCGGCCTGTGGGCGCCCGTGCTGCTGCTTATGCTGCGCGTGCTGCAAGGCATCGGGCTGGGCGGCGAATGGGGCGGCGCCGTGCTGATGGCGTTCGAATACGCGCCGAAGGAAAAGCGCGGCTACTACGCGAGCATTCCGCAGGTCGGCCTGGCGCTCGGCCTGTGCCTCGCCTCGGGGGTGGTGGCGGTGCTGTCTTACGCGCTCACCAGCGCACAGTTTCTCGCGTGGGGCTGGCGCGTGGCGTTCTTCCTGTCGGTCGGGCTCGTGGCGATCGGCATGTATATTCGCCTGAACGTCATGGAGACGCCGGAGTTCTCGAAGATCAAGAAGGCCGGCGCCGAGATCAAGATTCCCATTGCGGAAGTACTCACGCGCAGCCCCGGCAACGTGCTCGCCGGCATGGGCGCCCGCTTCATCGACGGCGTGTTCTTCAACATTTTCGGCGTGTTCTCCATCGCCTATCTCACGCAAACGCTCAAGCTCTCGCAGACCGAGGCGCTCACCGGCGTGATGGCCGCCGCGTTCGTGATGATCTTCACCATCCCGTTCTTCGGCAAGCTCTCCGATCGCATCGGGCGCACGCGCATCTACTTCTGGGGCTCGCTCGCGACCGGCCTGTCGTCGTTCGCCGGGTTCTGGCTGATGAAGGCGAGCGGCGGCAACGTCATGATCGTGTGGCTGTCGATCGTGATTCCGCTCGGCGTGATCTACGCGTCGGTGTACGGGCCGGAAGCCGCGCTTTTCTCCGAACTCTTCGACGCCAAGGTGCGCTACACCGGCATTTCGTTCGTCTACCAGTTCTCCGGCATCTTTGCGAGCGGACTGAGCCCGATCATCGCGACCTATCTGCTCCAAAAGAACGGCGGCGAGCCGTGGATGATCTGCATCTACGTGCTCTGCGCCGGCCTCGTGAGCGCGCTTTCCGCCGCCTGGATCGGCAGCCGCAAGCGCCGTGAGCAGGTGTGGCACGGTGCGAGCGTGACGGAACACTGACGACGACGGCGGCGGCGGCGGCGATGGCGGTCGGGCGGCAGCCGCTGCCGCGCCATCCCGTGCGATGATTCGGGGTATCGCTCACGCTGCCGGCCCACGCCTGCGGCTGCATTCCGTTTTGCAGTGCAAAGCACCGGCCTTGGCTGGCGCGTCGGGCGCGAATTCGCCTGTTGCCCATTCCTCTGGCCGCGAGACACGATGCAGCGAGACCCGTCGCTTGATGCCGCCCCTGCCGAAGACGACGCCGATCGTCCCGGCCCACTGTCCGAAGGCGCCCTGCTGGGCGCGCCGTCGCCCGCGCCCGGCCCCGCCCCGGCAGACGCCGTACCGCTGCCCCTGAGCGTCTATCCGGCGCTCATGGGCATTTTGCTGGGCTATGGCGTGCTGGTCGTCGGCAACGGGCTGTTCGCCACGGCCATTCCGTTTCACGCGCTTCAATACGGCGCGTCGACGTTGACCGTCGGCGTGATCCAGTCGTGCTACTACGGCGGCTTTCTGCTCGGGGCGTTCTACAACCGCTCGCTCATCGAGCGCATCGGGCAGCATCGCGCATTCGTCGCGTTCACGGCCCTTGCCGCGCTGTTCGTGATGGGCTTCGCGGTGAGCGAATCCATGCTCATGATGTGCGCCATGCGGCTCGGCACCGGCTTCGCACTGATGGGCATGTACACGACGGTGGAGAGCTGGCTCAACGGCTCGGTGCCGAACGCCATGCGCGGCCGCGTTTTCGGTTCGTATCTCACGATCAACTATCTCGCGCTCGGCGCCGGTCAGTTCCTGCTCAATGTCGGCGAGCCGGGCAGCGAAGGACAACTGCTGCTCGTTGCCGCACTCTTCGTGGCGGCCATCCTGCCGATCACCCTCATGCAGGGCTGGCCCACGCGTGTGGCCGACGAACGGCTCGCCAGGCAACCCGCGCTCAGTCTCTTCGAGGGCATCGCCGAGATGGCGCGCGCCACCCCCATCGCCATTCCGGGGTGCATCCTCGCGGGGTTTCTCTACAGCGCCTTCTATGCCATCGTGCCGATCTACCTCGCGCGCATCGGCTTTTCGATCGGCGCCCTGTCGGCGCTCATGGGCGTGGCGCTGTTCGGCGCGTTGCTGATGCAATGGCCGGTCGGACGCTTGTCGGATCGCATGGATCGGCGCGTCGTGTCGCGCCGCCTCGCGCTCGCGTCGGCGGCATTCTGCGCGCCGCTCGTCGTTTTCCAGGCCCACTGGCTCGTGGTCGTGCTGATGTTCCTGTTCTCGGCCGTCAACTTCACGCAGTACGGGCTGATCGTCTCCCATGTCAATGACCGCACCGCCGCCGAGCAGCGCGTCGTGGTGAGCGCCACGCTGCTCATCCTTTTCTCGGTCGGCGGCATGCTCGGGCCGATGATCGCCTCGGCCGCGATCACGCTGCTCGGACCGGGCGGCCTCCACGTATTCAACGTGGTCTGCGCCCTTTCGCTGGCGCGGGTCGCCGCGCGCGCCCAGCGACTTGCGCCGTGACGGGCGCACGCGTCGGGACCGCTCCCTGCGGCCCCATTTCGGTGCACTGACAGCCGCAGCCTGGTGCGATGCGACACAACGGGGCCTAAAAATCGCGGACAATAGCGCCGGCGCCGCCGGGCGCCTTTGAGCACGCTTCTTGCTCGCCTATCCTTTACCTATCGCTGCCGCCCCCACGCCACGCGCTTGCCTGCCATGACCATGACCGATCTCGACGCCCCCGGTTTGCTGCCGCCCCGACTGACCGCGGCCGAAGACGGCCGGCGCATCGTTCTCTACGGCGACTTTACGATCTGCAGTGTGTTCCAGCCGGTGTTTTCCGTCTCGCACCGGCGTGCCATCGGCTATCACGCCTCGCTGCGCGCGCACGACCCCGAAGGTCGCCATGTGCCGTCGCACGAAGTCTTCGCGATGGCGGCGCGTCATGGCGACATGCTCGAACTCGGCCGTCTCGCCGAATCGCTGCACCTGGACAACTTCCGCGAATTCGACAGCCGCGACGCGTGGCTTTTCCTGAACCTGCACCCTGCCGCGCTGATGGACACGGTCTACGGCGACGCGCTCATCGCCACGCTCAAGGCGAGCGGACTCTCCCCGCAGCGCGTGGTGCTCGAAGTGCCGGAACAGGCCGGCGGCGACACGCCGCGCTTCGGCGCCATCGTCGGCAGCCTGCGCAAGGCGGGCTTCCTGATCGCGCTGGGCGGCTTTGGCGCGAAGCACTCGAACATCGACCGGGTGTGGGATCTGCGTCCCGATATCGTGGTGCTGGACCGGGGCATTCTTGCGCAGGCCACGGAGCAGACCCATCTGGCCCGCGTGCTGCCCGGCCTCGTTTCGCTGCTGCACGAGTCGGGGCAACTCGTGATGATGGGCGGGCTGACGACCGACGTCGAAGCGCTCATCGCGCTCGAATGCAACGTCGACTTCGTGCAGGGACAGTACTTCGCCGCGCCTGACGTCGACCCGGTGCCGCCGAAGATCGCGGCCGAACGCATGGACGCGCTCTCCGCCGCCCTGCGTACCCAGCTCGTGGAGCGCGAGCGCGCCCAGCATGCGCGGCTCGCACCGTATATCGCCGGTATCGAGTCGGCGGCCGCGCGCATGGCGCAGGGGCAAGGCCTCAAACAGGCGGCGCAGGAACTGCTGGCGTTGCCCGACGCGGCGCGCTGCTTCCTGCTCGACGCGGCCGGCCGCCAGATCGGCGACAACGTGCTGCCCGACAGCCATTCGTCGCAACGCGCCAAACGCTTCCGTCCGCTGCTGCATTCGGAAGGCGCGAACTGGGCGCGCCGGCCCTACTTCATCGAGGCCATGCGCGCGCCGGGCGAAGTGCACTTCACCGCGCCCTATCTCTCGATCAATGAAGCACACCTGTGCGTGACCGCCTCCATTGCCGCACCGGCGAAGCAGGGACTGCACGTGCTGTGCGTCGACATCAACTGGTGACGGTGCGAGCGCCCGCGGCGTGCGCCGCGGCGCAAACGACGACGCCCCCGCACGTCGTACAGCGGCGGGGGCGTTCGATGCCGGCGCCGCGAGAGTCGCGATGCGCGGCGATGCACGGCGATGCTAGGCGGCGCGCTGCACCGAGTAGCGCTCGAGCCAGTGCGCATACGGGGCGGGCAGCACCCACGACGGGCGCGCCACGCCTAGCTCGAGTGCGGCATGGTAGGGCCAGTGGGGATTGGCCAGCAGCGCACGGCCGATCATGACCAGATCCATCTGGCCGTCGGCGACCACGCGCTCGGCCGCACGGGGGTCGTCGATGCCCCAGGACGACGCCACCGCAATCCCCGCTTCCTGCTTCACACGTTCTGCGATCGGCGCGAGAAACGCCGAGCCCCAGGGAATCTTCGCGTCGGGCGTCGAGAAGCCCACGCTCACGTTGAGCAGATCCAGGCCGCCGTCGCGCATGCGGCGCGTGAGTTCGATCGACTCCGCAAGCGTCTCATCGTCGCGGCCGTCGTATTCGAGCACGCCGAAGCGCGCCGTGAGCGGCAGATGCTCCGGCCACACTTCGCGCACGGCGGCGAGTGTCTCGAGCAGGAAGCGGCTGCGGCCGGCGAGGTCGCCCCCATAGGCGTCGTCGCGGTGGTTCGCATGCAGCGAAAAGAAGCTCTGCGCGAGATAGCCGTGCGCGAAGTGCAGTTCGAGCCATTCGAAGCCGGCGGCCAGCGCGCGGCGCGCGGCCGCCACGAAGTCGGCCTTCACGCGCGCAATGTCGTCGAGCGTCATGGCACGCGGCACCTTGCCCAGATGCCTGCCGTAGGCTACGGCGGACGGCGAGATCGTCGGCCAGCCGCGCGGATCGTCTTCGGCGATATGGTCGTCGCCCTCCCACGGACGGTTCGCACTGGCCTTGCGCCCGGCGTGCGCAATCTGGATGCCCGGCACCGCGCCGTGCGCCTTGATGGCCGACGCAATGCGCGCCATGCCCTGCGCCTGCTCGTCGTTCCACAAGCCGGTACAGCCCGGCGTGATACGACCTTCAGGCGAGACGGCAGTCGCCTCGACGATCACCAGACCGGCGCCGCCGCGGGCGAGGCCTGCGTAGTGGGCCAGATGCCAGTCGTTGGTAAAGCCATCGACGGCGCTGTACTGGCACATCGGCGGGATCGCAACACGATTGCGCAGCTTGACGCGCTTGAGTTCAAACGGGGAAAACAGGGCGGACATGAGAATTTCTCGTTGAGTCGGGACGCAGGGCATTCGCGGGAAGCCAGAATGACGGCGGCTTGCGCGGCACCTCGACCGGAAATCGGTCGACAGAAGCGATGGTAGTCACTGTTAGCTATAATGAAAACCATCTACCGATTATCAGATCGATAACAGTTCATTATGGTCAATCCCCAATGGCTCAAGTCGTTCTCCACGCTCGCCGAGCTGGGTAACTTCACGCGCACCGCCGATCGGCTGGGCCTCACGCAGGCCGCCGTGAGCCAGCACGTGAAGCATCTCGAGGCCGAATTCGGACCGCTGCTCGTGCGGCGTCCGCGTGCCATCGAGCTCACGCCGGCCGGACAGGCGCTGCTCAGCTACAGCGTGGAGGTGGAATGCGCGGCACGGCAACTGCACTCGAGGCTTGCCGATGCGAACGAGGAATGCGGGGAGATCACGCTGATCACGCCGGGCAGCATCGGGCTGTATCTGTGTCCGATTCTGCTCGACATGCAGAAGGCCAATCCGGCCATGGCGGTGCGACACCGGTTCGCGCCGGACCGCGAAGTGCTCGAAGGCGTGTTGCAGAACCACTTCGAGCTGGGCCTGGTGACGCTGCGCCCCGAAGACCCGCGCCTGGCCGCCACGCCTTTCACGCAGGAACCGCTGGAGCTCGTGGTGCCCGCCGGCGAAGACGTACACAGGTGGGAGGACTTGCGGCGCATCGGCTACATCGACCATCCCGATGGAGAAGCGATGGCCACGCGTCTGCTCAGCCGCCGCTTCCCAGGCAATCCGGGGGTGCGCAGCCTGCCGTGCAAGGGCTGCACGAATCAGATCAGCCTCATCCTCGAATACGTTGCGCGCGGGCTCGGGTTCACCATCATTCCGCAGTACGCGCGCCAGGCGTTCGCCACGCAGGAGGCCATTCGCGTGGTCGACTGCGGCCCGCCGGTGGTCGACACGCTGTGGCTCATCCATCGCGCGGAGTGGCCGCTGTCGGCCCGGGCGCAACGCGCCGTGGCCCTGCTGCGCGAACGCGTGGACGCGCCGCGCCCGCGCGCGTTCGGCGGCGGACGCGTCCTGCAACGGGCGAACGCCTGAGCCCTCAGGCTGCCGCCGCCGGCGAGGTCCGCCCACCCTCCGCCCACACCCTGCCCGCATCATGCCGGCATGCCCGCCGACGTCGCCATGCGGCTATCGCGCCGCCTGCGTGAACTTGTTGAACGACGTATCGAACAGGCCGCGCACGTCGAAGCTCCGCGTGAGCGTGCCGGTCTTCACGAAGTCGTCCACGCTCTTCTGCGCCTCGGCGATGGCCGCGTCGGTGAGCGGCTCGTAGCGAATGCGCGAGGTGCTGAACCACTGGTGCGCGAGCTTCGGATCGACGCGCGACTTCGCCGCCCATACGTCCGCGTAACGCTCGATGTGACGGGGGTCGGCGAGCGACCATTCACGCGCGCGCTGATAGCGCTGCACGAAATCCCCCAGCAACTCGCGCTTGGCATCGATGACCTTTTGCGTCGTCGACAGATAGCTCTGCGCCGCGATCAGCCCGCGCGCCGTCACCACGGTGCGCGCGCCTGCCTGGCGCAAGCGCGTGACGTAGGGCTCCCACGTCGCCGTCGCGTCCACCTTGCCCGCCTGCAGCGCCGCCGCCGAATCCACGGAGGCCAGATACGAGTACTTTACCGAGTCCAGCGGCAGGCCCTTCGACGCCAGCGCGGCCTGCACGAGCTGTTGCGACCAGCCGCCGCGCGTGAGCGCAACGGTCTTGCCTCGCAAGTCCTCCACCGACTTGATCTGCGTGTGCGCTCCGGCGAGCAGCACCACGCTGTCCGGGCTGTCGCGATAGATGCCGATGACCTTCACGGGCGCGCCTTGCGCTGCGAGAAACAGTACCGGCCCGTCGCCTTGCAGACCGATGTCGAGCGCGCCGGCGTTCACGGCCTCGATTACCGGCGTGCCGGCCGGGAATTGCTTCCATGCGACGGTGTACGGCGCGTCGCGCAAGGCGTCCGACGCTTCGAACAGACTCTGCGCGTTGTAGGCCTGATCGCCCACGACGAGCACCGGTTTGTCGGCCGCCTTGCCGGTGAAGGGCAGGATGGCGGCCACGCTCAGCGCTACCGCAATGCCACGTCGAAGGCCGGCGCGCACCTGCGGCCAACGCTCTCGCAGCCGCGCATGCCAGCGCGTGCGCACTTCGCGTCGGGTGGAGCGCGCCAGCGTCGTGCGAATGAGGGCGGCGCGCGAGGGCGCCGACACATAAAGTCCGAAGGCGATGGCCGAGGCCGCGATGAACGCATCGATCACGGGACTGATTTCGGAAACGGTACGGGAAGCGGGATTCGTCATGTTGTGACGCCACGTGCGAGCGCGGCAACAGGAGTGAGCGGACATGTCAGTGTAGGGACGCCGCCGGCCGCGCCCAACCATCGAATATTGCGATCCATAGCACCCGCGCGAGGGGTTTGCTTATGCCGGATCCGGTGTCGTGCTTATCGAATTTCGTTGTTTGTGCGCACACCGCTCGCGCCCGTATCGTGACGGTCTGCCGTGGCCTTGCGCGCGACGTATTTGCGCGCGCGACGCCGTTCATCGAATCCTTGACGCGCAACCGCGCAAGAGAGCGTGCTCATGACCCAACCCGCCCGCCAACTCCGACTCGGCGCCTACATGTCGGGGTCCGCCGTGCAAGGCGACAGCTGGCGCCATCCCGACACCGACACGGACGCCGACTCGCAATTCGCCCGTTACCGTCACTACGCACAGGAACTGGAGCGCGGCTGCTTCGACGCGCTGTTCTTCTTCGACAACCTCTTCATGTCGACGGACCCCGTCGCGCTCGCGCACAGCCCCGGCGCGCCGCGCTGGGACCCGGTCGTGCTGCTCGCCGGTCTGGCCGGCGCGACGAAACACATCGGCCTGGTCGCCTCGGTGAGCACCACCTACAGCGAGCCCTACAACGTCGCTCGCGCATTCGCGTCGCTCGATCACCTCTCGGGCGGACGCGCCGGGTGGAATCTGGTGACGTCGACGGGCGGCGGGGAGAATTTCAATCGCGACGACCACGTCGACCATGCGCTGCGCTACGAGCGCGCCAACGAGTTCTACGACGTGGTGACGGGCTTGTGGGACAGCCACGCAGACGACGCCTTCCCACGAAACAAGACGACGGGCCAATGGGCCGATCCCTCGCGAATTCACACGCTCGATCATCGCGGCAAGCACTTTCGCGTGCGCGGACCGCTCAGCGCGCCGCGCCCGGTACAGGGCTGGCCGGTGATTGCGCAGGCGGGCTCGAGCGAGGCAGGCCGGGAGCTGGCCGCGCGCGCGGGCGAACTGCTCTACACCGCCGCGCAGGACATCGAAGACGCGCGCGCCTTCTATGCCGACGTCAAGACGCGTGCGCTCAGGTACGGTCGGCGTCCCGAGCACATCGTCATCCTGCCCGGCGTTTCGCCCATCGTGGGACGCACGCAGGCCGAAGCGCAGGAAATCTACGACTCGCTGCTCGCGCATCGCGATCCGGCCGTCGTGCTGCACGCGCTGGCGAACTATGCAAGCCTCGGCATCGACCTCGGCAGCCTGCCGCTCGACGCGAAGGTGCCATTGCCCGAGCACGTGCCCGAGACGAACTCGCACAAGAGCCGTCAGAAGCTGCTGGTGGACTGGATTCGCCGTGAACAGCCGACCGTGCGCGAGCTCTACACGCGCTTTACCGCCGGGGGGCACCGCGTGCTGGTCGGCACCCCCGAGTCGATCGCCGACGACTTCCAGCACTGGTTCGAGACGGGCGCGGCCGATGGCTTCAACATCATGTTCCCGAGCGCGCCCGCAGGCATTACATCGTTCGTGGATCTGGTCGTGCCGGAGCTGCAACGGCGGGGCCTGTTCCGCACGCGCTACGAAGGCCGCACGTTGCGCGAGAACCTCGGCGTGCCGGCCGTCCCCAACCGGCACTTCGCCGCTCGCCCCACGTCACCGGCATCGTCGCCCGCCACCCCGCCGCAACCGGAGAATCAGCAGTCCCTGCAGACTCAGCCCGCACTCACGACGGCGGCGATCGCCTGACCGACTTCGGTCGTGCTCGCACGCCCGCCCATATCGCCGGTGCGCGGACCGTCCTTGATGACCTGGGTGATTGCCGCGAGGATCGCGTCGTGCGCGTCGCGCGCGCGGCCTTCGCCGTGACCGAGGAAGTCGAGCATCATCGCGGCGGTCCAGATCATGCCGATCGGGTTGGCGATGTTCTTGCCGGCGATGTCCGGCGCGGACCCATGCACCGGCTCGAACAGCGACGGGAACCTTCGCTCCGGATTCAGGTTGCCCGACGGCGCAATGCCGATCGTGCCGGTGCATGCGGGCCCCAGGTCGGAGAGAATGTCGCCGAACAGGTTCGATGCGACCACCACGTCGAAGCGATCCGGATTGAGCACGAAGCGCGCGCACAGGATGTCGATGTGCTGCTTGTCCCACGTCACGTCCGGATATTTCGCCGCCGTCTCGGCCGCGCGCTTGTCCCACCACGGCATCGAGATCGAGATGCCGTTGCTCTTCGTGGCGACCGTCACGTGCTTGCGGGCGCGCTGCTGCGCAAGATCGAAGGCGAACCTGAGCACGCGCTCCGTGCCGTGACGCGTGAACACCGACTCCTGCACGACGAACTCCCGCTCCGTGCCCTCGAACATCACTCCGCCGACCGACGAATACTCGCCCTCGGTGTTCTCGCGCACGATCAGAAAGTCGATGTCGCCCGCCGCACGGCCCGCGAGCGGCGACGGCACGCCGTCGAACAGTCGCGCCGGGCGCAGGTTGATGTACTGGTCGAATTCGCGTCGGAATTTGAGCAGCGACCCCCACAGCGAGATGTGATCGGGCACGGTCTCGGGCCAGCCCACCGCGCCGAACAGTATCGCGTCCACGCCATCGAGCTGCTGTTTCCAGTCGTCCGGCATCATCTGGCCGTGCCTGGCGTAGTAGTCGCAACTCGCCCATTCGATGTGCCGGTAGTCGAGCGCGATGCCAAAGCGGCTGGCCGCCGCGTCCAGCACGCGCAGGCCTTCGGGCATGACTTCCTTGCCGATGCCATCGCCGGGGATTACGGCAATCCGGAACGGGCGCTGCGCTGACGAGGGGGACGTGGTGGTCATGTCTGTCTCCTGATGAGGGCGGATGAGCGGCAAACCGGGCAAGCCGGTGAACTGCGCGGTTCGCACAATGTCGGTAGGTTATTCCATTGCACCGCGGATAAAATCCCACAATCGGTTAATCCACTATCCACGAATCGTGAATAAACGCCTGCCCGTCAACCCGAACCTCGACGATCTTCGCGTGTTCTGCCAGGTTGCCCGCCGCGCGAGTTTCTCCGCGGCGGCCGAGGCGCTGGGCGTCTCGCCGGCCTATGTAAGCAAGCGCGTGAGCATGCTCGAAACGGACCTGGGCACGCGCTTGCTGCATCGCTCGACGCGGCGTGTGGCAATCACGGACGCCGGGGAGCGGGTCTACGCGTGGGCGGAGAAGATTCTCGACGACGTGGACCGTCTCGTCGAAGACGTGTCGAGCACGCGTCAGGTGCCGCGCGGCACGTTGCGCGTTTCCAGCAGCTTCGGGTTCGGACGCCATGTGGTGGCGCCGGCGATGTCGCGTCTGCGCGCCCTGCACCCGCAACTGAACGTCCGTCTCGACCTGTTCGATCGCCTCGTCGACGTCGCCGCCGAGGGCTATGACCTGGAAGTGCGCATTGGCGACGACATCGCGCCGCACCTGATCGCGCGCAAGCTTGCCGACAATCATCGCGTGCTGTGCGCCTCGCCGGCGTATCTCGACGCTCACGGCACGCCGCGTCAGTTGAGCGATCTCGCCGGACACGCATGCATCGTGATCAAGGAGCGCGACCATCCGTTCGGCGTGTGGCGGCTGCAGCAGCGCGGCGAGGCGGTGTCGCTCAAGGTCACCGGCCCGCTCTCGACCAACCATGGCGAAGTGGCGGTGCAGTGGGCGCTCGACGGGCAAGGCATCGTACTTCGCTCGATGTGGGACGTGGGCGCGCTCATCGCGCGAGGGGACCTGGTACAGGTGCTGCCCGAGGTCACGCAGCCGGCGAACGTGTGGGCGGTGTACTCGTCGCGAGTGGCGTCGTCGGCCAAGGTGCGGGCCTGCGTGGAATTCCTCGCGGGGCAATTCCAGCGGCAGGCGGTGTGACCCCTTCGTCCCGCGAAGGCGGTTATTGCAGCGTGAAAGTCGCTTGCTCGACGTGCTGGGAATCGAGCCCGATCTGCACGTTGAAGTCGCCCGGCTCGGCCACGTACTGCAGCTTCGCGTTGTAGAACTTCAACAGGCTTTCGTCGATGGCGAAGTGCACCGTGCGCGCTTCGCCCGGCTCCAGGCTGACCTTCTGGAAGCCCTTGAGCTCCTTGTTCGGGCGCACGATCGATGCGGCCACGTCCTGCAAATAGAGCTGCACGACGGTCTCGCCTTCACGCTTGCCGGTGTTGCGCACGGTGACGCTGGCATCGAGCGTGCCGCCGCGCGCGAGGGTCTTCGCCGAGAGCTTCACTCTCGAGACTTCGAACGAGGTATAGCTCAGCCCGTAGCCGAACGCGTACAGAGGGCCCGAATCCTCTTCGAAATACTGCGAGGTGTAGTTCGCCGGCTTGCCCGGCGTGAACGGGCGACCGATGCGCAACTGGTTGTAGTACGTCGGGATCTGGCCGATGGAGCGCGGAAACGAAATCGGCAACTTGCCCGACGGGTTGTAGTCCCCGAACAGCACGTCGGCGATCGCGTGACCGCCTTCGGTGCCCGTGTACCACGTCTCGAGCAAGGCGTCGGCATTCGCCTGCGGCCAGTTCAGATCGAGCGGCCGGCCGTTCATCAGCACGACGACCAGCGGCTTGCCGGTCGCCTTGAGCGCCTGCAGCAGCGCGAGCTGGCTGCCGGGCAGCGAAAGGCTCGTGCGGCTCGACGCCTCGTGCGACATGCCACGCGACTCGCCCACCGCCACGATGAGCGTGTCGGCCTCGCGCGCGACCTGCACCGCTTCATCGATCATCTGCTGCGGCGTGCGCTTGTCCTGCACGACTTCCGGATTGTCCCAGTCGAGGAAGTTGAGGTATTCGACGACGCGCGGATCGTCCGTGACGTTCGCGCCGCGCGCATACGTCACCTGCGCCTGCGCCCCCAGCACGTCGCGCACGCCCTGCAGCAGCGTGACGGCCTGCGCCGACTTGCCGGCCGCCGACCAACTGCCCATGACGTCGATCCTGGCGTCGGCGAGCGGGCCGATCACGGCGACCTTGCCGGCCTTTCTGAGCGGCAGCGTGTCGTGACGGTTCTCGAGCAGCACGACCGACTTGCGCGCGGCGTCGCGTGCCGCGGCGCGGTGCAGGCGACTCTCGGCGTTTACGTCCTTCGGATCGCGCGACGCGTCGCCGATCCGGCGATAGGGATCGGCAAAGAGGCCCATGTCGTACTTCGCGCCGAGTACCTCGCGCACGGCCTCATCGATCTCGCGCATGGGGACCTCGCCCGACTTCACCAGGTCCGGCAACTGCCTGAGGTACTGCACGTCGGCCATGCTCATGTCGACGCCCGCCTCGATGGCGAGCTTCGCCGCTTCGCGGCCGTCCTTCGCCACGCCGTGGCGCATGAGTTCCTCGATCGCGCCGTGATCGCTCACCGTCACGCCCTTGAAGCCCCACTCGTCGCGCAGCAGGTCGCGCAGCAGCCACTTGTTCGACGTGGCCGGCGTGCCGTTGATCGAGTTGAGCGCGATCATCACGCCGCCCGCGCCCGCGTCGAGGCCGGCGCGATAAGGCGGCAGATAGTCCTGATACATGCGCATCGGGCTCATGTCGACTACGTTGTAATCGCGCCCGCCCTCGACCGCGCCGTACAGCGCGAAATGCTTCACGAACGCCATCAGGCTGTCCGGATTGGCGGGCGACGTGCCCTGGAAGCCCTGCACGCTTGCCCGCGCGCATTGCGAGACGAGATACGGATCTTCGCCGAAGCCTTCGGAGGTGCGGCCCCAACGCGGGTCGCGCGAGATGTCGACCATCGGCGCGAAAGTCGCGTCGATGCCGTCGGCACTCGCTTCGATGGCCGCCACGCGCGCGGCATTCTTCACCACCGACATGTCCCAGCTCGACGCAAGGCCGAGGCTGATCGGAAATACCGTGCGGTGACCGTGCACGATGTCGTATGCGAAGAAGATCGGTATCTTCAGGCGGCTTTGCCTGAAAGCGGCGTCCTGCAGCGGACGATTGTCGGCCGGCGTGACCGAATTGAACGTGCCGCCGACGCGCCCCGCGGCAATTTCCTTGATGAGCTGGGCCTGCGGCATGTCGGCGCCGATGCTGATCAGGCGCAACTGGCCGATCTTCTCGTCGAGCGTCATGCGCGCGACGAGATCATCGATGAACGCCCGTTTCGCCGCCGCCGACGGCATGGCAGCGGAGGTATTCCCGGCAACCGGGGCGTCGGCGAAGGCCGGCGCCACGACGAGACTGGCGGCAAGCGCCAATGCGCAGAACATTCTCATGACAAAGCGATCCAATGAGGCGCGACGCATGGTCACCGGCAGGTGGCGGCGTGGGCCCGGCACGTCCGGGGAGCCACGCCGCGGCCTGCACGCGCGTCGGCTTGACGATTGGTGCCGCACACGAGAGCCGTGGCCCTGTGAACGACGCGAAATGCGATACTTTGCCACAATGTGAGCTTCACGCCGCCATGCAGTCCCGGCGACGGCGTACCGTCCGGTGTCGAGCCACCGTTTTTTTGGAGAGATTCTTGGTTCTGTTTTCCTCTGCGATGTCCTGGCGCAAACGCGTTCGAGCGTTCGCCCCCGTGATCGTGGCGTGCACGGCCGTGCTGAGCGCCGCGCAAGCCCATGCCTTCTCCCTCGATGACGTCACGGCCCGCGCGAAAACGCTGGCCGACAAGCCCTACACCGCGCCGGCGAGCAATCTCACCCCCGAGTTCGCCCGGATGCAGTTCGGCGACTACATCAAGATCCAGCCGCGCCGCGAGGCGTTCGAATGGAACGATCAGCCCACGGCGTTCCGCCTGGGTTTCTATCACCAGGGCATGCAGTTCAGCACGCCGGTGAAAATCAACGAAATCGTTGGCAACGGTCCCAACGCGAAGATCGACGAGATCAAGTACGACTCGCGCCGCTTCGACTTCGGCGACCTCAAGCTCGAGCGCAGCGCCACGCACAACCTCGGCTATGCAGGCTTTCGCGTGCTCTACCCGATCAACGAACCGGGCAAGCTCGACGAAATCATGAGCGTGCTCGGCGCGAGCTACTTCCGCGTGATCGGCAAGGGACAGGTCTACGGGCTTTCCGCGCGCGGGCTGGCCATCGACACGGGGCTGCCCATCGCCGAGGAATTCCCGGCGTTCCGCGAGTTCTGGATCGAGCGGCCGGCCGCCGGCGACAAGCATCTCGTGTTCTACGCACTGCTCGATTCCAGACGCGCCACCGGCGCCTATCGCTTCGACCTCACGCCGGGCGAAGACTCGGTACTCAAGGTCGAAGCGCGCGTTTTCCTGCGCGAAAAGGTGACCAAGCTGGGCATTGCGCCGCTCACGAGCATGTTCCTGTTCGGCCCCAACCAGCAGCGCGATCCCTACAACTTCCGTCCGGCGCTGCACGATTCGAACGGCCTGGCCATTCATGCCGGCAACGGCGAGTGGATCTGGCGTCCGCTGAACAACCCGCGCAATCTCGCCATCAGCCAGTTCCAGGTAACGAACCCGCGCGGCTTCGGCCTGCTCCAGCGCGGCCGCGATTTCGCGCAGTATGAGGACCTCAAGGATCGCTACGATCTGCGCCCGAGCGCCTGGGTGGAGCCGCAGGGCGACTGGGGCAAGGGGCACATCGAGCTGGTCGAGATCCCGTCGCCCGACGAGACCAACGACAACATCGGCGCGTTCTGGACGCCGGATCAACTGCCGCCGAAGGGCCAGCCGCTCAAGGCCGACTACACGATCCGCTGGACGATGAACGAGCGCGGCATCATCGAGCGCAACCTCGCCTGGGTGAAGCAGACGCTGCGCACCGCCGGCGAGATCACGCAGGCGAACCTGATCCGCCACTTCGACGGCAGCACCGGGCTCGTGGTCGACTTCGACGGCGGTCCGCTCGCGTCGCTGCCGGCCGGCGCGCTCACGCCGCAGGTCAGCGTGAGCGAGAACGCCACCGTCATCGAGCAGACGCTGCAGCCGAACCCGGTCACGCGCGGCGTGCGCCTGAACCTGCGCGTGATGGTGAAGGACCCGTCCAAGGTGGTCGAAATGCGCGCGGCGCTCGTCTCCGGCGGCAAGGCCGTGAGCGAAACGTGGAGCTATCAGCTTCCGCCCTTCTCCGTCACCAGGCAATAAGTTGCACCTTTTCTGACCGTGCGGCGGCGTCCTGCCGCCGCATAACCCGCCTGCGTCTCATCTCGACATGGCGCCATCGACCACGATTAAACAAGTACTTACGTGCGTCGTTGTGTCATGTAAAACCCTTAGACGTGTAAATTACCCTTGCGGTCGCGCGGCATTTCGCGTTTACTTCATGCACAATATTTCATAAAAATCCGCCATTCGGTCCTCGAATCGGCGGTTGGCTGCATTGGCGTCGGCTCCGGCCGGGCCGGTGCGGTCCGGCCAGGTGCCGCTTGCGTCGGTCAAGACAAAGACTCTCCGCGTTTCGACGGAGGGCGAATCGTTATGGAGACAACGCATGCGACACATCGATGTGCATCATCTGGCCGACGAAGCGCGCTTTAACGGCTATCACGGCCGCATCCTGCTCTGGTGCGCGCTCATCATCATCTTCGACGGCTACGACCTCGCGGTGGCGGGCATCGCCCTGCCCTCGATCATGAAGGCAATGAACGTGGACGCCACGAGCGCCGGCTTCATGGTCAGCGCCGCGCTCTTCGGCATGATGTTCGGCGCGATCGTGATGGGCATGGTCGCCGACAGCATCGGCCGCCGCAAGGCCATTGCCATCTGCGTGCTGATGTTCTCGCTGTTTACCGCCGCGGCCGGGCTGACGCATGAGCCGGTCAGCTTCTCGGCGACGCGCTTTCTCGCCGGCGTGGGCATCGGCGGCGTGATGCCGATCGTGGTCGCGCAGATGACCGAATACTCGCCGCGCCGTCTGCGCGGCACGCTCGTCACCCTGATGTTCTCGGGCTACTCCGTCGGCGGCATGCTCGCCGCGCTGCTCGGCAAGGGTCTGATCGAGACCTATGGCTGGCAGTCCGTTTTCCTTGCGGCGGGATTGCCCGCGCTGCTCGTGCCGTTCGCGATGAAGGCGCTGCCCGAGTCGATGCCGTATCTCATCCGCACGGGTCGCGTCGATACGCTCAAGCAGGTGCTTGCACGCCTCGCGCCCGCCTACGCGGCGCAGCCGGGCGATCAGTTCGCGCAGGCGTCGGGCGAGCGCAAGCCGGCTGCACCGCTCTCGCGTCTGTTCCAGGACGGCCGGGGCTTCTCCACGATCATGCTGTGGGTGGCGTTCTTCATGTGCCTGTTCATGGTGTATGCACTCAGCTCGTGGCTCGCGAAGCTGATGGCCGGCGCCGGCTACAGCCTCGGCTCGGCCCTCACGTTCGTGCTCGTGCTGAACTTCGGTGCCATGCTCGGCGCCATCGGCGGCGGCTGGCTCGCCGATCGCTTCAACATCAAATACGTGCTCGTGGGCATGTACGCACTTGCGGCCGTGTCCATCACGCTGCTCGGCGTGAAAGTGCCCACGCCGACGCTCTTCGTGCTGGTCGGCCTCGCCGGTGCATCCACGATCGGCACGCAGATCGTGACATACGCCTATGCCGGTCAGTTCTATCCGATGGCCGCACGCGGCACGGGCATCGGCTGGGCCTCCGGCGTGGGTCGCAGCGGCGCGATTCTGGCGCCCATCGTCATCGGCGTGCTCGTGAGCCTACAGCTCCCGTTGCAGCAGAACTTTATGGCAATCGCCATTCCCGCCGTCATTGCGGTCGTTGCCGTGTTGCTGATCGACCACAGGAAGTCGGCCACGGTGCAGCAGCAAGCCGCGGCGCGCTCGCACGAGAACACCGCGGGATTGGCCGGGCGGGCGGGAGAACCGGCGTAGGCTCGCGCATCGACGGTGACAGAGGGTGACAGAGGGCGAAAGAGGGCGAAAGAGAGCGGGCGAAAGAGAGCGGTCGATAGCGGGACGTCGGCGGTCGTGCATGGGTGCGAAGCTCGCGCCGCTGTGCGAGAATTCGCGCCGCAGCGCGGAAGAATCGGCCCCGCTGCATTTCGGTGACGCCGCTCGTTCCGGTGCAGGGGCAAAGCCAGGACTGTCCGGTCCGGACGCGCACGCGAAAACTCATTCAACCCAAGCGCCTCTGGCGCCGATATCCAGGTATCTGTCCCAACGGACATCCTGGGGAAGACAAACATGCCGCGACTTGCCCTGCTGGGTTCCCTCGTGCTAGCTGCGGTCGGCGCCACGGCCTTGGCCACTCCCTCCGCCGCCTCCGCCGCCTCCGCCGCCTCCGCCGCCTCCGCCGCCTCCGCTTCCTCCGCCCCTTCCGGCGACACCTCCGCCGCCCGGCTCTCCACCGGCCAGACCGTCACCGGCGACGCGGTGTTTCGCGGCAGTCCCGTCGCGGCGCTCGGCGCCGACGCCCTGCGCAGCGCGCACGGCAACTTCGGCGTGAACCTCGCCGCGGGCGCGCTCAACGTGCAGTCGAACCCGATCGTGCAGGCGGCCGCCTCGCAAGTGAGCGTGGACACCCGTCAGGTGGTTCGCAGTGCCGCGGCGATTGCCGGCGCCAGCAGCGCAGCGCTCGGCGAGCGCGCGCTAATGGGGGCCTCGGGCAACATCGGCGTGAACGTGGCGGCCGGCGCCGCCAACGCGCAGGCGAACGCACTGGCGATTCACTGAGTCCGCAGCGCGGCCTTCGCGCGCCGCTCGGGCGTCGGGCGGAAAGCGGTCCTGAAGCCTGCGGGTCAGCGCGCGCCGGTGCAACAGCTGAAACCCCGGTCGGCGCCGCACGAGACGGCGTACTTACGGATTCGCCCGGCTCAGCGCACGCCGTCGAGGCACGCCGGGGACAGTGCCGCCCTGGCCCGCTGCGAGAAGTCCTGCCAGCGGCAGCTCTTGCCGTCGGGACCGGCGTTGCACTCGGGAACGGCGATCGTGATTCGCCTGGCCGGTTCGTCGAGCGAGAGCGCGCTGAGATGCCGCAACTGGTGCATCGACTGGTAAACGAACTCGACGCGCACGAACGCCTCGCCCGCCGGGTTGCGCCACAACGTGAACACCAGCGCGCCATCGGGCGGCGTATTGTCCGGCTGATCGGACAGTTGCCAGTCGAGCTTGAGCATGCCCGCGAGATTCGCGACGTTGGTGTCGTGGCCCGTGAGGACGTAGACGCGATTGCCGACAGGCAGTACCGGCCCCCGCACGGGCGCGGCCGGCGGGGCCCCCGTTTGCATCTGCGCGCGAGCGAGCGCATCGAGCACGACGGCGAGCAGCGGCGTGCCGTTCGTCGCGGCAAGATATGGCGTGCGGTTGAGCAAGTCGCGCTGCGCGTTATGGGCTTCGAGCAACCGCGCCCAGTCCTGTTCGTCGCGGATGCGTCCCCATGCGACGTCGTTCTGCGGCAGACCTTCGGCGTCTTGCAGCAGAAACACTTCGGACGCCTTCGCCGCGCTGCCCAGCCCGCCGCGCAACGCGACGCCGCTGCCATCGCTTTCCACGCGCAAGCGCGTCGGCACATCTTCGAGCTTGCATCCGCCCGATGCGCCGCAGGCGGGGCTGCGCCCGTAGTCGAGGACTTCGCCCACGCGGGCGATCGTGGCGGCATAGCGTGTGTTCAGTCCCGCAACGCCGCCGGGCGCGAGACGCGCCTCGATCGCACCGCGCGCGGCGCCTGGATCGAGCGGGCAGTCGCCGGCCGCCACCGGCTGGAACACGGCGTCGTAGGTGGTGAGATCGGCCTGGTGCGAGGTGCGCATGTCGCAGCCCGGCGCCATGCCCTGCAGCAGCGCGTTGCCCGTCTCCCGCGTGCGCTGGTCGATGTCCGCCCACCCGTAGACAGTGCCCGGTGCGGGGCACGCATTGTCGGGAAGCACGCGTCGCGCGCGCAACCAGTCGCCGTAGTACCGCCCCATGCGCTCGGCGAGCGAACCGCCCCGGGCGGTGAGATAGCCAGCCGGCACGGGCCAGCCCGGCCACGCATCGGGGCTCAGCTTGTCCAGCGGGGGATGGGCATGGGTGGGCGATCGCACGCCGTGGCGACTCACGATCACCGTGGAGACGAGCGTCCAGTCCACGGGCATGCCGTCGATACGCCCCGCCGATTCGGTCGGCTTCGCCTGTCCCGGCGACGGCGGCGTGCCCGTCGTGCATGCGCTCAGAACGCCGGCAATGGTCAGCGCGGCCAGACACGCGCGCCAACGCCCGCCATTGCCGCACGCACGCCGGGCAGCCATGGGGGAAGAAAGCGGGCGGGCAAGGCGAACGGGCTCACGCGTCATCATGCGGGTCATGGCAGGCGTCATGGCGGCAGGTCGAGTGACAGATTGACGGGGCTACAGGGCTACAGGGTGACGGGACGGCGTCGATGCCGCCCATCTTACCGTGCGTTTCCGGCATCGCCCAAACGCGTCCGGAACCGTGGCGCAAATACGTCGCGCGCAACGAACGCTCCCCGCCGCCGCACTACCGCAGCACTACCGCGACAATACCGCCGCGCCTCACCGTGCGCCTAGCGGGCCGCGCCCATCACACCGACCACGCCGTGCGTGCGGCCGATGGCGCCGAACCGCCACGACAGCCGGCGCGCCGCGGCGAGCAGCGCCTGCGCGGGCGCCGCATCGAGGGCCGTCTCGAAGCTGCCCGCCGACCCCATGAGCGCGAGCACCAGCGTCACCTCTGCCGTGTGATCGAACACCGGCACGGCGACCGTGTCGATGCCGGGCACCGGATTGCTCAACGCCGTATCGAATAGCTGCGCGCGAATGGCAGCGAGGCGATCGGCGTAGTCCGCGGGCGGCGTGGCGGCACGCCCTTCCGCGCCGAGGCCTGCCATTCTTACGGACTCCTGCGCAAGCAGGCCCTCGAGCACCGCCGCCGGCAAGAAGGCGGCAAACGTCCGGCCGATTGCCGTATTGACGAGCGAGAGCACCGTGCCGATGCGCAAGCTCACGTGCTGCGGGCGCATCGCTTCCTCCAGACGAACCACCGTCGGGCCGACCGGCCCGAGTACGGCCATCGCCGCCGACAGCCCGGTCGCCTGCGCGAGCGCCAGAATTTCGGGCTCGGCCTCACCGGTGGGAGAGAGCCGTTGCAACGCCATCAGCCCCAGTTCGAGGCTCAGCGTTCCCGCCTCGAAATTGCCGCCGGCGTCGCGCGAGAGCAGTCCGGCGCGCTGCAGGCTGACAAGATGCGGATGCGCCTTGGCCGGCGACATGCCCGCCTCGCGCGCCAGGGCGTTGAGCGGCAGCGGGCGCCCCGCCGCCGCGAGCGCCTCCAGCAGCGCGCCGGTGCTCTCGAGCGCCTGAATGCCGCGTTGCGGCTTCGCGGCCTGCCCGGTCGATGCCGCCTCGTCCGGGCTCGACGTCACGTTGCCGGCGTTCGTGCGTTGTCGCGTCGCGCTCATGCGCTCACCTCGCGATCTGCCGCGCCCGCGTCGACCTGTGCGGCGGTGGCGGCCGCCGTCGCGCGCAACGCGTTGGCGGCGGCCCCGTCCCACGCAACGTCGAGCGCCGCCGTCGGACCGATGGCCGTGAGCGCGAGGCGCAGCCGGCCGCTCGCATCGAACACCGGCGCGCACAGGCTGCTCACCGACGGACTCGGCGTGTTCACGCTGCGCGACATGCCGTGCGTGCGCGTCTCCTCGAGCAACGCCTCGAACGACGCGCGCGCCGGCGCGTCGGCCGGCATCTGCTCGTGCCAGGCCTGCGGCCATTGCGTCTGGGGCGTGAACGCGCAAAAGGCGCGTCCGGTCGAGGTGGTCGTGAGCGACATGACCGACCCCACGTGCAGATTCACATGCAGCGGGAACGCCGCGCGCTCGAAATACACGACGAGCGGCCCCTGCGGCGCCAACGTACTGAGCGCCACGCAGAAGCCGGTCTCGCGCGCGAACGCAACCGCGCGCGGCACCGCCGCCCGATATGCGGGGTCGTTCTCCAGATGCAGGAGGGCGAGTCGCAACGCCATGGGCCCCGGCGCGTAGTCGCCCGACATCGGGTCGCGCTTGAGCAGGCCGAGCCGCGTGAGGCTTACCAGATAAGGATGCGCCTGCGCGGGGGGCAGCCCGGCGAGTGCGGCGAGGTCGCCCGGCCCCAGCGGCCGGCGCGCCTGCGCCAGCGCCTGCAACACGCGTGCGGCGACGTCCACGCTCTGCACGCCGCGCGAGGCGCGCTGCGGACTCGCGTCGGAGGCGCCGTCCATCGGAATTCGGTTCATGCCGTCATGGGGGGAGCCCCCAAAAGAAAATGGCCTAGATTCTAAACAAGTCGGCGATCCGAACCCTCCGGGCGATTTTTCCGGGGGTTTACCCGCGTCCAAGTACGCACGGATCGCACACGCCGTCACATTAGCAAATAACAATAAGATTTGTCATTGACAAATATTTAACGGCTTTCGTAAGATGCCCTCATCAAGCAGCACCTTCCCCGCAGACGAGACAAGAGAGAGACAAGCATGGCCAAAGCATTCGCTTCGCAAGCCGACCTGGAAGCCAAGAAGGTCACCTTCACCCAACTGTCGGAAAACGCCTGGGCGTACACCGCCGAGGGCGATCCGAACTCGGGCGTCATCATTGGCGACGACGGCGTGATGATCGTCGACACCACGGCCACGCCGGCCATGGCGCAGGACCTGATCGCCAAGATCCGCACGATCACGGACAAACCCATCAAGTATGTGGTCCTTTCGCACTATCACGCCGTGCGCGTGCTCGGCGCCTCTGCCTATTTCGCCGAGGGCGCGCAGCAGATCATTGCGAGCCGCGGCACCTACGAGATGATCGTCGAGCGCGGCGAGGCGGACATGAAGTCGGAGATCGAGCGTTTCCCGCGCCTGTTCGCCGGGGTCGAGACCGTGCCGGGCCTGACCTGGCCGACGCTCGTGTTCGAGAAGGAAATCACGCTTTTCCTCGGCAAGCTCGAAGTGAAGATCGCGCACCTCGGCTCGGGTCACACGAAGGGCGACACGGTGGTGTGGCTGCCGTCGCAGAAGGTGCTGTTCTCGGGCGACCTCGTCGAGTACGACGCCGCCTGCTACACCGGCGACGCGCAGCTCGCCGAATGGCCCGCCACGCTCGACGCCCTTGCGGCGCTCGGCCCCGAGAAGCTCGTGCCGGGTCGGGGGCCTGCGCTCACCACGCCGGAGGAGGTTGCCAAGGGTCTCGCATACACGAAGGACTTCGTGACGACGCTGTTCGAAGCCGGCAAGCAGGCCGTCGCGCAGAAGCTCGACCTGAAGGGCGCAATGGCGCTCACGCGCAGCAAGATGGACCCGAAGTTCGGCCATGTGTTCATCTACGAGCACTGCCTGCCATTCGACGTGACGCGCGCGTTCGACGAAGCGAGCGGCATTACGCATCCGCGTATCTGGACGGCGCAGCGCGACAAGGAAATGTGGGCCGCGCTGCAGGACTGATCGCCGGTCCCCGGCATCCGCCGGCAGAAAGGGGGGCAGAAGGCCGGCAGGAAGGAAGCGGAAGGGGACAGGAAGCGGCGCGCGCAAAGGACCGCGCGCCGTCGGCAAGCCAGGCAAGACATTAGAAAGCAGAAAGTAGAAGGCGGCCTGCGCTGGCGCGACGACGCGCCGGCGATAGGCCGACGATGGAGACATTGCATGAGCAGCATCGATTACCAGCGCCTCACGTTCGATTACCGGCCATGCGCCGAGCAGTCCGGCGGCCACGCAAGCGCCACACATCCGGTCATCGTCGTCGGGGCCGGCCCGGTCGGCCTCGCCACGGCCATCGATCTCGCGCAACAGGGTGTGCCCGTGATCGTGCTCGACGACGACTGCACGCTCTCGACGGGCTCGCGTGCGATCTGCTTCGCCAAGCGCACGCTCGACATCTTCGACCGGCTCGGCTGTGGCGAGCGCATGGTGCAAAAAGGCGTGTGCTGGAACGTTGGCCGCGTATTCCTGCGCGATCAGGAGGTCTACAACTTCGATCTGCTGCCCGAGCCCGGACACCACCGCCCGGCGTTCATCAACCTTCAGCAGTATTACGTCGAAGGGTATCTGTTCGAGCGCGCGCAGCAGTTGCCCAACATCGAGATCCGCTGGAAGAACAAGGTCGTCGGGCTCGTGCAGCAGGGCACGCCCGGATCGGCCGATGCGAGCGTCACGCTTACGGTGCAGACGCCCGACGGCGAATACCGGACGAGCGCACGCTACGTCGTCGCGTGCGACGGTTCGCGCAGCCCCGTGCGCAAGCTCATTGGCGTGGACAGCCACGGCCGCACGTTCAAGGACCGGTTTCTCATCGCCGATGTGAAGATGACGGCAGACTTCCCGGCCGAGCGCTGGTTCTGGTTCGACCCGCCGTTCCATCCGAACCAGTCGGTGCTGCTCCATCGTCAGCCGGACGACGTGTGGCGCATCGACTTCCAACTGGGCTGGGATGCCGACCCGGTGGCCGAGAAGGCGCCGGAGCGCGTGATTCCGCGCGTGCAGGCGTTGCTGGGCCCCGACGCGAAGTTCACGCTGGAGTGGGTGAGCGTCTACACGTTCTCATGCCTGCGCATGGACGAGTTCCGCCACGGGCACGTACTGTTTGCCGGCGACTCTGCGCACGGCGTGTCGCCGTTCGGCGCGCGCGGCGCGAACAGCGGTGTGCAGGACGCCGAGAACCTGGCGTGGAAACTCGCGCTCGTGCTCGCCGGCCGCGCCCCCGATGCACTGCTCGACACCTACGCACGCGAGCGCGAATTCGCCGCCGACGAGAATATCCGCAACTCCACGCGCTCGACCGATTTCATCACGCCGAAAAGCGCGGTCTCGCGCGTGTTCCGCGACGCGGTGCTGACACTGGCCCGCGACCATGCGTTCGCGCGGCAACTGGTCAACAGCGGACGATTGTCGGTGCCGGCCGTGCTGCACGCGTCCACGCTGAATACACCCGATCGCGACGCGTTCGCCGGCCGCATGGTGCCGGGCGCCGCGTGCGTCGATGCGCCGCTCTCTCGCGAGGGGCAGGACGGCTGGCTGCTGCCCCGGCTGGGCGGCCGCTTCGTGGCGCTGGTCTTCGGCACGCCGGCGTCGCTCGACGCGAGCGCGCTGGCCGCACTCGACGCGCTCGCTAACGACGACGTGCCGGTCGTGCCGGTGTTCGTGACGCCGGACGCTCACGCGGACGACGGCGCACACGGCGAGCGCAACGTGTGGCACGACGTGCAGGGACTGGCCGCGCAACGCTACGACGCCGCGCCGGGCACCGTGTACCTCGTCCGTCCGGACCAGCACGTATGCGCGCGCTGGCGCACGATCGACGGTGCGGCCATTGCCGCCGCACGCGAGCGCGCCCTCGGCCGCACGGCCCCGGAAGCGGCGCCAATGCCATGCGCCGCATAGCGCGCGCGAACACCGCTCACGGCATCGAACAGGCAGGAGACATTCAAATGACACTCGACACGCAAGCGCGGCTCACGCGACCGGACGACTTCTACGAAGCGTTGATCGACATGCACCGCGATCTGAACGACGCGCAGAGTCAGGCCGCCAACGCGCAGCTGATTCTGTTGCTCGCCAACCAGATCGGCGATCACGACACGCTGCTCTGCGCGATTCGCCTGGCGCGAGCCGGCGCGCTGGGTACACCGGCGCACTGAACCGCATCGCGGCGAAACCCGGGCGCAGCCGGGGAAAAAGCGGGGCGTCCGGCCAGCGGCGCCTCGCCTACACGACCACCATCTGCGAGATCTTCCGCGCGGCCTGCTGCAGCGGCCCCAGGAACTTCGCTTCCATCTCGGCGGCAGACGTGCGATTGGCCTGTCCGCTCACGTTCATCGCCGCAATGACCTGCCCGGCGCGGTTGCGAATCGGCGCGGCGATCGAAATCAGTCCTTCCTCGAGTTCCTGATCCACGAGCGCCCAGCCCTGCGAGCGCACAGCGCGAATGCGCTCGCGCAGCACATCAACGTCCGTCACCGTGCGGTCGGTATGCGCGCGGATGTCGGCGCGGCCAAGCGCGGCGTCGAGTTCGTCGTCGGGCAGCGCGGCGAGCATCACGCGGCCCATCGACGTGCACCACGCCGGCAGGCGGCTGCCGATGGACAGGTTGATGGACATCACCTTGCGTACCGGCACGCGAAGCACGTAGACGATGTCGTCGCCGTCGAGCACGGAGGCGGAACTGCTCTCCTGCACCTGCTGGACCAGCGCTTCCATGAACGGCTCGGCCAGATTCCACAGCGGCATCGACGTCAGATAGGAGAAGCCGAGATCGAGAATGCGCGGCGTGAGACGGAACAACCGCCCTTCGCTGCGCACGTAGCCGAGCGATTCGAGTGTGAGCAGAATGCGGCGCGCGCCCGCGCGCGTGAGGCCGGAGGCCTGCGCGACTTCGGAGAGCGTCTGCGCCGGACGCGCGGCATTGAACGCCTTGACCACCGCCAGTCCACGCGCGAACGACTGGACATAGGAGTCGCCCGGCTTCTTGTCGGTCGGTTCGCTGGCGTCGTTCGGCACTGGAGTCATGTGTGGCTTCTTCGAGAACTTCGTTGAACGGGACGCCGGACAGCGCTCCCGTACCGCTGCGGCCATCCGGGCGCGGCGACATCGGCGGCGCGAACGGCAAGCGTAATGGATTTGCGCTGTCTGTTCCACCGCGCGGCACACGGCAAGCCCCGCACAACGCCCTCGCGCCCTCGCATCCTCGCATCCTCGCATCCTCGCATCCTCGCGCCGGGCGGGCGCGCGAGGTATGGCGAGGCCACTGGGGCCGGCGTCGCTTGACGGCCGACACCCCGAGGGTTACGCTGACTGCTGTTGTTCTCATAGCGAATATTTGTTCGCATAAAGAACATTGTGAACCGGACGATGCCGCCTGACAAGACGCCATCGCCGGGAGACAGCCAACAGGGGGCGCTCGGCCGCGAGCCTTTCGCCCGATGGAGATGCCCAGGAGGCACGTGTGATCAACAAGATTTACGATTCGCTCGCCAACGCGGTCGCCGACGTCCACGACGGCGCGACGGTCATGATTGGCGGCTTCGGCAACGCCGGCATGCCCTCGGCGCTCATCGACGCGCTGATCGATCAGGGCGCGCGCGAGCTGACCATCGTCAACAACAACGCCGGCAACGGCGAGACGGGCCTGGCCGCGCTGCTCAAGGCGGGCCGCGTGCGCAAGATCATCTGCTCGTTCCCGCGTCAGACGGACTCGCAGGTGTTCGACGCGCTCTATCGCGCGGGCAAGATCGAGCTGGAACTGGTGCCGCAGGGCAACCTTGCCGAGCGCATTCGCGCCGCGGGCGCCGGCATCGGCGGCTTCTTCACCCCGACGGGCTACGGCACGCTGCTCGCCGAAGGCAAGGAAACGCGCGTGATCGACGGCAAGCCGTATGTGCTCGAATCGCCGATTCACGCCGACTTCGCGCTGATCAAGGCTCTCAAGGGCGACCGCTGGGGCAATCTCGTGTATCGCAAGACCGCCCGCAACTTCGGCCCGATCATGGCCACCGCGGCGAAGTGCGCCATCGCGCAGGTGAGCGAGGTCGTCGAGCTGGGCGATCTCGATCCGGAAGCCGTGGTCACACCGGGCATCTTTGTCCAACGCATCGTTGCGGTGCCTGGCGCCGCGCGCGCCTGAGCCCCATCCGAACCGGAGCACTCCATGAGCAATGTGAACCGACTGACCCGCGACCAGATGGCCGCCCGCGTCGCCCGGGACATTCCCGACGGCGCCTACGTGAACCTCGGTATCGGCCTGCCCACGGCCGTCGCCAATCATCTGCCCGCCGATCGCGAGATCATTCTCCAGAGCGAGAACGGTGTGATCGGCATGGGCCCGGCCCCGGCCAAGGGCGAGGAGGACGAAGACCTCATCAACGCGGGCAAGCAGCCCGTCACGCTCAAGCCCGGCGGCGCGTTCTTCCACCATGCCGACTCGTTCGCGATGATGCGCGGCGGTCACCTCGACTTCTGCGTGCTGGGCGCGTTTCAGGTCTCCGTCACCGGCGACCTTGCCAACTGGCACACGGGCGCCCCCGATGCGATTCCGGCCGTGGGCGGCGCCATGGACCTCGCGAGCGGGGCGAAGCAGGTGTTCGTGATGATGGAGCATCTCACCAAACAGGGGGAGAGCAAGATCGTGGACAAGTGCACGTATCCGCTCACCGGCGTGGGCTGCGTCACGCGCATCTACACGGACCTCGCCGTGCTCGACGTGACCCCCGAGGGCCTGCGTGTCGTCGATAGGGTCGACGGCCTCACGTTCGACGAGCTGCAGCGACTCACCGGTGTCGCGCTGCTGCCCTCGCCGGCCATTGCCTGACACGCGACCGAAACGCCACAGAACGACACCATCGCCGGGGCCCTCGCCTCACGTGCGCCGGCGAATTCCATTGAGGTAGAGAACATGAGTGAAGTTTTCATCTGCGACGCCATACGCACCCCGATCGGCCGCTACGGCGGCGCGCTGTCGTCCGTGCGCGCCGACGACCTCGGCGCGATCCCGCTCAAGGCGCTCATGGCGCGCAACCCGAACGTGGACTGGACGCAGGTCGACGACGTGATCTTCGGCTGCGCGAACCAGGCCGGCGAAGACAACCGCAACGTGGCCCGCATGTCGTCGCTTCTCGCCGGTCTGCCGCAAGACGTGCCGGGCGCCACGCTCAACCGCCTGTGCGGCTCGGGCATGGACGCCATCGGCACCGCCGCACGCGCCATCAAGGCCGGCGAAGCGGGTCTCATGATCGCCGGCGGCGTGGAGAGCATGAGCCGCGCTCCGTTCGTGATGGGCAAGGCGGCGAGCGCGTTTTCGCGTCAGGCCGAGATTTTCGATACGACCATCGGCTGGCGTTTCGTCAATCCGCTCCTGAAGGCGCAGTACGGTGTGGATTCGATGCCCGAGACGGGCGAGAACGTGGCGACCGAGTTCGGCATCAGCCGCGAGGACCAGGATCGCTTCGCGATGCGCTCGCAGGACAAGGCGGCGCGTGCGCAGGCGAGCGGCACGCTGGCCGAAGAGATCACGCCGGTGTCGATCGCTCAGAAGAAAGGCGAGGCGATCGTCGTGGATCGCGACGAACACCCGCGCGCGACGAGCTTGGAAGCGCTTGCCAGACTCAAGGGCGTGGTACGCCCTGATGGGACCGTGACCGCCGGTAACGCTTCTGGCGTCAACGACGGCGCCTGCGCTCTGCTGCTGGCAGACGAGGCGAGTGCGGCGCGCTTTGGCCTGACGCCGCGCGCCCGGATTCTGGGCATGGCGACGGCAGGGGTGGCACCGCGCATCATGGGCATCGGTCCGGCTCCCGCAACGACGAAACTGCTCGCACGGCTCGGTATGTCGCTCGATCAGTTCGATGTCATCGAACTGAACGAAGCGTTCGCGAGCCAGGGCCTGGCCGTGCTGCGTCAGCTCGGCGTGGCCGACGACGACTTGCGCGTCAATCCGAACGGCGGCGCCATTGCGCTGGGCCATCCGCTCGGCATGAGCGGCGCACGTCTGGTCACGACGGCGACGTATCAGCTCAAGCGCACGGGTGGTCGCTTTGCGCTGTGTACGATGTGCATTGGGGTCGGCCAAGGCATCGCTATCGCCATCGAAGCAGTGTGACGCGGCAGCGCCGCCCATCTCACTGCTTGCGTTGCGGGGCCGGGGCGAAACGCGCCGCACTGGATAAGTGCCGCCGCGCCGCTCCGGGCGCCCGCCGGCACGATCAGTGCCGCGCGGGTCGCGTCTGCCCCATGTCTCCTTCCTTTCCCGCCTGAAGTGTTCGCTTTCACAGCGGCTTTCACAGCGGCTTTCGCAGCCGCTTGCGTGGCCGCTCGCGTGTCGCGCTTGAGCGAGCTCAGGTGCTTGTTTCGCTCACCGGCCGGCTCAGACGGCCTTGGCCACGTCGCGCATCACGGCGTCGAAGAACCCGGCCCGGGCATCGGCATCGCTGCGCGCATAGGCGCGGTTGATACCGCTGATGACCGCGCGGATCGAAGCCGTCGTCAGATTCGCGTCGATCCCCACGCCGAAGGCGCTGCCCACGATCGCCTCGCCCGCCATTTCGGCAATGGCGATGGCGCGGGCGTCGGCGCCCTGCGTGAGCGCCCGCTCTTCGTAGTGCTGCACGCGCACCGGCGTGCGCATCGCGTTCATCAGGGCGTCCAGCGGACCGTTGCCGGTGCCCGAGACCGTCGTGCGCTGGCCATGGATGTCGACGGTCACGGCGATGTGCTGACGACCTTCGCGCTCGGAGAGCGTATGGCCGACGTAGGCGACGGGCTCGTGCGACCTCACGTATTCGTCCTGGAACAATTGCCAGATCTGTGCCGCCGTGACTTCGGCGCCCGTCTCGTCGGTATAGCGCTGCACGGCCGAGCTGAAATCGACTTGCAGGCGGCGCGGCATCTGCACGCCGTATGACTGCTCGAGCAGATAGGCGATGCCGCCCTTGCCCGACTGGCTGTTCACACGAATGATCGAGTCGTAGGTGCGACCGAGGTCGCTCGGATCGATGGGCAGGTACGGCACTTCCCAGATCGCGTCCGGCTGCTGCGCGGCGAGGCCCTTCTTGATGGCGTCCTGGTGCGAGCCCGAGAACGCGGTGAAGACCAGATCGCCCACGTAAGGATGGCGCGGATGCACGGGCAGTTGCGTGCATGCTTCGGCCGTGCGCGCGATGTCGTTGATGTTCGAGAAGTCGAGACCCGGATCCACGCCTTGGGTGTAGAGGTTCAGCGCCAGCGTGACGAGGTCGACGTTGCCGGTGCGCTCGCCGTTGCCGAACAGGCAGCCTTCGATGCGATCGGCGCCGGCCATCACGGCCAGCTCGGCAGCCGCGACCGCGGTGCCGCGGTCGTTGTGCGGGTGCACGGACAGGATCAGCGAATCGCGGCGCGCCAGATTACGGTGCATCCATTCGATCTGGTCGGCGTAATAGTTCGGCGTACCGATTTCCACCGTGGCCGGCAGGTTGACGATGCACTTGCGCTCCGGCGTGGGCTGCCAGACGTCGAAAACGGCATCGCACACTTCCTTGGCAAACTCGAGCTCCGTGCCGGTAAACGTCTCCGGGCTGTATTGCAGCGTCCATTGCGTCTCGGGCGCGGCGTCCGCACAGCGCTTGATCGTCCTGGCGGCAGCCACGGCGAGCGCCTTCACGCCCGGCTGATCGAGGTTGAAGACGATGCGCCGGAATTCCGGAGCCGTGGCGTTGTACAGGTGAACGATGGCCCGGGGCGCGCCCTTGAGCGCCGCGAAGGTGCGCTCGATGAGGTCATCGCGAGCTTGCGTGAGGACTTCGATGGTGACGTCCTCGGGAATATGGCCGCCTTCGATCAGTTCGCGAACGAAGTTGAAGTCGGTGTCGGACGCCGACGGGAACGCCACTTCGATTTCCTTGAAACCGATGGCCACGAGCGTCTTGAACATACGCATCTTGCGCTGGGCGTCCATCGGCTCGAACAGGGCCTGGTTGCCGTCGCGCAGATCGGTGCTCATCCAGATCGGCGCGCGCGTGATGGTGCGGCTCGGCCATTGTCGGTCCGCAATGTTGACCGGCGTGAACGGGCGGTATTTCGTGGCAGGGTTCTTCAGCATGGCGTTGTCTCGATTGTCGGCAAAAGTGGCAACCGGACGACGCATGAGCGCAAAGCAGCTACGACCTCCGGTTGGATGAACCGGGGCTCAGGTCGGCGTAACTGGGGAAAATCAGCGGTGCTTCAGTGAGGAATTCAGACGATGCACGCGCGCAGCAACGGACCAAGCCCGGTGGAGCGGGCTAGTAGTCGTAGCGAGAGGGTGAATTGCGCGGTGATCATGTGGCACATGAAAGCACAGATTTTCGGAACCTGTCAACCATGATGTGTCGCCTCGTGGATCTCGCGACGGACGGCCTGCCCCCTGCCCTGCCCCTGACTCCACTTCTCAGGTTGCGGCGCGGCGATGTCTTCGATATCGTGTGCGCCTATGGGATAACCGAAGCTCAGCCTCGAAACCCGACGGATCGACATGCTCAGCCGTCGGCGCCAATCCCGGTGTCGTGCGGGACATGTCACGACATCGGAGACTGCTGTGGCATCCGTGCGCGCCTCATCCCCTCCTGCCTCGTGCGCCGCCGGCGCATCGAGCGCGCCCATCGCCCACGACAACAGGGTCGCCGCGGACGCGGCGCCCTCCTCGCCCCGGCCGCGCGGCGCCGCGCAGGTCGGATGGCTCGCGCTGACGGTGTTTCTCGCCGGCATTGCCGAGAACATCTGCACCGGCATACTTCCGGCGCTCTCGGCGGGCCTCGGCGTATCGACGGCCTCCGCCGGGCAGCTCACGACGGTCTTCTCGGCCGTATTCGCGCTCTGGGCGTTCGTCATGGCCGCGTGGCTATCGCGCTTCGAACGCCGTCGCGCCCTCCTCGCGGCGATCGCGATCTTCAGCGCGAGCAACCTCGCTGCTGCGGGCGCACCGGGTTATGCGGCGCTGTTCGCCGCGCGCATCGCCATGGCGGCGAGTTGCGCCACCATTGTGCTGCTGTGCTCACGCCTGGCCGCGGAAATCACGCCGCCGGACTATCACGGGCGCGCCGTCGGCATGATCTTCATGGGAATCAGCGCGTCGCTGGTGCTCGGCGTGCCGCTGGGCATGACGCTCGAACACTGGGCGGGCTGGCGCAGCGTGTTTGCCGCCATCGGACTCGCGAGCGCGCCGCTCGTCTTCGTGCTGTGGCGGGTGTTGCCGGCTCGCACGCCGCCCGCGGCGCTCACCCTGCGCGCGTATGTGCGGGCGCTTTGCCAGCCGCGACGCCTTGCCGCGCAGGGCGTGACGATCGCGATGCTCGGTGGGCACTTCACGCTGTTCGCTTACCTCGCGCCATATCTCCAGTCGGTCGTCGCGCCGTCAGCCGGCGAAATGAGCCTGTGGTTTCTTGCGTTCGGCGTGGCCGGCGTGGGCGGCGCATGGCTTGGCGGATGGGCTGCGGACCGGGCCGGGCCGATGCGCTCGCTGCGCGGCTGTCCGGCGCTGTTTCTCGCCGCGATGGCGTGCGTGCCGCTTGCCGCCATGGGCGTCCAGGCGGCAGCAGGCGCCCTGCCCGTCCTGTTGTTGCTGGCCGCGATGATGGTGTGGGGCTCGCTCTCGTGGTCGATTTCGCCTGTGGTGCAGAACCATCTGATCCGCGTGGCGCCGCACGATGCGGACGCCAACGTGGGCGTGAACGTCGCCGCCATGCACGTGGGCGTGGCGCTCGGCGCGGGCGTCGGCGGTGCGCTGGTGGGCGCCGGTGCGCTCGCGCTCACGCCGTGGGTCGGCTGCGCACTCGTCGCGCTGGCGGTGGGGCTCGCCTGGAGCGCCACGCGCGAGCGCCCCTGAGCGCCGTGCCCGCCAGGGCGGCGCCGGGGCTCAGGCCGAGAGCGGCACGGCGGAGGTGCATTTGATTTCGTCGAGGCAGACGCTCGACTTCACCGCGCTCACGCCGGGAATGCGCATGAGCGTGTCGAGCAGGAATTCGGACAGCGCCTTGAGGTCGCGCGCCACGACCTTGAGCACGTAGTCGATGTCCCCCGTCACCGAAAAGCATTCCTGAATCTGCGCGAGTTCGGCGACGAGGCCCTTGAAGTTCGACAGGTCGCGAATGTGTCCGCGCTCCATCGTCACGTGAACGAAGGCCACGACGCTAAAGCCAAGACGCTGCGCGTCGAGCCGCGTGTCGTAACCCTTGATCACGCCCATCTCCTCGAGCCGCCGGTGGCGCCGTAGCGTCTGCGCCGGCGAAAGCTTGATCGCCTCGGCCAGCTCGAGGTTGGAAATCCGCCCGTTCGACTGCAAAATGCCGAGCAACCGGACGTCGATCCGATCGATCTCGATGTTGTGCATCTTAATTTCTCCACATATCGATATGGAGAAATATTAATGCATAACCTAGGGTTTGCCTGTGTTCGTAACGAAATCCTATTTTGCGACGCACCACTTACACTGGGCGCCGTAAACGGTCGCAAACGCGCTCGCGCGAGCCGCAGACAGGCGAGTTTCGTCGCACGGAACGGCGGGAAAGCCATTTCCCGACCCATCGGTCAGCAAACCACAATTTTGTTGCACCCTCCGCGCCCATACCCAAGCGCTTCGGCGCCAAACCGCCGGGCAGTGCAATGCGTCCAACGAATTCACCACCTCACAAACTCATTGAGCCGAGACGATCATGGCCGACCTTTTTGACAACCCGATGCAACTGATGGGCTTCGAATTCGTGGAATTCGCCTCGCCCACGCCGAACGTGCTCGAACCGATTTTCGAGAAGATGGGCTTTTCGCTCGTCGCACGTCACCGCTCGAAGGACGTGCTGCTCTACCGCCAGGGCGACATCAACTTCATCGTCAACCGCGAGCCGAACAGCGAAGCCGCCTACTTCGCGGCCGAGCACGGCCCGAGCGCGTGCGGCATGGCGTTCCGCGTGAAGGATTCGCACAAGGCCTACGCGCGCGCGCTCGAACTGGGCGCCCAGCCTGTCGAGATCGCCACCGGTCCGATGGAGCTGCGTCTGCCCGCGATCAAGGGCATCGGCGGCGCGCCGCTGTATCTGATCGACCGTTTCGAGGAAGGCAAGTCGATCTATGACATCGACTTCGAATACATCGAAGGCGTGGATCGCCATCCGCTCGGTCACGGTCTGCGCCTGATCGATCACCTCACGCACAACGTCTACCGCGGCCGCATGGCGTACTGGGCCAATTTCTACGAGAAGCTGTTCAACTTCCGCGAGATCCGCTACTTCGACATCTCCGGCGAGTACACGGGCCTCACGTCGAAGGCCATGACCGCCCCCGATGGTAAAATCCGCATTCCCCTGAACGAGGAATCGGCCAAGGGCAGCGGCCAGATCGAGGAATTCCTGATGGCCTTCAACGGCGAAGGGATTCAGCACATTGCATTCCTCACGGACAACCTGATCGAGGTCATCGACAACCTGCAAATGGCCGGTGTCGAACTCATGAGCGCACCGAACGACTTCTACTACGACGCGCTCGAGACCCGTCTGCCGGGCCACGGCCAGCCGGTCGGCGAGCTCAAGTCGCGCGGCATCCTGCTCGACGGCACGACCGAAGGCGGCAAGCCGCGCCTGCTGCTGCAGATCTTCTCGAAGACGCTGCTCGGCCCGGTGTTCTTCGAGTTCATCCAGCGTGAAGGCGACGACGGCTTCGGCGAAGGCAACTTCAAGGCGCTGTTCGAATCGCTCGAGCGCGACCAGATCGAGCGCGGCACGCTCAAGGTCTGAGTCCTGGGGAGACAACCGGCGGCCTGTGCGCCGGCACATGATCCTCGCCGGCGAGCGGGGATCCCAAAGGACACGGCGGCGGCGTCACGAGCGCCGCGCCGTGGCGGCTCAACGGTTCCGGTTCGCTCGTACAGGGCGAAAACAGAGAAGCGCGCCGCTTGGCAAGGAAGGAGGGTCTGTTCGCGGACCCTCGGGTAAGGAACAGACATGTCCCGCAACGCAGCACAAGAAGGGTCGCTCCACCGCGGCCTGAAGAATCGTCACATCCAATTGATCGCGCTTGGCGGCGCGATCGGCACCGGCCTCTTTCTCGGCATCGCCCAAACCATCAAGACCGCCGGCCCATCCGTTCTGCTCGGCTACGCCATCGCGGGCGTCGTCGCCTTCTTCATCATGCGCCAGTTGGGCGAGATGGTGGTCGACGAACCGGTCGCCGGCTCGTTCAGTTACTTCGCCAACCAATACTGCGGTCAGTTCGCCGGCTTCGTATCGGGCTGGAACTACTGGGTGCTCTACGTGCTCGTGTCGATGGCCGAGCTCTCGGCTGTCGGCATCTACGTGCAGTACTGGTGGCCCGCGATTCCGACATGGGTCTCGGCGCTCGTGTGCTTCGGCATCATCAACGCCATCAACCTCACGAGCGTGAAGTCCTACGGCGAGATGGAATTCTGGTTCGCCATCATCAAGGTCGCGGCCATCGTCGGCATGATCGGCTTCGGCGGCTACCTGCTGCTCTCCGGCAACGCCGGCCCCGAGGCGAGCGTGGCCAACCTGTGGCAGCACGGCGGCTTCTTCCCGAACGGCATGTCCGGGCTCGTCATGGCGATGGCCGTCATCATGTTCTCGTTCGGCGGCCTGGAGCTGGTCGGCATCACGGCGGCAGAGGCGGACGATCCGTCGCGCACCATCCCGCGTGCGACCAATCAGGTCATCTACCGCATTCTGATTTTCTACGTGGGTGCGCTCGGCGTGCTGCTCTCGCTGTACCCGTGGGAGAAGGTCGCGACCGGCGGCAGCCCGTTCGTGCTGATCTTCCACGAGCTCAACAGCAACTTCGTCGCGAACGTGCTCAACGCCGTGGTGCTCACCGCCGCGCTGTCCGTCTACAACAGCGGCGTGTACTGCAACAGCCGCATGCTCTACGGTCTGGCCGGTCAGGGCAACGCGCCGCGCGCGCTGCTCAAGGTCAACGCCCGCGGCATTCCGCTCGTGGCGCTGGGCGTCTCCGCCGCGGCCACGGCCGTGTGCGTGGTGATCAACTACTTCATGCCCGGCAAGGCGTTCGAACTGCTGATGGGCCTCGTCGTCTCGGCACTCATCATCAACTGGGCGATGATCAGCGTGATCCACCTCGCGTTCCGCCGCGCCAAGGCGCGCGCCGGCGAGACGACCTCGTTCCGGAGCGTCGCCTATCCGCTCACGAACTACCTGTGCCTGGCCTTTCTCGCCGGCATCCTGGTCGTGATGTACCTGATCCCGGATCTGCGCATTTCCGTGTATCTGATCCCGGTGTGGCTGCTCGTGCTGGGCGTGGGCTACCGCCTTCGCACGAAGCACGGCGCCGTGCCGGTGCCGGCCGGCGTCACGCGCTGAGGCCGTGTCCCGGGCCGCGCGCCCGGGATAACGCGCAACGCACCCAACGCGCCGGCTGACCGGTCGGCCGATGGCCGGCCGCCCACGCCCGGGCATACCCGGCAACGCCACACTAGCGGTATCATCAGTCGTTTGGCGCCATCGGCATTGCGCCGGGCGACCCGCCCCGCGGGCCCGCGGGGCCGCCGCACCGACTTTCTCTCGTTATTCCAGGAACTGCCATGTTCGAACATATCGATGCCTACCCCGGCGATCCGATCCTCTCGCTCAACGAGAACTTCGCGAAGGATCCGCGTGCCAACAAGGTCAACCTGAGCATCGGCATCTATTACGACGACGATGGCCGTCTGCCGGTCATGCAGGCCGTGCGCGAGGCCGAAGCGCTGCTGCTCGCCGAAGTCGGCCCGAAGCCTTATCTGCCGATGGCGGGCTTCGCCAACTATCGCGACGTGGTGCAGGGCCTCGTCTTCGGGGAAGATTCGCCCGCGCGCGCCGACGGCCGCATCGCCACGGTTCAGACGCTCGGCGGCTCGGGCGCCCTGAAGGTCGGCGCCGACTTCATCAAGCGCTACTTCCCGGACTCGCAGGTGTGGGTGAGCGATCCGACGTGGGACAACCACCGCTTCATCTTCGAGCGAGCCGGCTTCACGGTAAATACGTACCCGTATTACGACGAGGCGACCGGCGGCCTGCAGTTCGAAGCCATGGTCGACGCCATCGACAAACTGCCGGCGCGCAGCGTGGTGCTGCTGCATGCGTGCTGCCACAACCCCACGGGCGTGGACCTGAACGATGCGCAGTGGGTACAGCTCATCGAGGTGCTCGGCAAGCGCGAACTGCTGCCGTTCGTCGACATGGCCTATCAGGGCTTCGGCTCGGGCATCGACGCGGACGCGTTCGTCATCCGCGAGCTCGCGCGTCGTGGCCTGCCGGCCTTCGTCGCCAACTCGTTCTCGAAGAACTTCTCGCTGTACGGCGAGCGCTGCGGCGGCCTGTCGGTCATCTGCGAATCGGCCGAGGCAGCCGAGCGCGTGCTGGGCCAACTGACGAGCGCGGTGCGCTCGAACTACAGCAACCCGCCGACGCACGGCGCAAAAATCGTCGCGAAGGTGCTCGGCACGCCGGAACTGCGCAAGTCGTGGGAAGACGAGCTCTCGCAGATGTGTCAGCGCATCACCCGCATGCGCGGCGCGATCCACGAAGGTCTGCGCGGCCGCGTGCCCGAGACCATGCTCTCGCGCTATCTGGAGCAGCGCGGCATGTTCACCTACACGGGTCTGTCGGCCGCGCAGGTCGATGTGCTGCGCGAGCAGCACGGCGTGTACCTGATCCGCTCGGGCCGCATGTGCGTGGCCGGCCTGAACGAGAAGAACGTGGCGGTCGTGGCGGACAGCATCGCCAAGGTGCTCGGCAACGCTTGAGGCGCAGCCCCGGAGCGCTCACCGAGACACTTGCCGAAGCACTTACCTGAGCACTTACCTGAGCTAAGGGTCGGCGCTGCCGGCGGCACGGGAAGGGACGGCGAATGCCGTCCCCCGTCCCTTTCTCATTGGCGCCGAGCCAAAGACGCTCAGCCGCGCAGGAACGCCAGCAAGTCGGCGTTGACCTTGTCGGCGTCGATCACGCACATGCCATGCGAGCCGCCGGGATACACCTTGAGCGTCGCGTGCGGAATGATCCTGGCGCTGAGCATGCCCGCGTCGTCGATCGGCACGATCTGATCATCGTCGCCGTGCAGCACGAGCGTCGGCACGTCGATCCTCTTCAGATCCTCGGTGTAATCCACCTCAGAAAACTCCCTGATGCAGAGGTATTGGCCGAGGTGCGAGCCCCACATGCCCTGCAGCCAGAACGCGTCGATCACGCCCTGCGACGGCTTGGCGTGCGGCCGGTTGTAGCCGTAGAACGGCATGGCGAGATCGCGGTAGAACTGCGAACGGTTGTTCGCCACGTTCGCCCGGATTTCGTCGAACACACCGATGGGCAGGCCGCCCGGGTTCCTGTCCGACTTAACCATGACGGGCGGCACGGCGCCGATGAGCACCGCCTGCGCCGCGCGGCGCGTGCCATGCCGGCCGAGATAGCGGGCGACCTCGCCGCCGCCGGTCGAGTGGCCGACAAACGTCGCTTCCGTCAGGTCGAGCCGTTCAACGAGCTCCGCCAGATCGTCGGCGTAGGTGTCCATGTCATTGCCGGTGCCGGGCTGCGCCGAGCGGCCGTGCCCACGTCGATCGTGCGCGATCACGCGGTACCCGTGCTGCACGAGAAACAGCATCTGCGCGTCCCAGGCGTCGGCCGAGAGCGGCCAGCCGTGCGAGAACACGACCGGACGGCCCTCGCCCCAGTCCTTGTAGAAAATCGTGGTGCCATCTTTCGTCTGAAAGGTGCTCATGGTGGGATCCTTGCGCGATGCGCGAATCGAAACGGCAACGAAGAACGTCGGACGCGGCACTGTGAAGGCGGGAGGCAGCGCCACGGCGCGACACGGCGGGAGGCGCGGTGCGTCGCACCGGCCGGGGATCGAGCTTCACGCGCCGACGTGCGATTCGGGGGGAGGGGGGCGGCGCACCTGAAGGCTTTCATTTAATGCCGTGCGCGGCGCGCGTTCAAGGGAAGAACGCTTGATGTCCCCGTGAGCCAGATTCATGCACGAACCCACGCTGCCGTCACATGCACGGCACATAGGCGTGGCCTGCAGGCGCCGGCACGCGCTTGCATGCGTCGGGATGCGTCGGGATGCGTCGGAATGCGTCGGAATGCGCGGGGTCGTTGGGCAAGCTTGCGCGCTTGGCGTTATATTGGCTGTCCCGCGGCGTTTCGAGCCGCTCGAACCGAATACGTCGATCCCCATGACCGATCTTTCCCAATTTCCGATCACGCGCAAGTGGCCCGCTGCGCACCCCGACCGCCTGCAACTGTACTCGCTGCCCACGCCCAACGGCGTGAAGGTGTCGATCATGCTCGAGGAAATCGGGCTGCCTTACGAACCGCATCTGGTGAATTTTCAGACGGACGACCAGTTCTCGCCGGAATTCCTCTCGCTCAACCCGAACAACAAGATTCCCGCGATCCTTGATCCCGACGGCCCCGGCGGCAAGCCGCTGCCGCTGTTCGAGTCGGGCGCGATCCTGTGGTATCTGGCCGAGAAGACAGGCAAGCTGCTGCCCTCGGACCCGGCCGCGCGCTACGAAACACTGCAATGGGTAATGTTCCAGATGGGCGGCGTGGGACCGATGTTCGGCCAGGTCGGCTTCTTCCACAAGTTCGCCGGCAAGGAGTTCGAAGACAAGCGCCCGCGCGAGCGTTACGTGAATGAAGCGAAGCGCTTGCTGGCCGTACTGGACGGACGCCTTGCCAATCGCCAGTGGATCATGGGCGACGAGTACACCATCGCGGATATCGCCACGTTCCCGTGGATTCGCAACCTCGTCGGGTTCTACGAGGCGGGCGAGCTGGTCGGCTTCAGCCAGTTCAGGAACGTGCAGCGCGCGCTCGACGCGTTCGTTGCGCGCCCGGCGGTCGTTCGCGGGCTCGATATTCCGAAGCGCCCCGCGTAAGTTATGCCGGGGCGCGTGCCGCGAGATGCCAACACGCCGCGGTAAAACGCACCTCGTCGCCTTCGATGAACGGTGTGAAGGCTTGCACGACGACATCGGCGACGCGCTCCCGTTCCGGCGGTGAAAGCCCGGCGAGCGCCTGGCCGACCGGTCCCAGTCGCGACACGTAGTCGCGAAGATCGGCCCGTGCGAACGCGCACTCGAACTGGACCGGCGTGAGCGCGACGTCCTCCCATCCGCCCGCCGTCAGTATCGCTTCGACACGCTCGCGCTGCGCGAAGCCGAACTGGCCGGGCGCGCCCGGCTCACGCGGCGGCAAGGCCGGCAGCAGTTGCACGGCGGCACGCTCGGCGGTCGTCATGAACGGATTTTCGGCGGGACTGCGCCAGGCGAGCGCGTGCAGCCATGCGCCCGGCTTCGCCGCGGTGCGCAGGTTGTCGAAAGCCGCGACGGGATCGTCGAAGAACATCACGCCCAGACGCGAGACGACGAGATCGAACTGCCCGGCGGGAAAGTCATGCGTTTGCACGTCGGCGGACAGAAACTCGATGGGAACCCGTGCATGCGCGGCGCGCGAACGTGCCGTGGCGATCATCGGCGCCGAAATGTCCACCCCCGTACATTGCCAGCGCTCGCCCAGCGCGCCGGCGATGGCGAGCGTCGCGCCGCCAGTGCCGCAGCCGACGTCGAGCAAGCGGCCCGATGGCACACGCCGCGCCGTCTCCCTCGCCCGGTCGATGAGAAATCGCGCCAGCGGCGCAAACATCCGGTCTATCGCGACACGGTTGTCGATCCAGGCGTTGCCCGATCGGCCGTTCCATAGCGCGGATTGTTCCTGATTGGCCTGATGCGTCATTGCAAACCTCGTTGCGTGCTCGCCGGGAGCGCCCACGCGATCCCCATGATGTCGTGATCTGCGCTCGGCACGGCTGACCTCACACAGTTTGCCAATTCAAGTCGACTTCAGGTCAAGCACTTTTCAAAGTCTTTCGCCGGGACGTTTTCGCGCCGCTTCACGCGCTCGCGCCGAAGGCGTCGTGATATGCGACGGCGCCCGAAGGCATGGCGCCGTCGAAGCGCACGATCTGGAAGTACTCGGCGGGCGCGCCCGGCAGCGTGACCTCTGGCGCTGCCTGAAAGCCGAAACGTCCGTAGTAGGCTGGCTCGCCGAGCACGACGCACCCTGCTGCGCCAAGCGCGCGCAGCGCGCCGAGCGACGCGCGCACGAGTTGGCTGCCGATGCCGCGCCCTTGTTTTTCCGGAGCCACGGAGAGGGGTCCGAGGCCGTACCAGCGCGCGCTCCCGTCGGAGATCGTCACCGGCGAGACGGCCACGTGACCGACGATGTCGTGGCCTTCCTGAGCAACGAGCGAGATCGTCAGTTGGCCCGCGCGACGCAGTGCATTCACGATGAACTGCTCCGTGTGAGCGGTATGCGGCGCATCTCGGAAAGCGGCGACGGTCAGCGCTTCGATAGCGTCGACGTCGGCCGGGGTTTCACTTCGGATATGGAGGGTCATGGACGGCATTGTATGCCGTGACAGCGCAAAGCACCGACTTTGCCGACGTCGGCGGGCGCGGTCGACGCGCCCGGAGGTCGCGCCGCCCACCGCACGGCGGGCGGTGGATCACTGCACGGGCGCCGAAGCCGAGGGCGCGGGAGGGAGCGCAAGGTTTTGCGGTGCTGTCGACGGGCTCGCCGGCACTGTCGGCGCGGAGGGCCCCGCGGACGCGGGCGGCGGCGCTCCGCCCGGGCCATCCCACTCGCCGGGCACGCCGGGAATCGTGGTGCCGTGCGGCACGCTCGCCGGCGCCGCGTATTCGGGCTGCGCCAGCACCGCGGACGCGACCGGCACGGGCAGCGGGGCGGCATCGCTTGCCGCGTCGGGCAGCGCCGCCGCCGGTGCCGAGCTCGGCGGCGGCGCCTGACGCTTCACTGGCGCCTTCGGCTTGTGTTCCGTCGCCGGCGCCTTCGCGAACCGTTGCCTGATCCATTCCGACGCGCGCGCCCACCAGTCGCTGTACCAGTGGTGGTGGTCCGGCGCCTCGAACTTCGCGCTGGCGTCGATGATCCTGGCGCGCAACGCACGCGAGAAGACATCGCCCACGATCGGCAGCGCGCTGTGCGCGCCCTGCCCCCAGTAGTCGCTGCGCAGCGTGATGCGGCTGTCGTTGAAGCCGACCCACGCCCCGGCCACGAGCTGCGGCTGCATCAGGATGAACCAGCCGTCGGCGTTGTCCTGCGTCGTACCGGTCTTGCCCGCGACGTCGGCGCGAATGCCGAAGCGGGTGCGGATCGCGCTGCCGGTGCCGCGATCGATCACGCCGCGCATGGTGTCGAGCAGCGTGTAGTCGTCGTCGGCTGACAGCGCGCGCTCCGGGCGCGCCGGCGAGAACGTCGCGAGCACGTCGCCTTCCGTGTTCGTGATCTGCGTGACCATCGTCGGCTCGCGGTACTCGCCGCCGTCGGCGATCGTGCCGTAGGCGGCCACCATTTCCTTGAGCGACACGGGGCTCGTACCGAGTGCGAGCGACGGCACCGGCTCGAGCTTGCTCTCGCGCACGCCCATGGCGCGCGCCAGCCCCACGACGCGGGATGGCCCGACGTCCTGCATGAGCTGCGCCGTGACCGTATTGCGCGACTGTGCGAGCGCGTCGCGCAGCGTCATCGGCCGGTTCGTCGGCGCGCTGTCGTCGCTCGGACGCCATATCTCGCCACCCGCGAGCGGGATTTCCACGAGCTGATCCACGATGGTGTCCTCGGGCTTGCGCCCCTTCACGAACGCCGCGCCGTACACGAACGGCTTGAACGTGGAGCCGGGCTGACGCCGCGCCTGCTGCACATGGTCGAACGGGTCGGTGGTGAAGTCGCGGCTGCCGACCCACGCACGGATCTCGCCGGTGCGCGGATCGACGGCCAGGAAGCCGGCTTGCACGCGCGTTTTCGTCGCGCGCAGACTGTGCATGAACGCCCGGTCGGCCAGAAGGCGCTTCATGGCGGCCTCGGGCGCCTCGCCGCCGGCCACAGCGTTGCGGTACTCCGCCGACTCGCGCACGAACGACTGGACGAGCGCCGCGCTGTCTCGCCAGCCGCCTCGCGCGGACCAGTTGGCGTCCGCGATGCCCTGGAGCTGATTCGCCTGTCGCGTGAGCGCCTGCGTTGCCATCGTCTGCAGGCGCGAATCGAGGGTCGTGTGCACGACGAGGCCATCGGAGTAGATGTTGTAATCGTTGCGATCGGCCCAGCCGATGAGCCATTTGCGCAACTGCTGCGCGAAGTGCGGCGCCGGGCCGGGCTCTTCCGCCTGGCGCTCGAAATCGATGCGCAATGGACGCTTTTGCAGCGCTGCGAGCCTGGATGCGTCGAGATCCCCGAACCTGACCATCTGGGCGAGCACCGTATTGCGGCGCTGCAACGCGCGCTCCGGATTGATCACCGGGTTGTAGTAGCTGTTGCCCTTGAGCATGCCGACGAGGGTTGCCGCCTCGACCACGTCGAGCTGATCGGCCGACTTGTCGAAGTACGTTCGCGCGGCCATCTCGATGCCGTAGGCGTTGTACAGGAACGGCACGGTGTTCAGGTACGTCTCGAGAATCTCCGGCTTGGTGTAGAGCGCCTCGATCTTGAACGCGGTGATCGCTTCCTTGAGCTTGCGCGTGAGCGTGGGCGCGCGGCCGATCTCGTCCGGATACAGGTTTCGCGCGAGCTGTTGCGTGAGCGTGGAGCCGCCTTGCCGATCGCCCGAGAACGTATGCAGCGCCGCCGACGCCGTGCGCTTCAGGTCGATGCCGTGGTGTTCGTAGAAGCGATGGTCTTCGGTGGCAACGAGCGCCTTGACGACGTTGGGCGACACCTTCGCGAGCGGCACCCATTCGCGGTTCGACGGACGAAACTCGGCGAGTAGTTTGCCGTCGGCCGACAGCACCTGTGCGGGACGGTCCACTTTCGCTCGCCGGATGTCGCGGATACCCGGCGTGAAAGGAATCAGGATCAGCGCGTAGGCCACCAGCAGGCAGGGCCCGGCGGCGATGGCGATGAGCACGCCGCGGCGCGTGGGATGACGCAGGTGATACCCGGCGCGAGACACGTAGGGGCGCAGGGGTTGGGCAAGTCGAACCGCGTGCCGGCCGGCCTGGGCGGCGGCGCGCAGCAGTGACGCAAACAGCGACGAAATCGGGCGCTTCACGATGCGAGAACGCGTAACAAAGTCCGCATCCTACCAAACCGGGAGGCCTTGCCGGCCGTTTCAGCGCTGGCGGGGCTGGCGGGGCTGCCGGGGTGTCAGGGCACGACGGGCACCGGCGAATCGGGCTCCAGCTTGCGCCACACGAACCCGATGTGCTCACGCATGACGCGGCGCGCCTCTTCCGGCTGGCGCGTGCGGATCGCCTCCCACAGGGCGAGATGCTGCGCGAGGATGTGCTCCGACGCCTGCTCGCGCAGCTCCACGAGTCCTGCGTTGTTGAGCGAGATGTGCTCGTAGAGCATCTTGACCACGCTGCCCTGCAAATGCCGCAGCATCGCGTTGTGCGACGCGTTGGCAAGGGCGGTGTGGAAGTCGCCGTCGAGCCGCGACTCGAGCACCGTATCGCCGCGCTGGTGCGCGTCGACCAGACCGTCGACCAGTTCACGCATTCGCGCCAGATCTTCGTCGGTCGCACGCACCGCGGCGAGATACGCGGTGGTGCCTTCGAGCATCAGGCGAAATTCGAGCATGTCCGGACGCAGCTCCGGGTGATCGCTCACCAACTGCCGCCACGGCGAAATCAGCCCCGTCTGCAGGCGATCCGACACGAACACCCCGGAGGCGGCGCGCGTCTTGAGCAAGCCGCGTGCGACGAGGCGTTGCAGCGCGGTGCGTACCGTCGAGCGGGCCACGCCGAGCGATTCGGCGAGTGCACGCTCGGACGGAAGGCGCTCGCCGGGCGACCAGACGCCCTCGATCAGACGGGTCTCCAGCTCGCGCGTGATGCGCTCGGTCAGGTTGGGGCCGCTCACGGTGGCGTCTCCTGCGAATGACGGTATGCGGTGGATGCGCCGGTGCGAGCGCGTCTCCCATGCCGGGAAAGTCCGGTGATTTTGCCCGCCCCGGCGCATGCCGCGGCAACTGGTACGACCAGTTTGCCCGAACGCTTCTCGAGTGTCGATCATCGCGGCAGCCGGACGACAGGTCCGCGCGAATTGCCGCGCCCCTCGCGCAACGCGCGGCCACGCGCACGGCACCAGACCGTAGAGAAATCGACCGCCAAATCGAGGAGGCGTAAGTGCAAGTGTGGGTTCAGGACTACGTGCCGGGTGGCACGCTATGGATCGCGGCGCGCGGCGAGGACTTCGTCGCCGTAGGAGAAACCTCATGAAGGTGGCGCTGTTCGTCCCCTGTTTCATCGACGCCCTCTTTCCCGAAGTCGGCGTCGCCACGCTCGAATTGCTCGAGAAGCTCGGCCTGAGTGTCGAATACCCGCGCCGACAGACCTGCTGCGGGCAGCCGCTGGCAAACAACGGCTGCGAGGCGGATGCCGCCGGCGCAGAAGCGCTCTTCGTCGAGAACTTCGCCGGGTACGACTACGTGGTCGCGCCATCGTCGAGTTGCGTACATCACGTCCGCAAGCACCTGAGAGCGGCCGGCGAGTCGGAGCGCATCGCCGCCGTGCGGGCAAACACCTACGAGCTCACCGAGTTCCTGCACGACGTGCTCGATGTCCGCAAGTTCCCCTGGGCGGACTTTCCTCACACGGTGGGCCTTCACGACAGTTGCAGCGCCATCCGTCATCTGCACGCGGCCTCGGCCAGTGAAATTCCCGGCCAGCCATGGTCGAAAGCCCGCACGCTGCTCGAAGGCGTGCGCGGCATCCGCTTCGCGGCGCCACGCCGTGCCGACGAATGCTGCGGCTTCGGCGGCACGTTCTCCGTGTCCGAGCAGGCCGTGTCCGTCAGAATGGGGCAGGACAAGGTGCGCGATCACCTCGAGGCCGGCGCGCAAGTCATCGTCTCGGCCGACATGTCGTGCCTCATGCATCAAAAGGGCTGCGCCGCCCGCAACGCGATGCCGATGCGCTTCGTGCACATCGCGCAGGTGCTCAACGGCGCGCGCCTCGATGCGCCTCGGGCCCTGGCAGCGACGCACGCGACGAACGGAAATGCCGGGGTGCGCGCATGAACACGAGCAAGCGGGTCGATCATGCGAAACACGCCGAGGCATTTCTCGCCAAGACGGCGCACGTCGCGTTCCACGACAAGCGTCTGTGGGACCTGCGCATGAAGCGCGACGCGCAGGCCGCTTCCATCGACGAATGGGAGACGCTGCGCACGCTCGCCTCGCAGATCAAGGAACATACGCTCTCGCGGCTCGGCGACTATCTCGAGCAGTTCGCGACGCAAGCCGAAGCCAATGGCGTGAAGGTGCACTGGGCGCTCGATGCGGTATCCCACAACGCGATCGTGCACGGCATTCTCGCCGCCCACGGCGTGCGCACGCTCGTCAAGAGCAAGTCGATGCTCACCGACGAGTGCGAGTTGCGCGAATATCTCGAGCCGCGCGGCATCGAGGTCATGGAGACCGATCTCGGCGAACGCATCCAGCAGTTGGACAAGCAACCGCCCTCGCACGTGGTGGTGCCGGCGGTGCACAAGCTGCGCGGCGACGTCGCCCGGCTCTTCGGCCGCACGCTCGGCACCGACCCGACGAACGACGACGTGCATTATCTCGCCGAGAGCCAGCGGCGGACCACGCGCCCGGCGTTTCTCGAGGCCGGCGCCGGCATGACGGGCTGCAACTTCGCGGTGGCCGAGACAGGGACCGTCGTCGTCTGCACCAACGAAGGCAACGCCGATCTGTCCGCCAATGTGCCGCCGGTCCACATCGTCTCCATCGGCATCGAGAAGCTGATTCCCCGCATGGCCGATCTCGGCGTGTTCGTCCGGCTGCTCTCGCGCAGCGCGCTGGGCTCGCCGATCACACAGTACACGTCGCATTTCCGTGCGCCGCGGCCCGGGACCGAGATGCACTTCGTCATCGTCGACAATGGCCGCTCGGCGCGTCTGGCGATGGACGACTTCTGGTATTCGCTCAAGTGCATTCGCTGCGGCGCGTGCATGAACACCTGCCCCGTGTACCGGCGCAGCAGCGGCCTGTCGTATGGCAGCACGTATGCGGGCCCCATCGGGGCGATTCTCAATCCGGCCTCCGATCTGAAGCGTTACAGCGCGCTGCCGTTCGCCTCGACGATGAACGGCAGTTGCAGCAACGTCTGCCCGGTGCGCATCAACATCCACGAACAACTGTACAAATGGCGCCAGATCGTCGCCGAAGAAGGCGAGCTGCCGCGCGTCAAGCGACACCTGATCAAGCTCGCCGGCAAGCTGCTCGCCAGCCCGGCGCTGTATCGGGCATCGGTCAGGTCGATGAACGCCGCGCTGCACCGGCTGCCCAATCTCGTGCTCTACAACCCGCTCAACACGTGGGGCAAGGGCCGCGACTTGCCGGAGGCTCCCACGCAGACGTTCCGTGACTGGTACGACGCGAACCGTCGCGCCAGCGATACCGCGTCGGCAATCGACGACAACGAGGAGGCACGATGAGCACATCGCGCGAGGCATTCCTGGTGCGCGTGCGCGCCGCCCAGCGGGTGGCGTTGCGCGAGGACGATCATCCGGCGCCCGGCGCCCGCGATCCGTTTGCGCTGCCCCCGCTGCCCGTGTTCGACACGCCGGCCGGTGATCGCACCGAGCGCTTCGGCACGAATCTGACGACGATGGGCGGCGAGCTCGTGGCGCTTGGCGACGCCCGCGAGTTGTGCGAATGGCTCGCCGAGCGGTTCCCCGGGGTTAGGCCTGTGAGCGCCACGCCAGAAGCCGCAGTTGCCGAACGGCTCGACGTGCGGCGCGCACCGGCGTCGCTGCACGACGTCGACGTCGGCGTCGTGCGCGCCCGCTACGGCGTGGCGGAGACAGGCTCGGTGTGGCTCTCGGAGCGCGAGTATGGCGTGAACGCGCTCGGCTATCTCGTACAGCATCTTGTCGTGCTGCTCGATCCGCGCGACATCGTCGATGGCCTGCAAGACATCTACCGCAAACCCGACTTCGCGCAGGCGCGTTATGCGGTGCTCGTGACGGGGCCGTCTGCGACGGCCGACATCGAAGGCGTACTCATTCGGGGCGCGCAGGGCGTGCGGTCCTTGACGGTCGTGCTGCTGCCACGCGATTGATCCGCCCCGGCGCGCGCGACAGTTTGTCGCATCGCGCGCCGGGGGGCGTGCACGCTTGACGCGCGTCAAGTCGCGTGGCGGGTGCTGCTTCTACCATCGGCCGTGCTCACTCACGACTTTGGAAATCATCATGAAGCACACCCTCGGCGCCAAGGCCATCGCCGCCGCGCTCGTCGCAGGCGCCGCGCTTTTTTGCGCCGGCGCATCAGCCCAGTCCGCCGACACCCCCATCGAATCGCCGAAGACATTCGGCTTCATCAAGGACAGCTCGCAAGGCATCTACGCCGGTGACGTTCTCGCGCGCGTGCGCGCGATCGGCATCATGCCGGACTCGCACGCGAGCGGAAGCGTATTGCCGACGCTCGGCGTCACGGTGAACAACGCGATCGTGCCGGAGCTCGACTTCACGTACATGGTTCTCGACAACGTCGGCATCGAACTCATCCTCGGCATGTCACGGCATCAGCTCACCTCGAGTCTGGGTCACTTGGGCGGCGTGAACGTGCTGCCGCCGACGCTGCTGCTGCAATACCACTTCAATCACGCCGGCAGGGTGCGGCCGTATGTCGGCGCCGGCATCAACTACACGCGCTTCTGGAACAGCAATCTGAACGCGGGCGGCACGCCGATCTCCATCCGGAACCACAGCGTCGGTCCGGCCCTGCAGGCTGGCGTCGACATTCAGATGACCAAGACGGTGTTCTTCAACTTCGACATCAAGAAGATCTGGATGAAGACCGATACGTCGCTCGCGGGCGCGGATCTCGGCACGCTGCACATCGATCCGCTGATCGTCGGCGTCGGGCTCGGCATCAAGTTCTGAGCGGCGCTGCGCGATCAACGCACGCCTCGGCGGGTGCCGAGCGCCGGGTTCCGAAACGCTGGCAATCCGGTACGCCGGCGAGGGGAGCCGGGCGCCACGCAAGCCCGTCTGTGGCGTCCCCTTTTTTCCGGCGCGTGGGTCCCCTTGATGCCGTTGATGCCGTTGATGCCGTGGGGGCGGCGGGAGCAGCAGAGGCGCCTCGGGGCGTTTGCCTTGTCCTAAAACGCGATGCGGCATAAAGGGCGATGCGGCAAATTGTCGCGCAGCCCCTACATGAGAACGCAAGTCATTTACGCTGCGCGACGACAGCGCCTACAATGCCTGGTTCCCTGAATTTTTCACATTCGTACCCGGCCCAGGCATGCGCAAGCTCCGTCAGCATCGCGTCGCAATCGGGATCGCCTTGACGGCGATCCTGCTGGCAGCGCTCATGCCAGCGATTGCGCAATGGCGGGCCGCCATGCAGCGGGACCCGTTTGCGGTCTACTGCACGGTGCAAGGCGCGCAAGCCGCGTTGGGCGCGTCCACCGCGCCACGCGTCGATGCGCAGCGCGAGCCCGCGCACGACGGGCACTCGGGCCACGACGACGCGCAGGCGCCACCCATCAACGCCGAGGCCGCAAGCCTGCACGGCCAGTACAGCGAGCACGGCGGCGGCGATCATTCGCTCGCGTCGACGCAACACTGGGAAAAGTGCGGCTATTGCACGCTCTGGTCCCATCAGCCGCTCGTCACCACCGACCTCCTTTCTCTCCCGCCCGCGTCTGCGCCCGGCGTCTCCACCGCCCCGCGGGTGCTGGTGCCGCACTACCCGCGCGTCCGCTTCTACGCCGCGCTCGCACGCGCACCGCCCGCCCTCTCGGTCTGATCTCACGTCGACTTCCGGTCGATGCCGGAAGCCTTTACCGAACGTGCCGCGCCTTGCGGCAAATCGTGTCGCTCATGCCACGCGCAGCGGGACTCGCCCATCGCGTCTGACGGACGCGCTTGGCCCACAGGCGGCCGCGCGTCGGTGCGCGTGCGGCCCGCGCCGCGCGTGGCACCGATGCCGCTCCGGGTAGCGTGACGACGCGTCGCCTTATCAGGCCCGCACCCCGCGCCCCGTGCCTCGCCCATTGACCCACGTCAGCCGGGCAGGGCCGAGCGAGCGCGGCGAGCACGTTCGACACCTACGATCACCAGGCGGCCGGCCACCGGCCGCGAGAGAGACATTCATGTCACGTTCCATGCCACAGAAGCCGTTGCAAACGGCCATTGCACTCGCCCTCGCTTCGCTGGGCGGCACCGCGCACGCGCTCACCACCGACCCGGAGACCACCGGCATGCGTGTGGCCGCCGAAGCAACCCATGCCGCCACGCACACCGGGGCGCATGCCAGGAATCGCTTGTCGGAGACAGACAGCGCCTCGGGAGCCGGCGCTACCCCAGTGGCGTCGTTGACGCTCGCACAGGCGATCGTGCCCGACGCGACGCGCACGGCGCCTCCCTTCGCCGCCACGAGTTCGGGCTCGGCAGCAACGACACTGCCCGCCACGACCGTGACGGCGACGCCCGAGTCGCTCACCTCGCCCAGCATCGAAGACCAGAAGGCCGCGCTGTTCCAGACGGCGGGCTCCGTCGGCTTCGTCGACGCAGACAGCTATCAGGACACTTACGCCTTCAACTTGCGCGACGTGCTCAAGGACAGTCCCGGCGTCTACGTGCAGAACCGCTACGGGCAGGAAATGCGCGTGTCGATTCGCGGCTCGGGCATTGCCCGCGGCTACCACGTGCGCGGCCTCGAGATCCTTCAGGACGGCATTCCGACCAACTCGGCGGACGGCAGCGGCGACTACTACCAGATCGACCCACTCGGCCTTCGTTCGACGGAGATCTACAAGGGCGGCAACGGCCTCGCCTACGGTTCGACGACGCTCGGCGGCGCCCTGAACTTCGTGACGCCCACCGCTTACACGGCTGAGGCCGCCAATCAGTTCCGCATCGATGGCGGCAGCTTCGGCACCGTGCGGGCGAGCGCCCAGATGTCGCGCATCTTCGGCCCGCTCGACGCACTGGCGACCGTCACGGTCAACCGCGCGGACGGCTATCGCGATCACGCCAAGGGCAACTACGCGCAGATCAACGCGAACGTCGGCTATAAATTCTCTCCGCGCGTGGAGACCCGCTTCTTCTTCGGTGCTTACGTGGTCGACCAGAAGCTGCCCGGCACTCTCTCGCTGTCCGACGCGCTCCACAACCCGACCAAAGCCGCCGCATCGGCCATCTCCGGCGACCAGGCGCGCAACACGCGCACGGAGCGGCTTGGCAACCTCACCACGATCCGCCTCGAGACCGGTCAGCTCGACATCGCGTCCTGGGTCATTCACAAAAGCCTGTACCACCCGATCTTCCAGGTACTGGACCAGGACGGCTGGACGTATGGCGTGGCCCCTCGCTACACCGCCAACCTCACGCTGGCGGGCATGCGCAACGACCTGATCGTCGGCGCACGATTCTTCGGCGGCAACACGCGTGCCGATCAGTACGTCAACGTGAACGGCAACCGCGGCGCCCAGACCCTGGCCTCCCGGCAGAGTGCTTACAACTACGAGGCATACTTCGAGAACCGGCTGTTCTTCCTGCCGACGATCGGCCTGATGATCGGCGCCAAGGCCTATCGCGACGTCCGACAGTACGTCGACTACGGTGGCATGCCGGGCGACACCAACTATCGCTCGACGAGTGCGGCGTACTCCGGCGTCAATCCGAAGATCGGGCTGCTCTGGGAGCCGCGCAAGGACGTGCAGGCGTTCCTCGACGTTACGCGCAGCGCCGACGTGCCCGACTTCACCGACCTGTCGCAGACGTTCGGCGCCACCTCGCGCTTCGTGCCGCTCGCCTCGCAGCACGCGTGGACAATCGAGGCGGGCACGCGCGGAAAGCTCGATCGCTTCGCGTGGGACGTCACCGCCTACCGCTCGCTCGTGCGCGACCAACTGCTTCAGTACACGACCACACCGGACGTCCCGGCGGCCACGTTCAACGCGAACAAGACCGTGCTGCAGGGTCTGGAGATCGGCGCCTGCGTCGACCTGTTCAAAAACGTGATAGCGACAGGCGATCGCGTAACGCTGGCGCAGATCTGGAACTACAGCGATTTCCGGTTCCGCGATGATCCGCAGTACGGCAGCAACCGGATTGCCGGCGTGCCGACAAACGTCCTGCGCACTACGCTGGGCTACGCGTTGTCGAACCGCTTCCAGATCGCTGCGTCGCTCGACTGGGTACCCGCGGGCGCCTACGTCGACTACGCCAACACGATGCGCGTACCCGGCTACACGTTGCTTGGCGTGCAGGCGTCGTATCAGGTGCAGCGCGGCGTTACGTTCTATGTCGACGCCCGCAATCTGACCGACAGGCGCTACGTCACCGACTTCAGCACCGTGACGGATGCGCGCACCGCCAACACCGCCGTGTTCTATCCGGGCGATGGCCGCAGCGTGTTCGCCGGTCTGCGATTTGCATTCTGATTTGCGTTCTGATTTTGATTCGCGTCCTGACTCGCTTCTTGACTCACGTCCCTACTCGCGTTCTGATTGCATGCTGATTTGCACCACGATCGCGATCGGCGTTTCGGCGATGGGTTCGGTGGGCATTTCAGTGAGCATTTCAGTGGGCATTCCGGCCGGCGCCTCGGCGGGCGCCGCGATCTGTCGGCGGTCGGACCGGTGCACCGGGGACTCAGGACTGCGGACGCACGGCCGGCCCGCCGGTGGGTCGCGCGCGATGCAGCCAGTCGCGCGCGCCGTCCGGCCAGCCGATGCTCAGAGCATCCGCCGCAAGGTGTCGTCGCGGCGGAAGTAGTGATGCCACAGCGCCGCCAGCGCGTGCAAGCCGATGACCCAATAGAACGCGTTGCCCACCGTCTCGTGAATATCCTTGATGGCGCGGCGTGCAGCGTCGTCCTGAGCGATGAACTGGGGCAGCGCAACGTCGAGCCCGGGAATCGTCAACACATGGCCACCCGCATTGAGTGTGAGATAGCCGAGGACGGGCTGGGCGAAGATGAACAGGTACAGCAGCAGGTGCACCACCGCCGAACCCGCACGCACCATCCAGCTTTGGCCCGGCAATGCCGCCGGCGCCCCCTTGACGAGCCGCCACAGCAGCCGCGGCACCGCCAGCAGCAGCGCCAACGTCCCCGCCCATTCGTGAATCGTCATGGACAATGCACGCGGAGCACTGCCCTTCGGCAGATAGCCCTTCGTGATCACGGCCGCATACGCGATCACGATCAGCAGCGCGATCGCCCAGTGAAAGAAGATCGCCGGCGGGGCATAGCGTCCGACGGGCGATAACGGCGAACCGGGCGAGCGAAACTTGATCGCGTTGTCCATTTTCGTGGCACTCCTCTTTTCATCGGGGACTGACGCATTATCGCCTTCCGGTCGTTACGCGAAAAGGTCACAAAACGTCACAGTTGTTACGCCGCGTTTCCGATTGATATTTGGATTCCTCCTCACATGAGCCGTCGACCAATGCCGGCTTGCGCCCGGCCCGACGCACACAGCAACCGCCGCCACCGAGCCGTCTCGCTGCGGAGCAACATTCGCTGCGTGCATCGGTGAGGCAAGCTTAGCCTCGCGGATCGGCGAAAGGCTTGTGAACTATCCGAGAGAATCGACGACCGAACGCAATAGCGGAGATGTCCGGGCCATGGCCAGGACGAATCCGACCCAAAAGATAGGACGACACCGCGAAGTGTTGCGCCAAGCCCTCACTGCACTGGTCAGAGTTCGACGTGCAGGCCGATAATGGACGCAAAAATCGAGGAGGACACATGATGCGAAACATCTCTCTACCCGGCGGCGAATCAGTACCGGTGCTCGGTCAGGGCACGTGGATGATGGGCGAGAAGCCCGAGCGCCGCCGCGGCGAGATCGCGGCGCTGCGGCTTGGCGTCTCGCTCGGCATGACGCTCGTCGACACGGCCGAAATGTACGGCGAAGGCGCGACCGAGACCCTTGTCGGCGAAGCGCTCGACGGCCTTCGCGACGAGGTATTTCTCGTGAGCAAGGTGTACCCGCACAATGCATCGCGCCGCGGCGTGATCGACGCCTGCGAGCGTAGTCTCTCGCGCCTGCGCACGGACCGGCTCGACCTGTATCTTCTTCACTGGCGCGGCGCAGTGCCGCTCGAGGAAACGATCGCGGGATTCGAAACGCTGCGCGACGCGGGCAAGATTCGCTATTGGGGCGTGAGCAACTTCGACACTGACGACATGGAGGAGCTGTTCGGCGCCGCGGGCGGCAACGCATGCATCACCAATCAGGTGCTCTACAACCTGTCCCGGCGCGGGCCGGAATACGACCTCGTCCCCTGGCTCGCCCGGCACGGACTACCCATGATGGCCTACTCGCCCATCGAGCAGGGGCGGCTGCCCACGAAAGGCGTGCTCGGCGACATCGCACAGGCACGAAACGTCGCCCCGTTGCAGATCGCTCTCGCCTGGGTGCTGAACCGCCAGCGCGTCATCGCGATCCCGAAGGCTGGCTCCGAGGACCATGTGCGGGCCAATCGCGCGGCGCTCGACATTACCTTGAGCGCCGAAGAGCTGGCCATGCTCGACCATCACTTCGAGCCACCGTCGCGCAAGCGCCCGCTGGAGATGATCTGAGCGCATCGCCGGCCCGTCTCGCATACAGGGAGGATAGCGAATCAATTTAGCGAATCAATTTTCACGACCCCGTTTTTCGCATCCGCCATTTTTGACCGTCCCTCGGGCTAACGCGGCCGACGCAGTACACTTAGCGTTTTCGTTTTTCGCAGGACGGCTTCATGAACGATTCGCGTCCCGTCGTCGTCATCGGGGGCGGTTTGGTCGGCGTGTGTACCGCCGCATATCTTCAGCGTGCCGGGCACACCGTTGTCATCGTCGATCGGCAGTCTGCGCGCCAAGCGGCGTCGCTCGGCAATGCCGGGTGCATCAACGGATCCTCTGTCGTTCCGATCGCCATGCCCGGCGTGCTCTGGCAGGTGCCGGGCTGGCTGATGCAGCCCGATGGTCCGCTGGTGCTGCGCTGGCGTTATCTGCCGCGCATGATGCCCTGGCTGCTGCGGTTCATTGCGGCGAGTCAGCCCGATCGGGTCGCGGCACAGGCACGTGCATTGCGCGCGCTCCTCTGCCCGGCGCTCGAGGCCTATCAGCCCTTGCTCGACGACGCCAACGCAAACGACCTCGTCACGCGTCGCGGTTATCTCATTGCGTATTCGACGGAAAGCGGCATGCGGGGCGACGAAGGCGGCATGGCGCTGCGGCGCGAGAACGGCGTGCTGATCGAGACGCTGGACGCTGCCGCGCTGCGCGAGTTCGAGCCGACGTTATCCCGCGACTTCGTCGGTGCACGCTACATCAGCGAGACGGGACATACGCTCGATCCGGGCGCGTTGCTCGCCCGGCTGACAGCGCAGGTGACGGCCCGCGGCGGGCGCGTGGTCGACGGCTCCGCCGTGGCCATCGAGACGAACGACGCGCGCGCGGTTGCCGTGCATACCGATCGGGGACGCGAAGTCGCGAGCGCAGTCGTCGTGGCCGCCGGCGCCTGGTCGGCGCCGTTCGCGCGCCAATTGGGTGACCGAATCGTTTTCGACACCGAACGCGGTTACCACGTTGAAATTCCTGCGCCGGAGGAAATGCCGTCGCGGCCAGTGATGTGGGCCGAGGGCAAGCTGTTCGCCACCCCGATGAACGGACGCCTTCGCGGCGCCGGCACGGTCGAGCTCGCAGGCTTGCAGGCGCCGCCGAACTGGCGTCGCGCGGACCTGCTACTGCGCCAGTTGCACCAGATGTTCCCCGGCGCAGCGCCGGGCGCGAAGTCGACGGCGTCGGTGGACGGCGCGCGGTGGCAAGGCTTCCGCCCGAGCACGCCCGACTCGCTGCCGGTGCTGGGCGCGGCCTCCAAGGTACCGAACGCGTTCTATGCGTTCGGCCACGGGCACGTGGGTCTGACCGCCGCCGCATCGACGGGCCGCACGATTGCGGCGCTGGTAAGCGGCGAGCGACCGACGATCGACCTGTCGCCGTTCTCCATCGGCCGCTTCCGCTGAGCCGAGACGGCGGCGCGCGGCGCCACGCCACATCGGGCCACATCGGGTCACGCTACGCCACGCGCCGCCCGTCAGCGACGCATTACGCATTACGCCTTCCACACGCTCGCCACGATGTCGCATGAGCGCAGGCGAAGCGCAGGGTCGTAGACGTCGGTAACGAGCATCAGCTCGTCCGCCCGCGTGCGCTCGACCAGGTGCGACAGTCCGTCCTGCACGCGCTGCGGACCGCCAACGACCGCCACGCCGAGGAACGCCTCCACGGAGTGCTGCTCGGCCGGGTCCCAGCGCTCGTCCATGTCGTGCACCGGCGGTTGCAGCTTCAGGCTCTGGCCGCGCATCAGCGCAAGGATCTTCTGCTGTGCCGAAGTCGCGAGATAAGCGGCCTCTTCGTCGGTCGGTGCTGCAACGACCGGCACGCCAATCATGACGTAAGGCTTGTCGAGGACGGCGGACGGACGGAAAAGGTCGCGATAAAGACGAATCGCATCGAACATGAACCGCGGCGCGAAATGCGATGCGAACGCGTAGGGCAGACCCAGATGCGCGGCCAGTTGCGCCGAGAAAAGCGATGAACCGAGCAGCCACACGGGAATGTCGCTGCCCGCGCCGGGCGTCGCCACCAGGCGCTGCCCAGGCTGCGCCGGCGCCAGCAACGCACGCAACTCCGCGACCTGCTCCGGAAAATCGTCCCCATCGGACAGACGATCGCGGCGCAGCGCGCGCATCGTCGCCTGATCGGCGCCCGGTGCACGGCCCAACCCTAGGTCGATGCGCCCCGGATACAGCGCCGCGAGCGTACCGAAGTTTTCGGCAACGACCAGCGGAGGGTGGTTCGGCAGCATCACGCCACCCGAGCCGACGCGAATTCGCGACGTCTTGCCCGCGACGTGGCCGATCAGCAACGCCGTCGCCGAACTCGCAATGCCATCCATGTTGTGATGTTCGGCCAGCCAGAACCGCGTGAACCCGAGACGCTCGACGTGTTGGGCGAGTTCCGTGGACTGTTTGAGGGCTTCGGCTACCGTGCCACCGGCGCGTACAGGCACCAGGTCCAGCATCGAGAGGGCCGTTTTCGACAGACTGCTCATGGGATTCTCCATTTACGTGCGCATACTGGCAGGGCCATCGCCCGGCCGCGCCATGTCCTCGCGCGGGGCGATCACGCTCCCGGGGTGACGCGCACTACCGGCAGAAAGTATAGTGACGAAGGTGCCAAATCCCCAGTAGGCACCCTTTAGTTGAATAGTCACCATTTGGTTACCATGAGCAAACCCGAACCGTTCGTTTTCGAAGAGACGTGTGTGCCGCGCCGCGTGCTGGAACTCTTCAGCGTGAAGTGGACGAGCATGGTGCTCTACGCCTTGCAGTGCGGCACCACGCGCACCGGCGAGTTGCAGCGCCGCCTGCCCGGCATTTCCAAGAAGATGCTCACGCAGACGCTGCGCGAGCTCGAGCGGGATGGTCTGATTCACCGCGAGGTCTACGCGGTGGTCCCGCCCAAGGTCGAATACTCGCTCACGCCGCTGGGCGAGCTCTTCATCGAGCCGATCGAAATGCTTTACCGATGGGGCAACCAGCATGCAGACGTCCTCGCACAATTGAGTCTGCGCCGCGGTAAGCGCAGCCCCTCTCCCGCGGTTGCCGATTTCACGGTTATCTGACAGAGTGGCCATGTTGCAGCGCAAAGTGCGTCGCGCCTGCAGCCGTACTCTCGTCACGAACTCCGCGGCCGGCGCCGACTGGCCTCGCGCCGCATCGCCGAGGGATCATGCCAAGCCACCAGAAAGCCCGTGTCGCCACGCGGGCGTCAGCGAACGCCCGCGCAACGGCGCGCGCATCCGGCACCCTGCCCGTCGACCTTGCGCTGCAGGGCGGCGGCGCGCACGGCGCGTTCACATGGGGCGTGCTCGACCGACTGCTTGAAGAGATCTCCCACACCTCGCCCTTTCACATCGAAGGCATCTCCGGCACGTCGGCCGGTGCCATGAACGCCGCAGTGCTCGCGACCGGCTATGCCCGTGGCGGCCCAGACGCAGCCCGCGGCGCGCTCGAGCGTTTCTGGCGTGACGTCGCTCACGCCGGCCGGTTCAGTCCGTTGCGTCGCACCCCTCTCGACATCGTGCTGGGCCGCTGGTCGCTCGACAATTCACCGTTCTTCATGTTTTTCGATCTGGCTGCACGCGTCGTGTCGCCCTACGATCTCGCACCGCTCGAATTCAATCCGCTGCGTCGGCTGCTCGCCGACCACATCGATTTCGACGGTATCGGCGCCTGCCCGATTCAGCTTTTCATCACCGCGACGAACGTGCGCACCGGACGCGGGCGCGTCTTTCGCAACGCCGAGATGACGGCCGACGTGCTCCTCGCATCCGCGTGTCTGCCAATGCTCTATCGCGCCATCGACATCGACGGCGAATCGTACTGGGACGGCGGCTACGCGGGCAATCCGTCGATCACGCCACTGGTGCGCGAGACGGTGTCGTGCGACACCATTCTCGTACAGGTCAACCCCGTCGAGCGCGCCGAAGTGCCGCGCTCGGCGCGCGACATCCTGAACCGCGTCAACGAAGTGTCGTTCAACGCCACGCTGCTCAAGGAATTGCGCATGATCGCAGTGCTGCGCCAGGTCGTGGACGCGGGCAGCGACGAAGGCAGGCGCTGGGCGCAGATGCGCATGCACCGCATCGCGAGCGACATGATGACCTCGCTCGGCTACTCGTCGAAACTCTCCGCCGAATGGGATTTTCTGGTGATGCTGCGCGACGAGGGGCGACGCTGCGCGGACGCCTTCCTGCAACGGCACGGCGCAGACATCGGGCGTCGCGCGACGCTCGATCTGGACATTGGCCTCGATCCGCTCGCACAGGCGCCCTGAATGGAGCTCGCCGGCATCCTGATCGGCCTGGGGTTACTCGTCTGGCTCGCCTATCGCGGCTGGACCGTGCTGCTGCCGCGCCCGCGGCGGGCGATCTCGCAGTGGGGCTGGGCGGTGCGTTCGTCACTTACGGCGGCATGAGCCTGTTCGCGGCCTTCTTCGTGCTGGCCCCCATGGCGCATGCGCTCTTTCGCGAGGCCGACATCCCGGTGCGGTTGATGCCGGCTGCCATTGCGCTGGGCGCCTCTACCTTCACGATGTCCGCCATGCCCGGCACGCCCGCCCTCCAGAACGCCATTCCAATACTTTTTTTCCGGCACGACCCCGTTCGCGGCACCGGGACTCGGCCTGATGGCCTCGGGCTCAGCGATCGAGCAGGCGTCCCAGACGCATCATCGTGACATTCACGCCGAGATGGCGCATCGACGGCTGCACGATAACGCAGTTGTCGTAGGGCGTGACGATGATCTCGTCGCCGTCGCGCGCGATCTCCGTGCCGGCCTTTTCGATCACCTCCAGTCCCTTGAACGGCTGCGAGAAGCGGAAGTCCATCGAGCGCGCCACCACGGGCTGCGTGATTTCCACGAACTTCTGGCGCGCCGGCTTCGGCAGCGTGAGCCACGCTGCCACGTCCTGCGCCGACACCACGCCCGCGTGGAGCAGGAAACGCGCGGCCGCGTCGAGCGCGACGTCGCGCGCGCTGGCCGCAAAGTGCTGGCCCGTCTCGATGAGCAGCGCGTTCTTCGGGCTTGCCGGATCGCCAAAACCGCCGTAGTCGCGCATGCGCGTGCCGTTGGCGTGTCCCTTGTCGATGATCACATGCTCGGGCGTGCCGATCTCGGCGGCCAGTGCGATGGCCTTCTCGAGCGGGCCGGTCATCATCAGCGGCGCCGAGGCTTCGTGCATCGAGTGAATGTCGAGCAGCAGATCGACCGTATCGATGAGCGCACGCATGGCGCGCGCTCGCGCCAGCTCACGGCTTTGGCGCTCGCCGTCGAGCGCCGCCGGCGACCAGACGCGGTTCATGTCTTCATCGAGAAAACGGGTCGCATCGGCGTTCTCGGCATTGAACGCTTCATACGCGCCGACGTTGCCGAAGCCCAGCGACAGACGGCCGGCCGAAGGGCGCACGCCCGCGGCGAGCAGCGCGTCCACGGCAATGGCGCCACTCACTTCGTTGCCGTGCGTGAGTGCAAGAATCATGACGTGCCGGCCGGGCTTGCCGCTATCGAACGTATGCAGATAGTCGATGCCGGTGTTGCCTTCGCGCCAGCGGGTGATGTCGGGAAACGAGACTTCGATCGGGTACGCCGGCAGGGCGGCGCGGATGGCTTCAAGCGTGGTCATGGAAAATGCTCCGCAAGGGGATGCCGAAAAAAAGACGACGTCGCGGCAGCAGAAGCGGCGGACGTCGTCGTTGCGGCGAAAATCAATCAGTCGATGGTCGGTGCGCCGGCCGGTCAGGCCTTCGATGCACGCGTCGAACCGTGCGCAATGCCGACGATCTTGCCTGCACGCACGCGGCGCCCCAGCGAGATCACGGCGCAGATGCTGAGCACGGCTGTCGCCATGACGTAGAAGCTCGGGGCGAGTTTGTTGTGCGTGGCGTCGATGAGCCAGGTCACGATCAGCGGGGCAAAACCGCCGAACACCGTTACCGAAAAGTTGTACGACAGCGCCAGGCCCGTGCCGCGAGTGCTCGTCGGGAAGATGTCGGCGAGAAGCGCGGGCAGCGGCGCGAGGCTCACGGCGATGAGCAGGCCGACGAGCGCCTGCACCATCAGCAGCGTCTGGAACGTCGGATAGCGATTGAGCAGCACGAACAGCGGATACGTCGTCACGCCCACCAGAATCAGCGCCCAGAGCATCACGCGAATGCGGCCGAACCTGTCGGACAGATGGCCGACGACCGGCGCCGCGATCATCAGCATCACGCCGGTCACGACCGCGCCGAGGAACGACGACGTCGCCGGAATGTGAAGTTGCTTCACCGCATACGTGGGCATGTACAGCTTGTGGACGTAGTTGAACGCGGTGGCCGCGGCCACGACGCCGGCGCCGAGCAGCATGTTGGCGCGATCGCGGCCGAAGACTTCGCGCAGCGGCGACTTCTCGCGCTGCTTCTCGCCGAGCTTCTTGAAGTCGGCGGTTTCGTCGATGTTGCGGCGAATGTAGAGGCCGACCGGGCCGATAAGCAGCCCCACGGCGAAGGCGATGCGCCAGCCCCACGCGCTCAGTTGGTCGGCGCTCAGCAACAGGCTGAGCAGCGCGGAGACGCCGGCGGCGAGCACCGTGGCCAGCCCCTGCGTAGACATCTGCCAACTGGCGAAGAAACCGCGGCGCCTGGCGTCGGCGTGCTCGACCATGAACGCCGTGGCCGCGCCGAATTCACCGCCGGTGGAGAAGCCCTGCAGCATGCGCGCCACGATGATGATGAGCGGCGAGGCTATGCCGATCTGCTCATAAGTCGGCGCAAACGCGATCATGGCGGTGCCGAGCATCATCAGGCCGATGGAGACCGTGAGCGAAGCCTTGCGGCCGGCGCGGTCGGCGTAGCTGCCGAGAATGATGGAACCGAGCGGACGCGTGACGAACGAGATCCCGAACGTGCCGACGGACAGCAGCAGCGAGGTGGTCGCGTCGTGCGCGGGGAAGAACAACTGGCCGATCACGATGGCGAAGTAGCCATAGATCAGCAAGTCGTAGAACTCAAGTGCATTGCCGATGCTCGCGGCGCAGATTTCGCGCCACGGATTGTGTTGTGCCGGTTTGGCGGTGCTGCTGGTCATACCCTGCTCCTCTGGGGGTGGCTGGCATTGAAGTCGAAGTGTGTGGCGGCCGCACGCGCGGCGCATGAGGCGCATGAGGCGCATCAGCTGCATGGGGCCCATTCATGAGGCGCGCGGGCCACCGGCCAGTCTCAGGAAGCGGAGTGTAGGCGGGAGAAATTCGGGCTTCGTGCCGTTTCGGCACGCAAATGTGCTGATTGCGGGGCAACAGGTCGAGCGCCCGGCGACCTGCCAAAAAAACGCCGCGGGCAAGCCGCGGCCAAGAGGGAACCGTATTCTCGCCGCGCGCGAGCCCGTTGGGGGCCGCCGCAGTCCCGGCGAACGCGAACGACCCGCCAGCGCACGCGGCGTGGCGATTTATCGCTTCGCCGAGTCTTCGTCCATCGCGTCACGCGTGAGATATGCGCCGGTCACGTGCGGCAGATGCTCGAGCAGCCACCGCGCCATCTCGACTTCCTGGGGCAAGATCATTTCGCAGGTCTCGCGCACGTCGTCGCGCCCGCAGGTGCGCGCGGCGGCGATCAGTGTCGTGTACGCCGCGATCTCGATGTTCTCGAAGACATAGCCGGCCATGGCCCCCTTGACCACCTCGTCCGAGGCGAGGCCGCCGCCGAGCGCCTGCCCGAAGGCGCCGATACGTCCGGCAAGGTCCTTCATCGTCGAAGGCGAGCTGCCCATGCTGTCCAGACACGCTTCGAGCGACTTCTGCTGCCCGATCGTCTCTTCGATGTGCTGTTCGATTCGCGCCTTGAGTTCGGGGTAATGCTCAAGACGCGACGCCTGCGCCTTGAGCATCGTCTCCGCATGCTTTTCCATCGCATACGCATCCCGGAGCCAATCGATCAGATGATCCTGTGCTTCGTTCATGAATCTCTCCTGTTGGATTGAATGAGCGCCAGACGGCGGCTGCCACACTCGCCGCCCTCCCGAATCTCCGAAGGTCTCGTCGAGGGATAGGCGCGACCTCGCTGCCGAAGCACGCAACGGGCGTGCCAGCACGCCGCCGACGCTACCCACCCGCCGCGGCGGCGCGCCGGAACGGAGAATGTGCACAAGTCTGTAGAAATCACCTCTTTCGCAAGCGCGCACCGACGCGGCCAGACGGCAAGCGGCAAACGGCAAACGGCAAAACGCCGCGCGCGACGCCCGGCGCGGCGCGCCGTCGGAACAGGGAACCGGTTCGCCCGCTACGTCGACGAACCTGCGGGGCGTCGTGGGCTACCACGGTGGCAACGGCCCACGAGGCACGCAAAGGCACGCAAAGGCACACAAAGACACACGAAGGCACGCAACTTGCCTGATGCAGAACCGGACGGCCAGCCGGCCGGCTTTGCACTCCGGAAACCCTGCCACGGATCGACCATGCCGAGACCCGGGAAACCCTTTCGCACCGTCAATCGGCTGCGACGCACGTTGATGCTCGCCTTTGCCGGCACGGCCGCCGAACTGGCCTTGCGCGGCAGTCCATGGGCGTCGCCGTCGAGCGCCGCGACGCCGGGCGCCGGTGCGGCCAGCGCCGCGGCGGCGGGCAATGCCGTCGATGCCGCGGCGCTGCGGCAATTCGTCGCGTTCTCGACAGCCATCACGGGGCATAAGACGCTCGACACCGAGACGGCCCGCCGCATCTATCTCGCGTTTCGTGCGCATTCGGACACGTTCGCGAGCGACGCCCGCCGGCTGGCCGATCTCGCGGCGGCGGCCAATGACGACGCCAACGCGCTACTGGCGGCAGCGTCGAAGGAAGGACTTCGCGACGCGTGTCTGTCGGTCGTGGCCGCGTGGTACACGGGCACCGTCGGCGAGGGCGCGGACGCGACCGTCGTCGCGTATCACGACGCGCTGATGTACCAGCCCGTGGCCGACGGTCAGAGCCCGCCGACGTACTGCCGCGGCGGGCCCGCCTGGTGGACGGAGGCGCCGCCGGCCGCGGGGGTATCGCCGCCGGTCAACCGCCCGGTAACCCCCGCGCCGACGACCGGCTTCCCGGTGCCGACGACGGACCAGCCCGCCCCGCCGAAGACCACCCCGACGCCGTCGAACCGCCAGAAGGAGTCCACGCAATGAAGGCACGCTCCCCCGCATTCAGCGCCAACGGCGACGCACAGGCCGACGTGGTCGTCGTGGGCTCCGGCGTTGTCGGCGCAATGATCGCCGCGCGCGTGAGCGCGCAGGGCTATTCGGTGCTCGTGCTCGAAGCGGGCCCGCGCATCGAGCGCGGGCGCGCCGTCGAGAACTGGCGCAACCTTCCGTTCGCGCAGCGTGTCGGGTCCGACTTCCAGAGCCCTTTTCCGCAATCCCCGCTCGCGCCGGCCCCGCTCTATTTTCCGAAGAACAACTACGTCGGCCTGAGCGGCCCGAGCGGACAGGGTTTTCAACAGGGCTACCTGCGCGTGGTGGGCGGTACCACATGGCACTGGGCGGCGTCGTGCTGGCGGCATCTGCCCGTCGACTTGCGAATGAAAAGCACCTATGGCGTGGGCCGGGACTGGCCGATCGAGTATCGCGAGCTCGAGCCGTTCTATTGCGAGGCCGAGCGCGAGATGGGCGTCGCAGGTCCGCATGACCCGGCGCTGCAGTCGCCCCCCGAGCGCAGCGAGCCGTATCCGATGGACATGATCCCGTGGGGATACGCCGACCGGCGTTTCGCCGAGATCGTGAATCCGCACGGCTATCGCCTCGTGCCGATTCCCCAGGCGCGCAACGTCGTGCCGTGGGACGGCCGGCCCGCTTGCTGCGGCAACAACAATTGCCAGCCGATCTGCCCGATCTCGGCGATGTACAACGGCATCCACCATGTCGAGCGCGCGGAGCGGCTGGGCGCGAAGGTGCTCGATCAGGCCGTCGCATACCGCGTGGACACCGACGAGACCAATCGCGTGACGGCCGTGCATTGGTATGACGCCTCGCGCAAGTCCCGCAAGGCCACGGGCAAGTGCTTCGTGCTCGCGTGCAACGGCATCGAGACGCCGCGCCTGCTGTTGCTCGCGGCCAACGCGCGCAATCCGAACGGCATCGCGAATGCATCCGATCAGGTCGGGCGCAACATGATGGATCACTCCGGCTTTCACTGCACGTTCCTCGCCGGCGAGCCACTATGGACGGGCCGCGGTCCGGCGCAAAGCAGCTGCATGGTCGGCGCGCGCGACGGCGAGTTCCGGTCGCGCTACTCCGCCAACAAGATCATCCTGAACAACATCACGCGCGTGGGGCCGGCGGCGACACAGGCGCTCAAGCTCGGGCTCGTGGGCAAGGCGCTCGACGACGAAATCCGGCGGCGCACCATCTTCGGCGTCGATCTGTCGATCAGCCTCGAGCCCCTGCCGAACCCGACGAACCGCCTTACGTTGAGCCGGACCCGGCGCGACCCGCTGGGCCTCGCCTGCCCGGACATCTACTACGACGTCGGCGAGTACGTGACGCAAGGCGCCCAGGCATGCAAAGCGCAGCTCGAGCATATCGGCAGCCTGTTCCATGCGGTCGATTTCGAGATCACGCAGCAGCTCAATGCAAACAACCACATCATGGGCGGCACGATCATGGGCGCCAGCCCGAAGGACTCGGTCGTCGACGGCAACTGCCGCGCGCACGACCACGCCAACCTGTGGCTGCCCGGCGGCGGTGCGATGCCGTCCGCCAGTGTGGTCAACAGCACGCTGACGATGGCTGCGCTCGGCCTGAAGGCCGCCGCCAACATCCTCGCCACGCTCGGGCGCACCTAGCATGAAGCCGACACCACGCCTTCGAGCCGGGCGGCGCACGTGCGTCGCGCGTGTGGCCCTGAGCCTGGCGCTCTTCGCAACGGGCGGCGCCGCGCTTGCCGGGCAGGCCGCCAGCGCGCCGGCCGACAACGCCACGCTCGCCCGTGGCAAGTATCTGGCCATCGCGGGCGATTGCGCGGCATGTCACACCGCCCCTGCCGGCAAGCCGTTCGCGGGCGGCTACAGCCTCGAATCGCCGCTCGGCGCGATTTACGCGACCAACATCACGCCGTCGAAGCAGGCCGGCATCGGCAACTACACGGAAGCGCAGTTCGCACGCGCGGTGCGAGAAGGCGTTCGGGCCGACGGACAGCATCTCTACCCGGCCATGCCCTACACGTCCTATGCGAAGGTATCGGACGAAGACATCCACGCGCTCTATGTCTACTTCATGCATGGCGTCGAACCGGTCGACGTGCGCGCGGCGCAGACGCAGCTCGCCTTTCCGTTCAGCATGCGCAGCACGCTGGCGGCGTGGAACGTGCTGTTCCTCGATCGAGAACGCTTCCGGCCGGATCCATCGAAATCGGAGCAGGTCAATCGCGGCAACTATCTGGTCAACGGACTGGCGCACTGCGGCGCGTGTCATACGCCGCGCAGTGCGTTCATGAACGAGATGTCGTCCAGGGCGCTCTCGGGCGCCCAGGTGGGGCCGTGGTTCGCGCCGGACATCACCTCGGGCGACTCGGGCATCGGCCGCTGGCGCGACGAGGCGTTGGTGGAGTACCTGCGCACGGGGCGCCTGGCCGGCAAGGCCAATGCCGCGGGACCGATGGCCGAGGCGGTGCAGAACAGCCTTCAATATCTGACGGACGCCGATCTGCACGCCATCGTCGCGTATCTGCGTACCGTGCCGTCCGTCTCGCCACAGGCCGCCCCTCAGACGGCCGCGTTCTCGCTGGGCGGCCCCTATAGCGACGAGGCCCGACAGCGGGGCGCCGAGAAGAGCAACTCGCACGACGCGATCAGGGGCGGCGCGCGACTCTTCAGTGCGTACTGCGCGAGCTGCCACCGTCCCGACGGCGGCGGCAGCCGCGACGGACAATACCCGGCGCTGTATCACAACACCACCACAGGGCATCCTGATCCGACGAACGTGGTCGCCACGATCCTCAATGGCGTCACGCGCACGGTGGGCGGCAAGACCGTGGCGATGCCGCGCTTCGACGAGAAGTCCGTGGTGGCATCGCTCTCCGACGAAGACATCGCCGCCATCACGAATTATGTGACGGCGCACTACGGCAACCCGAAGGCGCAGCCCGTGTCCGCCGAGCGCGTCTCGGCGTTACGGCACGGCGGTCCGCGTCCGCTGATCGCGCGCCTGCCTCCGGCAGCGTGGGTGATGGCGCTGGCGCTCGCGCTCGCCATCATGCTCGCGGCCGTGGCATTCATCGTGCGCCGGCGCCATAGCCGCACGCCGCCCCCCCGACCGCCTGCGCCGTCGGGCTCGCGGTAACGCCCGACCCGGTTTCGCAGCTTTGCCGACACTCCCGGTTGGGCGCCGCCTCGTCGGTCAGTCCGGGGACGTCCGGCGTGGCGGCGGCTGCGCCCGAGGGCGTATGAACGCCCCGGCGCACGGCCGGTGGCGCTTACGATCGGGATAAACCCGGAGCGTCACCATGCCCCGCGCCCGGAGTCTCACGTCGGACGGGGCCTTCGGCCTTCGGGGACCGCCAAGGCGGGGGGATCGGTGCAAATTGGGGTGGCGCACCGCCAATCACGGACTACACTTCCTAAGTACGGAAGTTGCACAAAGACCGCGCAAGACGATTCGTTGTGCGAAGGTAGAAATTGGGCTCGTGATGTAGGGGTTTCATTCCTTCACGGGAGGCATGTCCATGACGTGCCTGAACAGGTGGATGGCCAGCGGTTGTATCGGCGCCTGTGTCGCCGCCCTCACCGGCGTGGCGACGGCGGAGGGCGTCAACCCGGGATCATCCGAAAAGATGATGTTGGCCAACGTTGGCCCCGCGCCGCTGCCGGTCAGCGTGCCGCCAGCGTCGGCCCCTGTGTCTGTCGCCGCGGTGCCTGCCGTTCCCGTCACGGTATATCCGTTTGGCCGCCCTGGCCCCGACGTGAGCGCGCGGGCTGACGACAGCGCGCTGCTCTACACCCGTATCGAGGCCATCAACGGCGCCGCGTCCGCCGATGGGAGCATCCGGCACGCCCGGTGGGTCGACACCACGCCCGCCGAGCCCGCCGCCAGGCCCGCGCAGCGTTATCTGGCGATCGGGCCTTCCACGTCGCCACGGCTGTCGCTCGTGCAATGGGACAATGCCGACGACAAGCTCGGCTCGGATCCCAAGCGAGGCCTGTCGCTCAAGACCGACGACTGGACCGTCTCGGCCAGCGCCAAGATACCGGTGCTGGGGCAGCATGACATCGGCGCGTCGGTGTACGTGAAACGGCGCTTCTGAAAGCGCATCGCCCGACGAGAAGTGGCCGGGGGTTTCGCGCCGGCCCTCGTGAGGCCCTCACGACCCGCAATCTCTTCACTATTGATCCGGCCCCTGTGAACTTGTATCAAGCTGCATAGCGAACAGGGCCGTGCTCGAAATACTTGCGAATTCGTTCGGGCTGGCGT
>NZ_NJGW02000002.1:0-385433 GCF_002216225.1 Pandoraea sp. CB10b_02
GATCTCATGTCGGTTGCTTGCATGAATCCGAGTTGAGGGTGGTGCAGAAAATTTCAAGTGCGCAAGGGCCGGATCAATAATACTGACCCCTGGCGCCGAGGTAAAACTGACCCCCTGGGCGATGATGGCGGCTTTTGGCCGCCAAGATGTTGACCCAGGAGCAATCATTGGAGATTCGAGTACTGGCCCGTCAGGGCCACGGCATCAAGGCGATCGCGCGAGAGTTGGGCGTGTCGCGCAACACAGTCAGGCGATACCTGCGCGGTGAGGCGACGCCTCCCAGCTACGGCCCGAGGGCTGCGCGGCCACGCAAGCTGGACCCGTACACGCAGTACCTGCGAGATCGCATCGAGGCGGCCCATCCGCACTGGATTCCGGCGACGGTTCTTCTGCGCGAGATCCGTGAACACGGTTACACGGGCGGCATTAGTCAGTTGAAGGCGTTTCTGGCGCCGTTGAAGGTTCGTCCCGCCGAGCCTGTGGTGCGGTTCGAGACCCCACCCGGCAAGCAGATGCAGGCCGACTTCACGACGATACGGCGAGGCCGCCATCCGCTGAAGGCCTTCGTCGCCACGCTGGGCTACAGCCGCGCCACCTTCGTGCTATTTTCCGAGAGAGAAGACAGCCCGGCTTGGCTACGCGGCTTACGTGAAGCATTTGTTTATTTCGGCGGCGTGCCCGAAGAGGTTCTTTTCGACAACGCCGGTACGGTCGTCACCGAACGCGATGCATACGGCCAGGGTCAACATCGCTGGCACCCAGCACTTGCCTCGTTGGCCGATGAGTTTGGCTTTCGTCCCAGGCTGTGTCGACCCTATCGAGCCAGAACCAAGGGCAAGGTCGAACGGTTCAACGGCTATCTGAAGAGCAGCTTCGTCACCCCGTTGGCTGCGACGCTGAAGACGGCCGGCCTGCTCCTCGATGTCGATACGGCCAATGCCCATATCGGCCGCTGGTTGGCAGAGGTGGCGCAGCAACGCATCCACGGCACGACGGGTGAGAAGCCCGAAGTGCGCCTTGCTCACGAGCGACATAGTTTGATGAGCCTGCCCAGGGCGTTCGCTACGCCGCCGGCCGTTACCGTAAAAACTGCAGATACGGTGATTCCGCACGAGAGCCTGCAGCACCCGCTGTCGGTGTACGGCGCCTTACTGGAGCATGCCGCATGAACCTGCAGCACGCACGCATCGCCGAGCTCTGCATCCAGCTCAAGCTCGAGCGCATCGCGGCCGACTGGGCCCACCTCGCACAGCAAAGCGCCGACGAGCAAGCAAGTTTCGCCGATTTCCTGGAGAAGATCCTGAGCGGCGAACACCAGGCAAAACTGGAGCGCAGCCGCTCGACCTTACTGAAGATGGCAACGCTGCCAGCAGTCAAGACGCTGGAGCAATACGACTTCGCCTTCGCCAGCGGCGCACCCCGCGCGCAGATCCAGGAACTGGCCAACCTGGCATTCATCGACCGTGCCGAGAACATCGTCTTGCTCGGACCCTCCGGCGTGGGCAAGAGCCACGTGGCAATTGCCCTGGCATATCGCGCCACCATGGCTGGCGTGAAGACCCGCTTCATCAGTGCCGCCGATCTCATCCTGCAGCTGAACGCGGCACATCGGCAAGGACAGCTCAAGCAGTACTTCAATCGAGCCGTGCTTGGCCCACGTCTGCTCGTCATCGACGAGATCGGCTACCTGCCCTTCGGGCGCGATGAAGCAAATCTGTTCTTCCAGGTGGTCGCCAAGCGCTACGAGCGAGGCAGCATCATCTTGACCAGCAACCTGCCCTTCCCTCAATGGGCCAGCGCCTTCGCCGACGACCAGACGCTCACGGCAGCCATGCTCGACCGCCTTCTGCATCACGCTCACATCGTGCAGATCAGTGGCGAAAGCTATCGGCTCAAGGACAAGCGCAAAGCCGGCAACAGCCCGGCTCGGGCTCGGACTGCTGCCCAATAACCCTTCAACCCCAGGGGGGCAAATTTACTTCGGCGCGAGCGCCGACAAAGGGGTCAGTTTTCAACCGGCGTTGACACATGCGCAGCACTTCCCCAATTCGCGGTGATGTTGCGCAAGGCCAGCCAGATGAGTTTGGTGGCGGCCTCGTCGCTCGGGAAGTGACCACGGGTCTTGATGATCTTGCGCAGCTGCGAGTTGATATTTTCAATCGCGTTCGTCGTGTAGATAATCTTGCGCACGCCCGGCGGAAACGCAAAGAACGGGATCACGCGATCCCAGGCGTTGCGCCACGCGCTGCTGACGGTCGGAAATTTCTGGCCCCACGGCCCATCCGCAAACGCATCGAGTTCGGCCTGAGCCGCTTCCGCGCTGGGAGCGGCGTAGATCGGCTTGATCGCCGCGGCCAAGCCCCGGCGGTCCTTCCAACTGGCGTAATCGAGGCTGTTGCGGATAAGGTGGACGATGCAGGTCTGCAGCGTGGTGGCCGGGAACACGGCGGCCAGCGCTTCGGGCATGCCCTTGAGCCCGTCCGTGACGGCAATCAGGATGTCGTGAACGCCGCGCGTCTTCAGATCGTTGAATACCTTCATCCAGAATTTGGCACCCTCTGTATTCTCGATCCACAGGCCCAGGATTTCCCGCGTGCCGTCAGGCAGCACGCCCAGCGCCAGGTACACCGCCTTGTTGCGCACGACGGCGTCTTCGCGAATCTTGACCCGCAGTGCGTCGAAAAACACGACCGGATACATCGGCTCGAGCGGTCGGGCCTGCCAGGCGGTTACTTCGGCCATGACCTCGTCTGTCACTGAGCTGATGAAGTCGGGCGAGACCTCGGTGCCGTACTGTTCCAGCAAGAAGCCCTGAATCTCGCGTACGGTCATGCCTCGGGCGTACATGGCGACGATTTTGTCGTCGAAGCCCGTGAAGCGCCGTTCGTGCTTGGGAATCAGGATGGGTTCGAAGCTGCCGTCGCGGTCACGCGGCACCTCGATACGGATCGGACCGTCTTGGGTCAGAACCGTCTTGGCCCCTTTGCCGTTGCGCTGATTCGTGGCGTTGGCCGGCTTGGCAGCACCGGGTGGGTAGCCGAGATGATGGCTCATCTCGCCGCCCAGTGCCCGTTCGATCAGCGCCTTCTTGAGCGCCAGCGTTGCGGCATTGATGGCTTCAGCCGTCATCGGACCGTTGCCGAACTGCTCAAGCAGCTCGGCAGGAATCGCCGGCAGAGCCGCCGGCTGGGCTTTCGGTTTGCGAGGCATAAACTCTCCTTGGGAGCATGTTATGCCTTAAACACAAAATTCCTGACAGGCCCAGGTACTCCCGCACACTCATCGCTCGCGGCTGCTGCGAACTACCATCGCTGTTGACCATGTAAATCTTGGCGGTGGCTTGTTCCGCCAGTAGGACGACCTGAACAGTTTTACTGCTGACAACTGTCTGCATGCACACGGTTGTCATTGCTCCCTCCTGGTGAAACCGACTTTACGCTCGGAACAGCATGCTGTTATAACTATGACAAAAGGCCCGGCGTATTATCAATCTTTTGGAGTACCACCTCGAGACCGGCGCGACCTAAGATTATTTTTCTGCCCCTGTCTCTTCAGTAGGAGTGGGGCAAGCGCCCCACTCCTAATATCGGCCACGCAAAAGCTATAGGACCGGCGTGTGCCGGCGAAAGCGGACGACCTCGACGCCTAGCCAGTCGTTCACCTCCTGCAGCCGCGCTTTTAGCGGCTCGATCTCGAGTTCGTTGAACACCTCCGCCGCCTTACGAACGTCACCGAACCCTCCAGCGTTCGACGGGATGATGCCCATCAGCTGCGGCGGCACCCGGTGCGCCGCGAGCTGATCTTCTACCGTCACCTTCTTGATGTTCCAGAATTCGTCCTTCGCCGCGACCTCGCCGATCGGCAACAACTGGATGCCGTCCTTCTTGCCCTTGGGCGCGTACATGAACAGGTTCCGGAAGTTGCCCGGCCCCTTCGCGTTGCGCAATGCCTCGCGCAGATTGTCGACGTCCTCCTGCTTCTCAGCCGCGTCGGTCATGTACAGGATGAATCCCGCATGGCTGCCGTTCTTGTAGTACCGCCGTCGGAACAGTGTCGCGCTCTCGTTTAGCCACGTCGAATTCAGCGCCGAAAGGTATTCGGGCAGCCCGTAAATCTCCTGGTTCAGATCCGGCTCGTATAGGTGATAGACCGCGCCCGCGGGAAACGCGTGCGGCTCGCGCACGTTCGTCACGAACCAGTACTGGCCCGGCTCGATCCCGACCCGCGTGTATTTCGCGAGCGAGCATTTCAGAGCCATCGGCTGGCCGAGCCGATTCGTGCGCAGCTCAAGGTAGCTGTTCGCGAAGACCAGGTACTCGAGCACGAACCGGCTGAAGTCCGCGCGCGACAGCAGCGGATGTTCGATGTAGGACTGCACGAGGATGTTGCGCTTCACGTAGATGGCCGAGCTGTGATGCGGCGCTGCGCGAAACGACCGAGCGAGCCCGTCCAACGGCAGCGGCGGCTCGTACCAGTTCCCCATCTGCATGCACTCGGCGTAGTCGAGCAGCTCACGTCGGTCGAGCACGGCAACCGGGTCACCGAACGAGAACACTTCCGCGTGCGCCGGCGCTGACTGCATGTCGCCAGCCGGCTCGCTGCGAGCGTGTGCGCGGCGCGCGGCGCCGCGTCGATACTTGCGTGACATCAGAAAATCTCCATGAATCCGGTGTTGGTACCTGTCGCCCCCTCGAGCGGCTCGTTCGCGAGCGCGTGCATGCACGCCCAAGCCAAGTCGCCGTGGCTCGCCTCTTCCGAGCGGCTTGCCTTGTACGTGACCTGCAGGCCGCTCGGCGTGATCGTCTTCTTGATCGCCATGAACGACGCGGCGAGATCCTTCCAACCCGAGTCGAATTCGAACCGGCCCTTGCGGATCACGTTCTGCGCCTTCATTACGAGCGCCGTCTTGATCTCGACCGAATAGTGGAACGGCGTCGCGGCCGGGAAGAACTTCGTGACGAGCTGGTAGACGCCCTGCCCGATCCCGGTCGTATCGATGCCGATGTAGGTGACCCGATAGCGCCGGGTCAGCGCCTCAATCTGACCGGCCTGCGCCTCAAAGTCGAGGCCGTGCCACTGGAACCGCTCGAGCACACGAAACTTCCCGCCCGGATATTTCGGCGGCGCCACGACGACGCAGCCGGCGCTGTCGCCTGTATGCGACGGGTCGTAGCCGATCCACACCTCTTCGTCGCCGAATGGGCGCAGATACAGCGGCTTGAAGTCGTCCCACACTTCCCAGGTATCGACCATGCAGGGCTGCAGCGCCGACAGCGGAAACACCGACAGCGAGTCGTCGATGAACTGACACAGCAGCAGGTTCGCGTATTCGTCGGCGCTGTATTCGAGTTTCAGGCGCTCGAGGTCGAACAGGTTGCAGCCGCCGCGCACGGCGTCCTCGACGGTCACGATCTGCCGCCACTGGCCGTCGCCGCACGCGCGGCCCGCAGTGAGCGCGGCATTCGAAATATCGATCGACACGCGCTGATCCTTCGGGCGGCCGCGATTGAACAGCGCGCCAGACCAGAACGGATACGCGTCGTGTGCGAGGCTCGACGGCGTCGAAAAATACGTCTGGCGCCACTGCGAGTGGATCGCCATGCCTGACGCGACCTTGCGCAGGTCCTGAAAGCGCGGCACCCAGAAGTACTCGTCGAAATACAGGTTGCCGTGGTAACTCTGCGCGGTGCGCGCGTTCGTACCGAGGAAGTACAGCGTCGCGCCGTTCGGCAGCACGATCGGGTCGCCCTTCATCTCAACGCCCACCGTGTCTTTCGCGAACTGGACGATGTACTGACGGAATACGTGCGCCTGCGCCTTGCTGGCCGACAGGAAGATTTGATTGCGGCCGGTGTTCAGCGCGTCGAGCAATGCCTCGCGCGCGAAGTACCAGGTCGCGCCGATCTGCCGGCTCTTCAGGATGTTGCGGATCCGTTCCTTGAAGCCCGCGCGATACCACGTGCGCTGATAGTCGAAGATCGATTCGAGGAATGCATCGTTCAGCTTCTCGATCTGCTCGTCGGTGAATGCGTTGCGCTCGTCCGCGCTCCGCGACCGTCTCGCGCTGCCCGCGCTCCCGGATTGGCTCACCTTCGCGTCGTTCGCCGGGCGCGCGCGCAGCCGGTCGAGCTGACGCGTCAGCAGGTCGATCTCTTTGAAGTCGCGCCCTTCTTTCTTCTCCTTCACGACGAGCCGAATCAGCTGCGCCTCGATCGACAGCGCGACGCGATCAACCGGCTCGGTCTCGTCCCATCGATCGCGCCGTTTCCAGCTGTACAACGTGGCCGGCTTCTCACCGAGCATGTCGGCGATGCGCGCGATGCGATAGCCCTGCCAGTAGAGATCACGCGCACGTCGGCGTGGATCAACGTCGGATGAATCGATGAGAAGTGCAGTCATGCGGCAAGGCTACCGACGCGCGCGCGCGAGTCCTACTGCCACCGGTTGTACTCGTTGCATACACAACCAATGTTCATTGCGACGCCACCGCGAACTGCCGACACTGAAATCCCTGAATACAGCTCCCCGCCCTCTCAGAGGTTTCGCACATGGCACAGGACACGAAGAAGACGAAGTTTTTCCGGATCGCGACCGAAGGCGCGACCACGGACGGCCGCACGATCGATCGCGCGATGCTCGAACAGATGGCCCGCTCGTACGACCCCGCGGTGTACGGCGCGCGCATCAACATGGAACACATTCGCGGGCTTTATCCCGATGGCGCGTTTCGTTCGTATGGCGACGTGATTGCGCTGAAGGCCGAAGAGCAGGACGGCAAGATGCGTCTGCTCGCGCAGCTCTCGCCGACCAAGGATCTGATCGCGATGACCACCGAGCAGCGCCAGAAGGTCTACACGTCGATGGAGGTCGACCCGGACTTCGCTGGCACCGGCGAGGCGTATCTGGTCGGTCTGGCCGTCACGGACAACCCGGCGAGCCTCGGCACGGAGATGCTCGCTTTCAGCGCGAAGAACCGTGCGTTCGACACGCGCAAGCTCCGCCCTGAAAACCTCTTCAGCGCCGCGGTGGAAGCCGACATCGAGCTTGAGGACGACGCCCCGGCGCGCGCACGCGACGCGGCGCGTTCGCTGTTCTCCAAGGTCCGCAGCCTGCTCAATCGCAAGGAAGCGTCCGACGATCAGCGCTTCTCCGATCTCTCGCAGTCGGTCGTGGCGGTCGCCGAAAGCCAGAGCCAAGTGCTCGATCAGGTCGAGCGGTTCAGCAACGAGCTGGCCGATGTGAAGCGCGCGCTGAAAGACGCTGAAGCGCGTCATTCCGATCTGGTGCAGAAGCTCTCGCGCACCGATAGCGATCGGCAGCAACGGCCGACGTCGACGGGCGGCGACAACGCCGTGCTGACCGACTGCTGATCGACCTCACCACCCATTTTCGTAAAACGGAGAATCCATGCGGAACGACACCCGCGCGCTCTATAACCGCTACGTCGAGCGTATTGAACAACTGAACGGCATCAGCGATGCGACGAAGAAGTTTTCCGTCGTGCCCAGCGTGCAGCAAACGCTCGAAACGAAAATTCAGGAATCGAGCGCATTCCTCTCTCGGATCAACATCCACGGCGTCGAGGAAATGGAAGGCGAGAAGATCGGCCTTGGTGTCTCCGGCCCGATCGCGAGCCGCACCGATACGACCAAGCGCGCGCGTGAGACGCGCGACGTCTCGGCGCTCGACAACCAGAAATACCGCTGCGAGAAGACGAACTACGACACCCATATTCGCTACCAGCAGCTCGACGCGTGGGCGAAGTTTCCGGACTTCCAGGCGCGTGTGCGCGATTCGATCATTGTGCGCCAGGCGCTCGACCGCATCATGATCGGCTGGAACGGCGAGCGCGTCGCGGCCGACACCGACCTCGCAGCAAACCCGCTGCTGCAGGACGTGAACATCGGCTGGCTGCAGCAGTATCGCAACAACGCGAAGGAACGCGTGTTCTCCGGTGCCAAGGTGGGCAAGGGCGAGGAATTCAAAAACCTCGACGCCGTCGTCACGCTCGCGCGCAACGAGTTCCTCGACCCGTGGTACGCGGAAGACCCGAATCTCGTCGTGATCTGTGGGCGCGAGCTGCTGCAGGACAAGTATTTCCCGCTCATCAACCAGGCGCAGCCGTCGACCGAGACGCTCGCGACCGACATCGTCGTGTCGCAGAAGCGACTCGGCAACCTGCCGGCCGTCACCGTCCCGTACTTCCCGGCTCACGCGCTGATGGTCACGCGACTGGACAACCTGTCGATCTACTGGCAAATCAGCGCGCGCCGGCGCTCGCTGAAGGAAGTTCCCGAGCGCGATCGCGTCGAAAACTACGAAAGCTCGAACGATGCGTACGTGATCGAGCAGTACGGCGCCGGCTGCGTGGTCGAAAACATCCAGCTCGTCGACGACGCACCGGCTGCTGCGCAGGGTGGTGCATGACGAACCCGTTCCGCCAACACTTCCAGCGCACTGTCGCGGCGAAGGCCGCGCGCGGCACGCCGGCGGGCGTCGGCGGGCTGCGCGACGACTCGGCGTACACGCTGATGCTGGCGCAGCTCGACGAGCATCGCCGCGCGCTGAAGGCCGTCGAGTCGCTCGAGCGCAAGGCCGATCTGAAGCGGCAATTCCTGCCGACGTACGACGCCTGGGTCGCGGGCGTGCTGGAGGGTGCCGCCGGCGCGCAGGACGACGTGCTGATGACGATCATGGTCTGGCGCGTCGACGTCGGTGACTTCCGCGGTGCGCTGGAGATCGGCGCGTACGCGCTGCGGCACGGCCTGCCTCTGCCGGACCAGTACAAGCGCAGCACACCGTGCCTGCTCGTCGAGGAATTCGCCGAGGCCGCGCTGCGCGCGCATCGCGCAGGCGAGCCGATCCAGGTCGAGCCGCTGCTCGAAATCGAGCAACTGACGACGGGCGCCGACATGCCCGATGAAGTGCGCGCGAAGCTGCACAAAGCGATCGGCTACGGGCTCACCGCCGCCGAGCCGGCGCGTGCCCTGGACCACCTGCGCCGCGCGCTGCAGCTCTTCGCGAACGTCGGCGTGAAGAAGGACATCGAGCGGCTCGAGCGCGAGCTGAAAAACTCTGCCAGCGGGGGCCAGCGCGGCCCCGATGGCTGAGACCGAGCGTACCCCGCGCACCGGGCGGCACGGGGCCGTAGCCGGCGCTGGCCGCGCGAAAGCCCCGTCCACCGCCTCACCTTTTCAACATGACGAGCCCGACCATGTCCTTTGTCTCGACCCCGCCGCTGGCGCAGCCGCCGCATACGGCGGCGCCGCCGATTGCGAACGACGCGTTCTACCCGGACGTGTCACTCGAACACGCACGCGACACGATGCGCCTCGACGGATCTGTGACCGATGCCCGTTTGCGGCACGAGCTGCTCGCGGCGATCGCGAGCGTCAATGACGAATTGCGCACGGCGCGCACGGCGTGGCGCGATGCCGGCTTCGCCCGGCTCGCCGATGTACCGGCCGACCAGCTCGACGGCGAAAGCGTCCTGCTGCAGCACTACCGGCGCGCCGTGTACTGCCTGGCGAAGGCGACGCTCATCGAGCGGTACCGCGATTACGACACGACCGGCGACGGCGCACGCCGCGCCGACGATCTGGAGCCTCAGAGCGACGAACTACGCCGCGATGCGCGCTGGGCGATCAGCGACATCGTCGGCCGGCCGCGCGTGACCGTGGAGCTCATCTGATGCGAGCAACGTACCGAATCCGTCGCCTGCCGCAGGACCGCGTCATTGATGGCCGACACGTCGCGGCACCGTTGCAAGTTCAGCGCCGCATCGCGGGGCTCTTCTGGCGCGAAATCGCTCTGTGCTCCGACCTCGACACTGCGTCGTTGATGCTGCGGGCCGCAGTACGCGCGCGTCGGCTGGCGTCATTGAAACCGCGGCTCGTCGCCCATTACGGTGCGGACGGTCAGGAGCTGTCCTGATGTGGGTGCGCGCGCTCCAGGGCGAAACCGTCGACGCACTGTGCTGGCGCGTGCTCGGCCGCACGCGCGGTGTCGTCGAGGCGGTGCTCGAGCTGAACCGGGATCTCGCGCAGTACGGCCCGATCCTGCCTCACGGGCTGCTCGTCGAGCTGCCCGACGAAGTACCGCAAGCGGCGCAATCCGGCGCCGAGCGGCTCCAGTTATGGGACTGAGAATGGCTGAACCTATTTCCACGTCGTCCGCGACGGCCGCGGCGCTCGGTGTCGCGACGCTGTCGCTGTTTCCCGGCGTCGACGCGAATGTCGTCATGGGCGCCTTCGCCGGCTCGCTGCTGTTCGTGATGACCGCGGCCGACCCATCGATCCCTAAACGGGTCGCGTTCTTCGTGATCTCGTTCGTGGCCGGATGCCTGACCGCGGACCTGTTCGCAGCCGGCCTCGACGTCGTGCTTCCCGCGCGAATCGTAGTTCACGCCGGCATCGGCGCGCTGATCGCCTCGGCACTCGTCGTGAAGCTGCTGCTGTGGCTGATCGCGCAGGCCGACGCGCCCGACCGGTTGCTGAACGTGTTCAAGGGGAGGGAAAAGTGATGCTCACGGCCGTCTACGTGCTGCTGTGCGCCGCGCTCGCGCTGCGTCTGGTGATTTTTCGCCGCGGCACGAGCGCCCACCGACCGCTCGCGTCGTGTCTCGCCTACGCACTCGCGGTTGCCGCCGGCGCCGCGCCCATTCGCGCCGCGTTCGGCATGCTGCCGCCGGCAAATGTGGCTGACACCGTCCTCGTCGGCGTCTTGTGCCTGGCCGTGTACGGCGTGCGCGGCAACGTCGTCGAGCTGTTCCACCGCGGCAATCCGCGCGACTCGCTGATCGCGCGTGTGCTGCAGTTCAAACCGTGGGGGCGCCATGTATAAAACCCTGCGCCTGGGCGACCGCGGCGCCGACGTCGCCTACCTGCAGCGTCAACTCATCGCGGCCGGCGCGCGCATCAACACCGACGCAATCTTTGGCAGCGCGACGCGCGGCGCCGTGGTTGCATTCCAGGCGTCGCACGGCCTGGTCGCCGACGGCATCGCCGGCCCGAAGACGTGGGCGGCACTGGCAGCCGGCCGGCGCGATCCGCGGCACCTGACTGATGCGGATCTACAGCGCGCGGCCGATCGGCTGAAGGTCGATCTCGCGGCCGTGCGTGCAGTCAACGAAGTCGAGTCGCGCGGCGCCGGCTTTCTGCCGGACGGCCGCCCCGTGATCCTATTCGAGCGGCACGTCATGTATCGGCAGCTCGCGGCCGCCGGCCTGGACGCCGACGCGCTCGCGGCGAAGTATCCGGGCGTCGTCAACTCGAAGCCCGGTGGCTACGCCGGCGGCACGGCGGAATACGCGCGCCTGGCGACTGCGTCGCAAATTTCCGCCGCGTGCGCACTCGAAGCGGCGAGCTGGGGCGGGTTCCAAATCATGGGCTTTCACTGGAACCTGCTCGGCTATCCGGACGTGTTCGCGTTCGTCGAAGCGATGAAGGTCAGCGAAGCCGAGCACCTCGAGGCGTTCGTGCGCTTCATCCTCGCTGACAAGGCGCTGCTCGCCGCTCTGCGCGGCCGGAAATGGGCGAAGTTCGCCGAGCTGTACAACGGCCGCGATTACGCCGATCACCTGTACGACGTAAGGCTCGAACGGGCGTTCGACCGCTACAGCCGGGCGGCCGCATGATGGCCGGCACCCGCATCCTCATCGGCAGCTGCGTCGTGCTGACCGCTGCGTCCGTCGTCGTCACGATTCAGCATGCGCGCCTGGTCAGCGCTGGTCAGCACATCGATGCGCTCGAGCGCGACGTGCGCGAACGGATAGCCGAGCGCGACGCGGCGCGTCGCGACGTGAAGATCGTCACGCGGTACGTCGACCGTGTCCGGGTCGTCCGCGAAAAGGGCGACACCATCGTCAAGGAGGTACCCGTTTATGTGGATCGCGAAGCTGATCGCGCCTGTGTTGCTCCTCTCGGGTTTGTGCGCGTGCACGACGCAGCCGCCGCCAATGTGCCGGTGGGACATCCCGGAAGTACTGATGCGGCCGCCGCGGGCGTTGCACTCTCTGCCGTCGCCGCGACCGTCGCCGATAACTACACCACCTGCCACGAAAACGCCGAACAGCTGATCGCTCTGCAGGCGCGCGTGCGTGACATCGAGAAGGAGGCGCCGTGAACAAACCGAACAGCCTGCGCGCAGCGCTGACGGCCGCCCTGCCCGAGTTCGCGCGCGATCCGGACCGGCTGCACATCTTCATCGAACACGGGTCGATTGCCGTCACCGCAGCGAATTCGCTGTCGTTCGAGTATGCGTACACGCTCGACATCGTCGTGACGGATTACGCCGGACATTCGGATCACCTGATGGTGCCGATCATCGCGTGGCTGAAGGTCCACCAGCCCGAGCTGCTGCTGAACCGCGACCTCTGCCGCGATGGGTTCAAGTTCCAGGCCGAGTTGCTCGACAATGGGAAGTCCGATGTCGAAATCCTGCTGAAGCTGACGGAGCGCGTCGGTGTCGCCGAGCGGCCGGACGGATTCGAGATCCGCCACTTTGGCGAGCCGCCGATCGCGGGAACGTGATGGCCGATCGTCTCTCGCGCGCTGAGGAATGGGCGTCCGGCCTGCTGGGCCAGCTCACGAGTGCGCAGCGTGCGCGCCTAGCGAAGGAACTCGCGGCCGAACTGCGCCGGCGCCAGTCGCGACGCATCGCAGAAGCCCGCAACCCAGACGGCAGCAGATACACGCCGCGCAAGCCGCAGGCGCGGCGCAAGAAGGGCCGCATCCGGCGCGCGATGTTCTCCAAGCTGCGCACTGCCCGCTTCCTGAAAACCGCCGCGAGCGCCGATGCGTCGGTGCTGCATTTCACGCGCGACGTCGAGCGCATCGCACGCGTGCATCAGGAGGGCCTGCGCGATCGGGTGCAGCGCAACGGGCCGATCGTGCAGTATCCGGCGCGCGAGCTGCTGGGTCTCGCGGACGCCGACGTCGAGCGCATCGCGGACATCGTCCTCGATTTTCTGGCGCGGTAGGTTTCGCGCGGTTGCGCAGCGGCGAACCCTCATTGCGCTACACCGAGAAAACATGTTTCATGCTGTCAACGCAAACGCACCCGCATACTTCCGGACTACTCCCGACACGTCGAAAAACGTCTGAATATTGGCGTGCATTACGTGCTCATCTGCAAATACGACGGTGTGATCATGTACCCACACGATTCCATAAAGAAGGACTTAGTACATATCAGAAATGCAATCCGGATTCTTCGCGCGTCACGAAACCAGTTCGCGTCGGAAACCCGGATTGCTGAACCAAAGTACTGGCGCAAGAGGCTCTACGCCATTCGCGATTTGGCCGAATGCCACAATTTGCGAACACTGCAGCTCGAAGCAGACGAACTGATACTTCAGACTGAAGAGCTCGAACGTTAGGTGACGAACAGCAGTGGTTGTCACAGGTTCCTGCACAACATCCAGTGCATGACCATCTCCCGCGCGCGCGGCATCCTTGCCGCATGGATGATTTTGCTGATCTGAATCGCCGCCTCGAAAGCCTGTTGCGCGAGGGCACCGTGATCGAGGTCGACCACGATGCCCGTCGCGTGCGCGTCGAGTCAGGCGGCCTGCAAACTGACTGGATTCGCTGGCTCGCGCAGCGCACCGGCGACAGCATCGTGTGGGATCCGCCATCGATCGGCGAACCCGGACTGCTGCTGTGTCCGTCGGGTGAACCGACCACCGGTCTGTTCCTGCCTGGGGTGTACTGCGACGGTCACGACGCGCCCAGCTCGAATCCGCACGAACACGTGCGCATGTACGGCGACGGCGCACGTATCGCATACGACTTCGCGGCGCACGCGCTCACCGCCACGCTGCCCGCCGGCGCGACCGTGCATGTCGTCGCGCCGGGCAGCGTCACGGTCGAAACCAACAGCGCAACCGTCAAGGCAAAGACCGTCACCCTCGACGCCGACGATACGACCGTGACGGGCGCGTTGCTTGTGAAGGGACCACTCAAATTCGAGTCCGGCGCCACAGGCAAGAATGGAGGCGGCACGGGCACGCGCGCCGTGATCGAGATCGAGGGCAGCGCCCACTTCACCGGCGTCGTGTCAGCAGACGTCGACGTGCAGTCGCAAAACGTGAGCCTCGTGAAGCACCCGCACCAGGCGCAAGGCGAATTCGCGCAGACCTCGAAACCGCTCGCGGGTGGCGCATGATCGGCATGAACGCACGCACTGGCCGCGCGATCGCCGGCCAGGCCCACATTGAGCAATCCGCCGCGGACATCCTGTTCACGCCGCTCGGCACGCGCATCATGCGGCGCGACTACGGTTCGCTTCTGCCTACGCTCATCGACGGGCCGGTTAATCCGCTGATGCGCATGCGGGTGATGGCGGCGTCCGTCATGGCGCTGGCCCACTGGGAGCGGCGGATTCAGGTCAATCAGGTTGATTTCGCCGCCACCGGCATCGACGGCGGTGCCGTGCTGGAGCTGCATGGCGAGCGCACCGACGGCCCGCGCGCCGGCACGCCTTTCTCCATGCGCCTGCCCACGACGAGTGGCCGCATTGCAGGTCGAGGCGCGGAATGAGAACGACGCCGATCGACCTGTCGCAGCTGCCGGCCCCGGACATCGTCGAAGAGCTGGACTACGAGACGATCCTCGCCGAGAAGAAGGCCCGGCTCATTTCCCTGTACCCAAAGGAACAGCAGGACGAGATCGCGGCCGCCCTCGAGCTCGAATCCGAGCCGATGGTCAAACTGCTGCAGGAAGGTGCCTACGAAAAAATGTTGCTGCTCGCGCTGGTGAACGAGAAGGCGCGCGGCTTGCTGCTCGCTTACGCGAAGCGCACGACGCTGGAGCACATCGGCGCGCTGTTCGATGTCGAACGTCTGCTGATCTCGGCCGGTGACCCGGACAACGGCATCGATCCGGTCTACGAGGACGACGACAGCCTGCGCGAGCGCATCCAGCTCGCGCCGCGCGGCTTTTCGGTAGCCGGCCCCGACGATGCGTACGTGTTCCACGCACGCGCGGCGGATGGGCGTGTGAAGGCGGCAACCGCCTACAGCCCGTCGCCGTGCGTGATGATCGTCACGATCCTATCGCGCGAAGGCGACGGCACGGCCAGCGAGGAACTGCTCGGCATCGTCCGGAAGAACCTCGAAAAGAAGCGCCCGCAGGCCGACGAGGTCATTGTCCAGAGCGCGAAGATCGTGCCGTACGCGATCCGCGCGACGCTGCGCTTCTTCAACGGACCGGACCGCGCCGTTGCGATCGCTGCGTCGCGGAAGAACGCCCAGCAGTTCGCAGATGCCATGCACCGTCCTGGTTCCGAGATCACGCTGGACGGCCTGTATGCATCAATGCGCGTGGCCGGCGTCCAGAAGGTGCTGCTCGACACGCCGGCCAACGGCGTGCCGATCGCGATCGACGAGGCGCCGTACTGCACCGGTATCGAGCTGATCGACGGCGGGGTAGCCGATGAATAAACCGACCCGTTCACTGTTGCCGCCGAACGCGACGGCGCTCGAGCGACGCCTGGCCGAAGCCAATGCGGACCTGCTCGACATCCCGGTCGAGCTCGACACGCTGATGGACCCGGACCGGATCCCGCTGCGCTTTCTGCCGTGGCTCGCGTGGCACATGGGCGTGGACACGTGGCGCGACGAATGGCCCGAGCAGGTCAAGCGCGCGCGTGTGAAATCGGCAATTCGCATCGCCCGCAAAAAGGGCACGGCCGACGCCGTGCGCGACGTCTGCGCGTCGTTCGGCGCGAACGTCGTGATGCGCGAATGGTTCGAGATGACGCCGCGCGGCGTGCCGGGCACGTTCGAGATCGTGATGACGGTAGGCAGTCGTGAAGGCGTGCCGGCCACCGCGCAGTACGTCGCCGACATTCGCGCCGAAGTCGATCGGGCGAAGCGGGGAACCGCGCACTACATCTTCAAGCAAGGCTACAGCGCGATCGGCACGCAGCACGTCGGCGCGGGTGCACGCGCCGCGGTCTATCGCCGGCTGTCCCTCTCGGAAACCTGAACATGGCTGGAAACCTCATCAACATTACCGACGCCGGACGCGCGGCGCTCGTCGCAGCTGGCAATACCGGCACGGTTGCCCGCCGCGTGACCGAAGTCGGTCTCGGCACCGCGGCATTCACCTTCGACAAGGGCATGAAAACCATGCCCGCCGAGCGCAAACGCGTGACCACGTTCGGCGGCGAAAACGTCGCGCCCGATACAGTGCATGTCGTCATCCAGGACGACACCGACGATCAGTATTCGCTGTTCGCGTACGGTCTGTACCTCGACAACGGTGTGCTCTTCGGCGTCTACGTTCAGGACACGCCCATTCTGGAAAAGTCTCCGGCGGCGATGATGCTGCTTGCGAGCGACATCGTATTCAAGTCGATCGACGCATCGCAGCTCCAGTTCGGCCCCGCCACGTTCCTGAACCCACCGGCGACGATGGACCGCAAGGGCGTCGTCGAGCTCGCGACGACGGAAGAGGTCGCCGCAGGCACTGACGCGACGCGCGCCGTGACGCCGGCTACGCTCAAGCCACGGCTCGACGCGAAGGCCAATCTTTCCGGCGCAGACTTTACGGGCCGCGTCAGCACACGGGACGTCGTGCATCTCGCGTCCGCACCGGGCGGAACCGGCGCGATTCTCGGCGCCGGCAATGGTGATGGCGCATCCGCCTCGACGACCAACGTCGCGTTGCGGTCGTGGTATGGCATCGGGTTCGCGCCAACGATCGACGGCATGCCCGTACCGCGAACAGAGTTTTCGCACTGGTTCGATACGCGTACCGGCAATACCGGCTTTCGCGGCACGCTCGACGTCGGCGGCCTCATTACGGCGCAAACGCCGCCATCGGGCGACGCATCGAAGCGCGTGCCAACGACCGAATGGGTTGTCGCAGCGATCGCGTCGGCCGGCATCGGCACGATCGTGTTCGAGCCGCGCACCAGCGTGCGCGCCGGCTTTCTGAAATTGAACGGCGCGCTCGTCAACCGCAGCGACTATCCCGCGCTGTGGGCGTACGCACAGGCGAGCGGCGCGCTCGTCGCCGAGTCGGCGTGGGGGCAGAACAATTGGGGGTGTTTCTCGACGGGCGACGGCGCGACGACGTTCCGTCTGCCCGAGCTGCGCGGCGAATTCTTGCGCTGCTGGGACGACGGCCGCGGCGCGGATTCTGCGCGCGGGATTGGCACTTTCCAGAGCTTCCAGAACGCATGGCATGCGCACGGGGCATCGTCGGCAGCCGTCGGCGACCATACGCACGGCGCCTGGACGGACGCGCAAGGCTGGCATGGTCACCACGGCTGGACGGGCGGCGGCGGCGGACACAATCACAACAACGGGATTTTCAGCCGCTTACTGCGGCCGCCTTACGGTGGGTCGCTAACCGGTTCCGACCAGGCCGGTAGCGGCTCCGAGCAGGCGGTCGGTGCAGGCGATTCGGCCGACATCGCGTGGTCCGGCGATCACGCACACGAGTTCAATACCGAAGGCTCCGGCACGCACAGCCATAACGTCGGGATCGGCGGCGCCGGCGCACACGCGCATGCCATTACCGTGAACGGGGACGGCGGCAACGAGGCCCGTCCCCGGAACATCGCCATGCTCGCCATGATTCGCGCTTACTGAAACGACACCTATGCTCATCCATCAATACGACGCCGAAACCGGACAGTACATTTCCAGCCATCTCGCCGACGTGGATCCGAAGAACCCGAATCGCTGGCTCGTGCCAGCGTTCAGTACGCTCGATCCACTGCCGGAGCGCACGCCGCGCACCTGGCCGTTTTACCGTAACGGTGCATGGACTCTCCTGCCTGATCACCGCGGACAGGTTCTGTATCGACAGGACACCGGCGAGCCGGCCGAAATCCTCGCGGCCGGCACGACGCCCGAAGCACAGGGGCTCACCGAAATTCCACGTCCGTCGCCGGAGCACGTGTGGCGCGACGGCGGCTGGGTCCTCGATCCCGCGCTCGTGGCTCAACGAGCACGGGAAGCAGCGATGGTCGAGTTCGAATCACGTATGGCGCGCGCGCGTCAGATGAACGCCGGCAAGGCGGACGCGTATGCGGCAGGGCTGTTGTCGATGGAGGAGGTGTATTACTTCCGCGCATGGTCGGCCTATCAACTCGATCTGGTGCGCGCGATTCAGTCGGACGGCTTCCCCGACACCGTGCATTGGCCCGACGATCCGGTCCCCTTCGAAGTCGCGTGCGAACCGGCGCTTGCGGAATTCGAGGCGCGAATGGCGAAGGCAAAGAGCTTTATCGACGGGAAAGCCGACGCGTATGCGGCAGGCGAGCTGTCGGACGAAGAGCAGTACAACTATCGCGCATGGTCTGCGTATGCCGATCGGCTCACGCATACGCTGAATCGCGAAACGTTCCCGAATGTGGTGTGGCCGAAGGAGCCGGCGCCGTATGTTGCGCCGTCGGTGCCGAGTGCGACTGCTGATGATGAAGGCGTGGCGTAAGCGCTCTGGAAGAGAGGCGGTCGGCGAGTGACGCCCCAAGTCGTTATTTGCCGTTCTTCTCCCACAAGCTTGCCCAGGCACGCATCTCTTCGAGGTTTACGCAAACATCGCGCAGCACGCCGTCGGCTCCCCCGGGATGCAACTGATGCTTGCGCACACTGTAGAAGTCTTTGGCGAGGGAAATAATTTTTGTCGTTCGTTCAAAGCAGTAGCCGCAGTGAAGACGCATGCGGCTATGCAGTACCTCGAGCTGAGCCAAAGCGAGAGGATTGGGCTCTGCCAACTCATTGTTGCGAAAAACATTTTCTATTTCGTTTGCGATTTCACGGATAACTTTCGATGTTTTCATTTCCCCTTCCGTTTATTGCGGAACGCTAAGTTTGTGGCCAAATAGCAGGCAATGTCACGGCACGTCGAGCCGACAGTGATTGTACGTTTCGTTAAGGCTCAGCGCATATGTGTCTTAATTCGCAATCGTTTTACGGACACGTTTTTTTTTAACTTTCTATCCCTTTATCTAACGACGACGTCACCACGCAGTAACAACCGCCGCTGGGAGCACATCCAGACTTGCCAGATGGTCAATCGAAGCGCGTGCCCCATACAGGACATCCATTGCGGAAGCTGTAACCGAAAACTCGGAGCCGGCGAGTACATCCGGCTCACCATCAAATGCCCGCGCTGTCGGGCTATGAACGTGTTGAGGGCCGAGCGCCGCTTACCCGCAGGCCGCCGAGTCTCCGCTACGAGGGGGTCGCTCCATGCAACTACTCATTTCCGCTGACCTGATCAACCGCATTCACCAAGCCGACGCACCGAACGTGCTCGCGCGCTACCTGATAGTTGTGTCGATCTGACCTCCACGGATCCGCCCTACTCGTCCGGCGGCACGACCGGCGCCTCGCGCGGCCAGTCGCTGTCGAGCAAGTACATCTGCGGGGCGTGAAGACGATCTACCCGGAGTTCCAGTACGACAGCAAGGTTCAACGGTCGTGGTCGTTCTGGTGCATGACCCGGCCCGCCGAGGTCTATCGCGTCAGTCGCAATGAAACAGAACTGGATCGGATGTGAGCCGGAGCCCACCTACCACCAGGTCGCGACGCCACGCCTTGCCGGGCTCAACAAACCCACCGTCGCTGCATAACGCCATCCTGCAGCGGTTTCGGTTGTGGCCGACCGCTGCACAACCACGCGGGCGTGATCTGCGCGCGCGCGAACGGCAATCTTTTCGGGAGCCTCACTTCCGGGAGATTGCATGCCCTCTGATTACCACCACGGCGTACGCGTCATTGAGATCAATGACGGTACGCGCCCCATCCGCACGGTCAGCACGGCCGTGATCGGTATGGTCTGCACCGGCGACGACGCCGATCCGACCACCTTCCCCGAAAACCGTCCCACCCTCATCACGGACGTGCAGGCCGCGATCGGCAAGGCCGGCACCAAGGGCACGCTCGCGCGCGCGCTCGATGCGATCGCCGCGCAAACCTCGCCGATGATCGTCGCCGTGCGGGTGCCGACCGGCAAGGATGCAGACGCGACGACCAGCAACGTGATCGGCACCACGACGACCGACGGCCAGTACACTGGCATGAAGGCGCTGCTGGCCGCGAAGAGCCGCCTCGGGGTAAAGCCGCGCGTGCTCGGCTGTCCCGGCCTCGACACGCTGCCGGTTGCCGCCGAGCTCGCCACGATCGCACAGAAGCTGCGCGGCTTCGCATACGTCAGCGCGTTCGGCGCGCAGACCAAGGAAGAGGCGGTCGCCCACCGGGCCAATTTTGGTCAGCGCGAGTTGATGACGATCTGGCCGGACTTCGTGAACTGGAACACCGCAACCAACGCCGAGGACATCACGTGGGCGACGGCGCGCGCTCTCGGCATGCGCGCGAAGATCGACGAGGAAATGGGCTGGCACAAGACGATCTCGAACGTCGTCGTGAACGGCGTCACCGGCATCAGCCGCGACGTGTTCTGGGATCTGCAGGATCCGAATACCGATGCCGGCTACTTGAACGGCCACGACGTCACCACGCTCGTGAACTCGGACGGTTACCGTCTATGGGGATCGCGTACCTGTTCCCAGGACAAGCTATGGGCCTTCGAGAACTACGTGCGCACCGCGCAGGTGATCGCCGACACGATGGCCGAGGCGCATATGTGGGCGGTCGACCAGCCGATGAGCCGCACGCTGATCAAAGAGATCGTGGACGGTGTGAACGCGAAGTTCCGCGCGTGGAAGACGGCGGGCTACCTCATCGATGGCGAGTGCTGGTTTGATCCCGCCGCCAACGAGAAGGATTCGCTGAAGGCCGGCCAGGGCTTCCTCGACTACGACTTCTGCCCGACCCCTCCGCTCGAAGACCTGACGTTCCGCCAGCGCATCACGGACCGCTACCTGCTCAAGTTCGCGCAAAGCATCGCGGTCTGACGTCACGGCACTCACCATAGGGAAATGCAATGGCTCTGCCATCCAAACTGAAGAATTTCAACGTGTTCGAAGACGGTGTCTCGTTCGTCGGCGAAGTGCCCGAAATCCAGCTGCCGAAGCTGTCTCGCAAGATGGAAGCGTATCGCGGCGGCGGCATGAACGCCGAAGTCGACGTCGACCTCGGCATGGAGAAGATGGAGCTCGGCCTCACGATGGGCGGCTTCATGAAGGAGATGTTCAAGACGTGGGGCACGTCGAAGATCGACGGCGTCACCGTGCGCTTCGCCGGTTCCTACCAGCGCGACGACACCGAAGAAACGGACGCGGTCGAAGTGTATGTGCGCGGCCGCTACAAGGAAATCGACCCCGGTAAGGCCAAGGCCGGCGACAACGCCGACCAGACCGGCACGATGTCGCTGTCGTACTACCGCCTCGTCTGCAACGGCGAGACGCTGATCGAGATCGACATCCCGAACTTCGTCGAGATCGTCGGCGGTGTCGATCGACTCGCGCAGCAGCGCCGCGACATCGGCCTGTAATCCTAATCCATTCCCTCTCTCAGGAAACACACCATGCAATCCAAGCAATCCGCCGTCATTACGCTCGATACGCCGATCAAACGCGGCGAGCAGGAAATCACTGCCGTCACGCTGATAAAGCCGCTCGCCGGCGCGCTGCGCGGCGTCGCGCTCACCGACGTGCTGCAGCTGGACGTGATCGCGTTGTCGAAAGTGTTGCCGCGCATCAGCGATCCTGTTTTGACCACGCAGGATGTGCTGCGCCTGGACCCGGCCGATCTGGTGCAGCTCGGCACGGAGGTGGCTGGTTTTTTGGTGCCGAACTCGTCGAAGGCGGACGTCTCCCTCGAACCGTCGACGACGTGATGGCCGACATCGCGCTCGTGTTCCACTGGTCGCCCGACGTGATGGCCGCCATGCCGCTGTCGGAGCTGATGGACTGGCGCGAGCGCGCACGTGAACGCTACGAGCAGGGTAACGAATGAGCGATCGTTCGCTGCGCCTCGAGGTCGTGCTCAAGGCGCTCGACCAGGCGAGCCGCCCAATTCGCGAGATCACCGGGCGCAACCGCGCGCTGGTGAAAGACCTGCGCGACACGCGCACGCGGCTCAAGGAACTCGGCGACACCCAGAAGCGTATCGGCGAGTTCCGGGAGTTGCGTCGCGGCATGCAGGAAACCGAGGCGAAGGCGCGCGCTGCGCAGGAGCGCGTGCGCCAGCTCGCGCAGCAGATGAAAGCGGCCGAGTCGCCAACACGCGCGCTCACTCGCGAACACCAGCAGGCCGTACGCGCGGCGAAGGCGCTTGCCGGCCAGCTCGATCAGGAACGTCAGCGACTCGACGGCGTGCGCTCGAGTCTCGCCGCGAGCGGCGTCAGTACACGCAATCTCGTCGAACACCAGCGGGCGCTACGCTCGAGCATCGCCGAAACGAACGCGACGCTGACGGAACATGCGCGGCGCTTGGACGCCATGAACAACCAACAGCAGCGCATCGCGGCCGCACGCACGAAGATGGGCGCCATGCGTGGCGCCGCGGCTGAGATGGCAATCGGCGGGTATGCTGCGCGCGCAACGGGCCAGCACATTCTTGCCGACCTGCGTGAGCCTCTGGCCGAGGCGAAGAAAATCCAGAATGAGCGCGGCCGCATCCTCGGGCTCGGCCTCGGCGAACGTGCGACGCAGGATGCGGAGCGCTACGTACGCGCGATGCAAACTCCGGGCGTGGCGATCGCCGACAACATGACGCTGATGCGCGACGCGATGTCGATCTTCGCCGACGAGCATCACGCGCAGATGGTCATGCCAACGCTCGCGAAGATGAAGTTCGCGAACGAGGCGATGTTCGGCGCCGACCAGGGGCACGAGAACGAAGAGAAGTTCATGAACATGCTGAAGGTGATCGAGCTGCGCGGCGGCACGAAATCCGAGGCAGCGTTCATCAAAGAAGCGAACATGGTCCAGCAGGTGCTGACCGCGACGGGCGGGCGTGTCGGCGGCGACGAGTGGCGCAACTTCATCCAGACCGGCAAGGTCGCTGCGAAGCAGATGCGCCAGGACGCGTTCTATTACCAGATGGAGCCGCTCATCCAGGAAATGGGCGGTCACGCGGCCGGCACCGGCGTGCAGGCGGCGTACAGCAACCTGATGCAAGGCAAGACGACCGTGCGGGCGGCCAAGCGCCTGGTCGAGCTCGGGCTCGTCGACAAGAAGTCGGTCGAGTACAACACGATCGGCAATGTGAAGCGGATCAAGCCCGGCGCGCTGATTGGCGGCGATCTCTTCAACGCCTCGCCATTCGAGTGGATGGAGAAGGTGCTGCTGCCGAAGCTGAAGGCCAAGGGCATCACGTCGGACGCCAAGATTCTGGAGGAATTCTCCACGATCATGACGAACGGCAACGGCGCGAACCTGTTCGCCACGATGTACATGCAGCGCGAGCAGATTCACAAGAATGAGCGGCTGAACCGCGGCGCGTACGGGATCGACAAGCTGCATGCACTCGGGCAGCAGCAAACCGAAGGGAAAGAGCTGATCGCGCTGGAGAAGGTCCGCAATCTGCGCACCGTGATCGGCGAGCAGGTCCTGCCCGTGTACAACCGCGCGCTCGAGCTGACCACCAGTGTGCTCGAGCAGCTGCTCGGCTTCGCGAAGGAATATCCGACGTTCACGCGCGCGGTGGCGATCGGCGCGGCCGGCCTCGGCGTGCTGCTCGCCGTGCTCGGCACGCTGACGATCACGCTCGCGGCCGTGCTCGGGCCGCTCGCGATCGTGCGCTTCAGCATGTCGATGCTCGGCATCCAGGGCAGTGTCCTGGTGCGCGCGCTCGGCGCCATCGCGCGGACGTTGCTGTTCGTAGGCCGCGTCGCGCTGACGAGTCCCATCGGCATCGTGATCGCCGGCATCGCGCTTGCCGCGCTGCTCATCGTCAGGTACTGGGAGCCGATCAAGGCGTTTTTCTCGGGCTTCTGGCAAGGGCTGGCCGATGGCCTGAAGCCGCTCGCGCCGCTCGTCAGCCGAGCCTTCGGGATACTCGGCGCCGCGTTCGCACCGCTCAAACCGCTGTTCGTCTGGCTGATGGGCGCTGCGAAGGGTGTGCGGGACTGGCTCACACGACTACTGCCGCCCGTCGACGCAAGCAAGGAAAGCCTCGACGCCGCAACGGGCGCCGGCCGAGCCTTCGGCGCCTGGCTGGCCGACATCATCCGCGGCCTCGCTGATGCGTCGACGCGCTTCGCTGAGTTCGGATCGAACCTTATGTCCGGGCTCGTCGACGGGATCACGAACGGCCTGGGCGCCGTGAAGACCGCGATCCAGCGCGCTGGCGACAGCGTTGTCAGCTGGTTCAAGGAGCGGCTCGGCATCCACTCGCCGAGCCGCGTGTTCGCCGCACTCGGCGGCTTCACGATGGCCGGCCTCGAGCAGGGGCTGCGCAACGGCCAGGACGGACCGCTCGCGACGGTGCGCGAACTCGGCAAGCGCATCGTCGCCGCCGGCGCAGGCATCGGCCTCACGGGAGCGGCAATCGCGGGCAGCGCACCGCTTTCCGTCGACAACCGGCCGCCGCTGATCGCCGCAACGGCCGCGCGCGCGCCGGCATCGGCGCCCGCGCCGATCACGATCAACGTGTACGCGTCGCCAGGCATGGACGCGAATGCGCTCGCGCAGAAGGTGCTGCAGGTGATGCGACAGGAGCAAGCCGCGCAGGCCGCGCGTGAGCGCTCGCGCCTGCGCGATCGGGATTGAAGGGGGATTGTCATGATGATGGCGCTCGGGCTGTTCGTGTTCAGCCTGTCGACGCTGCCCTACCAGGAGTTGAAGCGCCGGCGCGGCTGGCGCTACGCGAGCAACAACCGTGTCGGCCGGAAGCCGGCGCGGCAGTACGTTGGCGAAGTTGACGAAACGATCGTCCTCTCCGGCGTGCTGCTGCCCGAACTGACCGGCGGCGATCTGTCGCTGTCGGTGCTCGAGGCGATGGCCGAGCAACACACCGCGTGGCCGCTGATCGAGGGCACCGGCCACATCTACGGCATGTTCACGATCGACGACATCGATACGGCGCGCACGCTGTTCTTCCCGGATGGCGCGGCGCGCCGCATCGACTTCACGGTGGCGCTCACGCGCAACGACGACATCGACATGCTGGGCATTGTGACCGACGCGATCAAGGAGGCGATCTCGCTATGAATCTGGCCGACCTGCCCGGCGCCGAGCTGGTGCAAAAAGCGGCGCTGGCTGACGATCGCGTGCCGCGTGCGATCTATTCGATCACGCTGGCCGGCAAGGACATCACGCACAAGTTCGACGGTCGGCTGATCTCGATGACGCTGCAGGACAACCGCGGCTTCGAGGCCGACCAACTCGACATCAGCCTGGACGACTCGGACGGCGCGCTGGAGATCCCGAGCCGCGGCGTGAGATTGAAGGTGGCCATCGGTTGGGCCGGGGCTGCGAATGGGCTCGTCGATAAAGGCGAGTTCGTCGTCGACGAGGTGCGGCACACCGGCACACCCGATGTGCTGACCATTCGCGCGCGCAGCGTCGATCTGCGCGCGGGCCTTTCGATCAAGAAGGAACGGTCCTGGCACCGGCAAACGGTCGGTGCGATCGTGCGCGCGATCGCGAGCCAGAACAAGGTAGAGGCGCGTGTCAGTCGTGCGCTCGACGGTCAGCTCGTCGACCATATCGACCAGACTGCCGAATCCGATGCCAATTTGCTCACGCGCTTGGCCAAAACGTTCGACGCCATCGCAACCGTGAAGAACGGGAAGCTGCTGTTCATCAAGGCCGGCGAAGCAACCACGGCGAGCGGCAAGCCGTTGCCGCCCGTCACGATCACCCGCGACGTCGGCGATCGCCATGAGTTCGGTGTCGCCGATCGCGACGCATATTCCGGCGTGCAGGCGTTCTACCTGAACACGCGCACCGCAAAGAAGCAGTCGACCACCGTCAAGCGGCGCCGGCGGCGCACCACGAAGAAGAAGCCCATCGATAAGAGCGGCGACGTGCTGTTTGGCACGGCGGAGAACGTGAAGGTGCTGCGGCACACGTACGCGAACAAGAGCAACGCGACGCGCGCGGCGAAGGCGGAATGGGAGAAGCTGCAGCGCGGCGTCGCGGAGTTCAGCATCGTGCTCGCGCTCGGCCGGCCCGAACTCATGACCGAGCTGCCTGTAACCGTGCGCGGTTACAAACGCGTCATCGACGACTGCAAGTGGATCGTCGCCCGTGTTACACATACGCTCGACGGTAACGGCGGATTTACATCAGACCTCGACCTAGAGGTCAAGGCGACCGAGGTGCCGGAGTTCGACACCTCGGATGGAGCATGAACTACTGCATCAGCATGCGGTGGATAGCGGACAGGCTCGCGAGTGAGCTTGTGACGAGCTGCACGAGATCAGCATGCTCGGCAGGGGACAGCGTTCGCAGTCGGCGCCCTGCGCGCTTCTTCCTGGGCGGATCAGCGGAACGCATCCTTTGTGTAGTCGGGTTCGCTTCCGCGCAGCGATCGATGGCCCCGTCGATCGTTGTTTCAATGGCATCGAGTTGGTCTTGCTTCGTGTTACGCACTACGGATACCTCTTCGGATATTGTGAACCACGTTACCGCGTGAAACGACATTCACGCGTCAAGTAACGCGGCCCTATTTTCGTGCGTTACGAATGAAAATGAAACGTAGGGAAAAGGCTTTCGAAAGTTAGGTAAAAACCTACGTCTGCCTCGGTCCCGGCGGCCAGATTGAGCGGTGTTCGCGACACGCTGCTAGATTGCGTCATGCCCACATTGCGCAATCGTATGAATCCGTCCACGAGGCCGACACAATTCAACTGGAACCTTCTCAGGGCCTTCGCGGAGATCGCCCGTTACCGCAGCATCACGGAGGCCGCGCACGCGCTTGGCGTGCAACGGCCGACGGTCAGCCAGAAGATCACCGAGCTCGAAAAGATATTGGGCCTCCCGTTGATGGAGCGGCGTTCCGGTAGCGATGGATTCCACCTCACTCAGTACGGGAGACGACTGCGCATGATCGTGTCCCGCTTCGATCAGGAGTTAGCGGCGCTGCGCGGGCAGCCGGAGTGCTCGCCATCCATGTTGGATGCGGCAGACATTCTGGGGCACGTGGAAGACGCGATGGCGGCGCTCAAGCGCGCCGCGGATACCCTGCGCCGGTCCTAAGTAAGTCAGTCTTGACTGATCTGACCGCGTTTACGAGATACGCGTTGTCGCTTGGTCTGCTCCACACTGGCTTGTGCCGCCTTCACTTCCTCCTCAACGAACGCGTCCAGCTTCGCCATGCGATTCGCCGCGATCCGTGGAATCCGCTTTGAAGGTTGGCCAGACACGGTCATCTCGCCAATGTGCAGGTAACCGTTGATCGCGCCTTGCACAGCGGCGCGGCCGATGTCGTTCAGTTGCAAAAAGCTGTCTACCAGGTCAGCTACGTCAGGCGGCAATTTCGATTGAGTCGCACGCTCGCCAGTAATCACGTACAGCACGTCAACGCCGATCTTGGCGAGCGCCGCCAGGTAGTTCGCGTCTGGTGATCGCGTACCGGATTCGTAGTTCAGTTGCGCCTGCTTTCCCAGCCCACCCAGCGCAGCGAACTCTGCCTGGCTTAGTCCGATGCGCATCCGTTCCTCCTTCAAACGGTCGCCAATCGTTTTCTCTACCATCTTGAAGTTTCGTTTTGAGTACCTTAAACTTCACTCATCCCTAGTGAAGCACTGTCCAAACTGAGTATAACCGCCATGACAACCCCTCAAGGCCCCCGGCGCGCACCGGCCGGCGTCATGTCCAGCAAGCCGGTTTCCCTGCGCCTTCTGCCCGCCGAGCGCAGCCAGCTCGAACAGCTCGCCCGACGTGAGCCTCGCTCTCTTGCGAGCCTCACGCGCCTGATCTATCTCGAAGGGCTGCCGCACTACCTCGCCAAGGTGTCCTCGTTCGAGGACACGTCCGCCAAAGTTTCCGCCAGCTGACCGGAGGTGATCATCATGTATCCCGATCCCAAGCGCGTCCGCGACAACCGCCTGATGCTGCGGTTCGACGACTACGAATACGCGCTCATCACCGCGCTTGCTAACTATCAGGGCGAGCAAACCGCCACGCTGATTCGCCAGATGGTTCTGCGAGAAGCCGCCGAAGCCCTGTTGCCATCGAGCAATGTAGCTCGCGACCAGGCCCGATAGCAGCAGCCTTGGAGCAGCCGATTCAATGCCCGAACTCGAAATCACCTTCACCGAGCAGGACGCCGAATTACTCGAGCGCGTACGGCAACAGCAAGGCCTCGCGTCGATTCAGCAAGCGGCGGAATGGCTCGTGAAGCGACGGCTGCGCCTCGGCGCACGTCGCCTCACCGGACGAGACCGGGCGCTCTACGTCGTCCATAACAACAGCCGTAATTGACGCGGCCATTTCCGACAGGAAGTCACGATGAAATTGAAGTGCCATCACTGCGGCAGCCGCGCCGTCATTCGGACCAGCCGTCCGCTGTCCGTCCTCGTCCGGGAGGCGTACTGCCAATGCACCAACATCGAGTGCGCGACGACGTACAAGATCCATATTGCCGCCGTCCACACGATCGCGCCGAGCCTCAATCCGAACCCGATGGTCTACCTGCCCGTCGGCAAGGTTGACCGGCTACCGCAGGACCCGCGTCAGCTCTCGCTGATCGACGCCTAACCAGTAACCGCAATTCTTGTTTCACACCCATCGCACCCGCCTCGCGCGGGCGCGGGGGACTCCTTTTGCCTGAAATTCTGGAGAGACTCATGCAAACGCCGACTCCCGCCCACGTCACCACCCTCACCTCGTCGCTCGACTTCAACCAGCGCGTCGCCTACCTGCAGAAGCTCTGCGCGACTGACGTCCGCGCCGACGTATTCGTCGCATCCGCACGCGCACTCGGTTTCGCCGTGTCGTGGGATCTCGCGCGCGGCACGCCGCTGCTCGCCTGGATGCACTGACCGATGCGCGCGCCGCTCACCGACGTCGACCTGCGCGCGGCATGGCATCGCCTGCGCATGGTCGGTGATTTCGACACGTCGATCCGCCATCGCGCCGTACGCCTGGTCGTGGAATCTGCGGCGCGTGCGATGCAGGACCGAGAACAAGCCCGGTCGCGGCGCAGCTCCGACGCGAAGCGATGCGCTGCGAACGACTTCGACGAATGACGAATCCGCGCCGATGCCGGCGCACTTACCTGGAGCCAAACCATGAAACCCTACGTTTTCGGCATCAGTGTGCTGCTGATGCTCTCGCTCTCCCTCACCGGTGCGTACTACCTCACCACCGACGTCCTGCGCCTATTCGACGTCCGATACGCACGCCCGATCGCCTTCGTCGGCGGCGTCGCGGTGATGGTTGCGCTCGTCGTCGCGCTCGGATGGTCCGTTCCGCCTCGGGGGTGATGTGATGACGATCGAATCCGCTATCCGCTATGAGCTGCTAACCTCGGCCGGTCTCCGCACCGTCACCGGGGAGCATGTCGTCATTCCGAACGACGTCGGCGCGACTTTCGGCATCCACGCCGAGCCCTATCTGGCCGATGGCCATCCGGAAAAGTGGGTCGTCACGCACCTGGCCTCGGGCATGCAAGCCGGGACGGGCACATCCCGCACCGCAGCCATCACAAACGCGACGACGAACGTCGAACGCAATCGGCCCCGACTGCGCACTATGCTCGACGAGGCGACTGCAGCCCGCACCGATCTGCAGTTCGCCACCTATCAGCTCGCGCGCAATCGGCTCGCGATCCTGGGGGAAGCCGCATGAGCCGCCTCGATGCTTCATCGCACGATGCGACGCTCCGGGCCGCGATCGTCGCGGCCGCAAATCCTCTGCACTTCAACAACCGCCCCGGCAGCGTCGCTCGCCAGTGTGCGCTCGGCCTGTTCGTCGCGGCATTGAGTGATCGCCTCGCGCTCGACTTCCCCGAGTCCGCCGACGCGCTGCGCGCGCTCGTCTTCTCGCCCGCGACGCCGGACAACCCGGCTGTCAACACCCCGCAGCAACCTGAACAACAGCAATAACAATGGCCTCGATCGACGAACTGAAACAACGCATCGACCTGCACGACCTCGCCGATCGCCTCGGTCTCAAGCGCGGCCGCGGCGGCAACAAGGCGCTCTACCACTCGCCGCAGCATGAGGACAAAAACCCGTCCCTGTCGATCTACGTGAATCACCCGAAGCATGGCACGGGCTGGCGCGATCACAGCGCCGGCGTCGGCGGCTCGTGCGTCGATCTGGTCATATATGTGCGCGGCGGCACCGTCTCGGACGCTGTGCGCTACCTGCACGACGCGTACGGCATTCCGCTCGACCGGCCGACGCCGACCGAGCGCCGTGAGAAAACGACCGTCGAATACATCGCCGATCGGTGCTTCGCGGAGCGCGACCAGGTCCGCGAATACCTCGGCGGCCGCGGCATTTCGGCCGCGGCGATCGACGCCGCGATCGCCGCACGCACGCTCGGCTTCAACACGTGGACGAGCTCGAAAGTTGCCGCCGGCGAAGTCGGGCACGGCGGGCCTGCCGCCGCGTTCATCGTGCGGGCGCCGGCCGACGGCCGCGTCGTCGCCGTCGACATGCGCTACGTGGATCCCGCGCTCAACGGCGGCGTCAAAACGCAGACGCAGGGCGACAAGGCGGGCTACGGCTGGACCGCGGATCCCCGGCGGCTGGAGAAGGCGAAGCGCGTATTCATCGTCGAAAGCGCGATCAACGCGCTGTCGATCGACACGTGTGCGCTGCCCGGCGCGGCCGCGCTCGCGCTGCGCGGCCTCGGCAACGTTGACACGCTGGATTTCACTCCGTTGCGAGGCAAGCAAGTTGTGATCTGCATGGACAACGACGAGCCATTCGCTGACGGTCATCCGCGCGCCGGTCACCGTCCCGGCCCCGAAGCAGCGTGGGCGCTCTACGAACGGCTCACCGCCTTGAACATCAGCGCCGTGCTCGTCGACCAGGCTGACTGGCTCGCGGACCTCGCGGACGGCGAGAAGCAGCAGAAGCCCATCAACGACGTCAACGATTACCTGCAGCTGCGCGGCCCGCTCGAACTCGCGCGTGCGCTCGAGCAGCTGGAGCCGTGGCTGATCGCGGGACTCGCCGGCGACGCCACGCGCCGCGGCCGGCCGCGCATCTTTCTGCCGCCGCACGACTTCGCACAGTACTGGCGCTTCCGCGTGCGGCCCGACTTCACCAGCTACATCACGAAGATGGACCGCAACGAGGAATCGGGCGTCGAGACACCGGTGATGACGGATCTGTGCGGTTTTCGCATCGCCGGCATGAGCCGCGTGTCGGTCGCGAGTGCGACGTCGACGATGACGGGCGACGCCGACCAGGCGCCGACCGTGTATTTCGCCGTGTCGGTGCAGGCGCCGCGCCACGGCGCGCAGCTCATTCGCCGCGTGATGCTCGACGACCAACTGCACAACGTCGACCAGTGGGCCAAGTTTGGCCCGATCTGGGCGCCCGCGCCGTTCAAGCGCATGGTCAATATCCTCGAACGCGGCGCCGACCTCGGCGCGCGTCAGGCGGCAAACTTCGTGGGGCTCGCGTGGCGCGACGGCCGGCTCATCGTCAACGAAGGCCCGGATTGTTACTTTACCGAAGCGGACAAGCAGTGTCCGTATCACAACCTCACGTTCCCGAGCGGCCCGATCAGCGACGCGCGCCGCGTCATCAGCGCCTACCAGACAACGTTCAAACAGAACGCCGCGACGATCCCGCTCGTCTGGGCTCTCGGGGGCCACCTGAAGGCGCTACTCGGCTTCTGGCCGCACATCACGATCCAGGCGAACAAGGGCGCTGGCAAATCGACGCTCATCAAGCGTCTGGAACGGTCGCTCGCGTTCACGATGTTCTCGGGCCAGTCGCTGCAGACCGAGTTCCGCCTGCTGACCAGCATCAGTCACACGAGCCATCCGGTCGGCTGGGAGGAGCTGTCGGCACGCCGGCAGGACGTGATCGACAAGGCGGTCGGCCTGCTGCAGGAGAACTATCAGTACACCGTCACGCGCCGCGGCGCCGACATGACCGAATACCTGCTGTGCGCGCCGGTGATGCTCGCCGGCGAGGACGTGCCCGTGCGCAGTCTGCTCGGCAAGCTCGTACGCACGACGCTCACCGGCAAGCGCGGCCCGCTGCTGCCCGACGACCTGCCGCGCTTCCCGGTACGGCAGTGGCTCGAATTTCTCACCGGGCTCGACAAGCGCGCCGTGCTCGACCAGTACGCGACGCTGCGCGACAAGGCGCTGGCCAACTGCCGCGCGAGCGGTGAGGACGACGGCGCGAAACGCATGGCCGGCAACTATGCGGCCGTCGCGCTCGCGTGGCGCTACCTGTGCGAGTTCGCCGGCATGGATCCGACGGAAGGCGACTTCCCGCGCGATCTGCTCGCTGAAATGAACGGCCACATCGCCGAAACGAGCGCCGATCGGGAACCGTGGGTCTGGATCATGGAAACCGTGCTGTCGGAAATCGACGGCGGCAACTACAAGCACCCGTACACGTTCGACATGGTCGACGGCGAGTTCTGCCTACTGCTGCGCACCGGGCACGTGATGGACCACATCGCGCACACGAGCGCGCTGCGCGACAAATGGAACGCCCTGCCGGTGAAGTCGGACCGCGTGTTCAAGGCGCAGCTCAAGCACGCCGGCGTCGTGGTTGGCGAGAAGGAAGTCGAGCGGCGCATCTATACCCGTCGCGTGCCGTACCTCACACCAATCTCGCTCGAGCGCCTGGTCGGCTTCGGGCTGCACGTGTCGGTTCGCGAAGATCTGGCGACCGACGCGGCCGAGCAGCGAGGCCGCGCATGATGCCCTCCCAGCCAATGCGACCGCCGTGCAGCACGCTGCCCCCCGTGTCCGTCGCAAGTCGAACCTGCCGGGCGAAAGCGCCGGCCCCGATGAAAGCGGGCCGCGCGAGCCGTTTTTTCCATCGGGAAGGGGCAGGCAGCGCACGCGAATCGTGGTTTTCGAGGGCGTCCGTTCGTAAGTCTTTGATTGTTGAGAAGAGTACCGCCATGTGTCGCCCTCCATTCGCCATTAGTCGGGGCGTTTTTGCCACTAGTCCGATTTTCGCGCCGGCGCCCCTCGTGCCTTTCTCTCTTCTCTCTAATTCATTGAAAAAGAAGAGAAAAGAAAGCAGGGAAGAAGCAATACAAGGCCTGAATCGAGCGCCACGAGTCTTGGGCTTTTTGCCACGGGTTTGCGCCTGTGCCTATTTTTTGAGCCACGAGTTTTCAGGCGCATCCACGGGTAACTCATGGCAATTGATGGCAAAAAATCTGCTTATAAATCAGCGCGTTACACCAAAAACGAGCGCAAACCACGAATCCACGAGTTGCGCTGCGTGTGGTTCCTTTTTGTGACAGTGATTGCGATGCAGAATCTTGACCAGACACCGTCGAGCCCTCGCTACGCGGCGGCGAACGTGTTGCCACCTTTCCTAACGGATGCCGAGCTACGCCGAATCGCCGAGCCGCTGCGCCAACCGGCCGCGATCATGCGGTGGTTCAGACGAGCGGGTTTTGAGGTGAAAAAGAAACCGAACGGAATGCCGCTCGTATCGCGCGCGCATTTCGAGCAAGTCATGTGCGGGCGAGCAGTCGCAAGCGATATCGATCGCGGAACGGGTGATTGCTCGCCGGATACCGCTGCATTGCTACAACGGTTCGCACGCAGCAACAAGAAGAAGGCAAATTAAATGGGGCGCAAACGAAAAAGTAACGAATTGGGACTGCCCGACCGCGTTTACCCGAAACATGGCGCGTTTTACTACGTGCATCGCGACGGGCGCTGGGAACGCCTTGGTACTGACCTCGCTGAGGCGAAACGAAAAGGCAACCTGTACAACGACCCTGATTCGACCTATGGCACGATGTCTTACTTCCTCGACGAATTCGTCGTCCACTGCGAGAAGCGGGTACAGCTGGGCTACCTCAAACCCCGGACATACGAGGACTATAAGCGGGATGTCGAACCGCTGAAGGTGTACTTCGGCCGTATGACGCCGGCCAGCGTCGAACCGAAACACATCGGTGCCTACCTAGACCTCTGTGCGGAAAACGGTCGGCCCGTACGCGGCAACCGGGAGAAGGCATGCTTGTCGTCATGCTTCACATGGCTTATTCGAACCGGCAAGGGGAGCGTTAAGCTGAACCCGTGCCTTGGCGTCAAACGAAACAAGGAGACGAAGCGGGAAAGGTATGTTGAACACGACGAGTATCGCGCCGTGTGGGCGGTCGCGGCACCTCAGGTACGCGGCCTGCTTGATCTGACGTATCGGACGCTGCAGCGCCCAGAGGACATTATCGCGTGGGGACCAGCAAACATCGTTCAGAAGCGCGAACCTGACGGGTCAGTACGCCGTGTAATCCGCAACGACCAAGGGAAAACCGGCGCCATCGTCGATATCGCGGTAACACCCGAAATCGATGCAATTCTGAACTATCTGAAGGCTACCGGTCCCACCCCCGGGCCTGGGACAACGTGGATTCGCAAGCGCAATGGCCAACCTTACAGTTACTCCGGGCTCACATCAATGCTGCACCGTTATATCGGGAAGGTGAACCGCGCTCGCGAAACGAAGGGGCTTACTCCGTTTCAGTCGTTCGGACCTTACGACATGAAAGCGAAGGGGGCAACAGATATGTGGCTCTCTGGCGTGCCGCTCGAGCGCATCCAGGTGTTGTGTGGGCACGACTCTGTGACGACTACCGAAATTTACGTCAAGTGCCGATGGCGAGGCACGATCGAGCCCAACCGGCAGCAGGCTGCCGTCTAATAACGCGGGACAAACCGCGTCAGAGCAGGCCCCAATTGGCTCCGACGCGGCTTGATTATTAGACAGGCCACGAACGTAAGCCGTTGAAAAAAAAAGAAATTTGTTACGAAACGCAAGCGGGACTCTTAATCCGTAGGTCGAGTGTTCGAGTCACTCACGCCCCACCAGAGGTAGCGCAAGGGCCGCACGACGTGCGGCCCTTGTTGTTTCCGCCCGCACTCGTGCATCTTCCTCCCCCGTCACCACGCACGGACGCCGCCCCCCATGGTGCGCGGCGGCGCGCCAAACTGTCGTCCAATTCCTACACCCGATTCAGTCGTGGCCGATATTGCGCCTCCGGTGCGCCCGCTAAGCTGGACTCATGCCGGCGTGCGTCCCACGTCGGTCCTCGCAACAGGAGACTCATCATGAAAGCGACGAAGTCGATTCTCGTTGTCATTACCGCGCTCGTCATGGGTTCGTCCATCTTCGGCTGCACACTCGGCGGCGCCGCGGCCGGCGGCTACCTCGGCCACGAAGCGACCGGCGGCAGCACGGCCGGCACTATCGGCGGCGCCGTCGTGGGCGGCGTGATCGGCCACGAACTGGGCAAGTAAGCTGCAAGTCAATCCCTGGTCTGCCCTCCCCCACGGTATCCGGCGCGAACGCCTCGTTCGCGCCGTCACTTCCCCACGATATAAAGCGGCCAGTTCGGGCCATATCCGTACATGATCAGCACGTCGCCCGGAATCGCCTCGGCCGCTGCGCGGGCCTGCGCCACGCTGTCGTAGCGTTTGGCCTGCGAGGTACAGGTCACGTAGTGCCGTAGCCCGCCTCTGAGCGTGCCGTCGTCGCGGCCGATGAACGCTGCCTGCCGCAACGTCCACACGAAGTGCCCTTCGCACTTCGCCCGCTCCGGCGGACGCGCCACCTTTGGGTCGTCCGTCTGCGACGGCTCGCCCGCCTTGTGCAGCTGCATCTGCCGCCGGATCGCCGCGTCAGACCAACTCCCCATGCCAATGTCTCGCCCCTTGCCCTTCGCCATGGTCTCCTCCGAGTGATCGCCTGCGGCACTGCGCGCGCGGGCACTCCGATAATGGTGAACAATAACGAGGTGAATGGGATTGGGGAGTGTCCGATATGCGATACCCCACCCCACGACGACGCTCCACGGGCGCCGAGACTCGCAGCTCGTCATGCAAAGGGCGCCGAATCGCGTCTTGCGCATCGGGAGATCCGCCAACGGCGTGGGGAGCCAAGCGCCCCGGCGCATCTTCGATGCACCGCACCATGCCTCACGGCGCGCGCTGTCGTGCGGAACATGCCGTAGGCCGCACGGGCGTTATCCCCGCCGCGACATAGCGCAGCAAGCGCGCAACAGTGGTGCAACGCCCAGTGTACGAATGGTCCTCATTGTCTACACTGGAAGCCTTACGCTCATCGGAACGCACAGACCCGGTTGCCTTCATGGCAATCGCAACGCAAGGGCATGGCCACCGTCACGTTTGCACCCGCGATCCAACGACACGTGCCGATCGACGAACAACGCGTCGACGGCGCCACGGTGCACGACGCGCTCGCGCGATGCATCTCGCGCGCCCCGGCGTTGCGCGGATATCTGTTCAACGACCAGGGCCGGCTGCGCCCGCACGTCGCCGTCTTCGTCGACGGCAGGCTGATTCGCGATCGCCGGGCATTGAGCGACGCACTGGGCGATGCAAGCCACGTCTACGTGGCGCAGGCGCTCTCGGGGGGATGACCGCGCGGGTCTCGAAGCAGACGCGAGCGAGCCAAGGAGAAAGACCGTGGAGCACATCAACGGCGCGACCCTGCTGGTCGCCACTCGCAAGGGATTGTTCACCTGGCGGCGCGAAGGTGATGCGTGGCACATGGCGTCGAGCACGCCGGACTTTCCGGGCGAACCGGTGAGCATGGTGCTGCACGATGCGCGCGACGGCACCGACTACGCCGCGCTCAACCTCGGGCACTTCGGCGTCAAGCTGTGGTGCCGCGGGCGCGAGGCGAACACCTGGACAGAGCTCGCGCCGCCCGCATTCGATCCGCAGACGCCAGTCCAACCCGACACGCCCGCCCCGTCCGTCGACCTGCTGTGGTCGCTCGAAGCAGCCGGCCCCGACGCACCCGGCGTGTTGTGGGCAGGCACGATCCCGGGCGGACTCTTTCGCTCCGGCGATCATGGTCGCAGCTGGCAACTCGTGCGCAGTCTGTGGGATCGTCCCGAGCGCGCCGAATGGATGGGCGGCGGCTACGACCACGCCGGCATTCATTCCATCTGCATCGACCCGCACGATAGCCGCCAGGTGATGGTCGCGGTGTCGACCGGCGGTGTCTGGCGCACGCGCGACGACGGCCGGACGTGGACGCTCGCGGCCTCGGGCATGGAGGCGGACTACATGCCGCCGGAGCGCCGGCTCGACCCCAACGCGCAGGACGTGCATCGGCTCGTGCAATGTCGCGACGCCCCGAATGCCTTGTGGGCGCAGCACCACAACGGCATCTTCCGCTCGCTCGATTACGGCGCGTCGTGGCGGCGCATTCATGCGTCGCCGTCGAGCTTCGGCTTTGCGGTCGCCGTGGATCCGCACGACCCCGACGTCGCCTGGTTCGTGCCGGCGCAGCGCGACGCCTGCCGCATTCCGGTCGACGCACGTCTGGTCGTCACGCGCACGCGCGACGGCGGCGAATCGTTCACGTCGCTCTCACAGGGACTGCCCGAAGTGCCGTCCTACGACCTCGTCTATCGCCACGGCCTCGACATCGACGCCACAGGCCGCCGGCTCGCCATGGGGTCGACGACCGGCGCGCTGTGGATCAGCGAAAGTGCAGGCGAACGCTGGCAATGTGTGTCCGCACATTTGCCCCCCATCTACGCCGTCCGCTTCGTCTGAGTCGCCTGAGTCGCCTGAGTCATCTGAGCCGGCTCGCTCGTCCGACACACCCGCCGCGTCGGATTCGCCCGCTGTCTGTGTAGGAATCCGACGCGTCCGTCGCGTCGGACTTCCGCTCGCCGCCCCGTCGGAGACCTTCAGATATCGTATTCCAAGTCGTATACGAAGGTAGACGGACAGGCTTTATCGAATCCCCGTCACGCGTCGCCGGGCACCTCCAACGTATCGAACTCGGCGCGTGGGCCAATGGCGCGTCGTGCGTCACTCCTCGTTTCGACGCGTTGCACGGCAACCGGCGACCACTCCGCAACGCCGGCGACGTCACGTCTCGCGTGTCGTCCCGGCATCAAACCACTCAATGGAGTCTTTGCTCATGCGAATCGCCGACCTGAAAATCCGGACCCGACTGTCCATCGGATTCGGTACCTTGCTGATCCTTCTGCTTGCCATGCTCGCCATCACGCTGGTGCGCTTCGTCGCCATCGAGCGTGCGAACGAAATGCTCATCACGAGCGCCTGGGCCAAGGCGGACGCCGCGCACACCATCAACGCCATGGTGCGCAGCAACGCGCGCCGTCTGCTCGAGGCGGTCAGCGCGACGCACGCCGCACAGCGCGACGCGTTCGATCGGCACATCGACGAGAACCTGGCGGCCATCGGGCGCGCCCAGGGCGTGCTCGACAAGTACGTGAGCTCGGCGCAGGGCAAGGAGTTGCTCGCGGCCATCCGGCAACACAACACGACGTTTCTCAAGGCACGCAACACCGTCATCTCGCAACTGAGAGCGGATCAGCGAGAGGCCGCGCTCGCCACCGCGGAAAAGGACGCGCTGCCCGCGCTCGACGCGATGCAGGCGGAATCGGTCGAACTCGTGGCGCTGCAGCAAAAGATCGTCGACGCGACCGGGGCCTCGACGAGCGCCGACATCGCGTTCGCCAAGTGGCTGCTCGCCGCCATTGGCGGCGCGGCGGCTGTCGTCGGCATCGGTGCGGCGTGGTCGGTCACGCGCAGCATCACGCGCCCGATCGCCCACGCCGTGCAGGTGGCCGAACGCGTGGCGCAAGGCGACCTCACGAGCCGCATCGAAGTGACGAGCCGCGACGAGACGGGTCAACTGATGGCCGCCCTCAAACACATGAATGAAAGCCTCGATCGGATCGTGCGGCGCGTGCGCAGCGGCACGGCGGCGATCGCCTCCGCGTCCGGAGAACTGCTTGCGGGCAACACGGATCTGTCGGCGCGCACCGAGGAGCAGGCGGCCTCGCTCGAAGAGACGGCGTCGTCGATGGAGGAGCTCACGGCAACGGTGCGCCAGAACGCCGAGAACGCGCGTCAGGCGAGTCAGCTCGCGATCAATGCCTCGGAGATCGCCGGCGAAGGCGGACGTGTGGTCGAGCGCGCGGTGACGTCGATGCAGGAGATCGCGGCCAGCTCCGCGAAGATCAACGACATCATCGGCGTGATCGACGGCATCGCCTTCCAGACGAACATCCTTGCCCTCAATGCGGCCGTGGAAGCCGCACGCGCCGGCGAGCAGGGTCGCGGCTTCGCGGTGGTCGCCGGCGAAGTGCGCACGCTCGCCCAGCGCAGCGCTGCCGCCGCCCGGGAGATCAAGGCGCTCATCGAGACGTCGGTGAGCCAGGTCGAGGACGGATCGTCGCAAGTGCGCAATGCCGGGCGCACGATGACCGATATCGTGCAGGCGGTGCAGCGTGTGACCGACATCATGGGCGAGATCTCGGCCGCCTCTGCCGAACAGTCGGGCGGCATCGAACAGGTCAACACCGCCGTCATGCAAATGGATCAGGTCACGCAGCAGAACGCCGCACTCGTGGAAGAGGCCACCGCGGCGGCCGGCTCGCTCGAAGACCAGGCGCGTCAGCTGCGCGAGGCGGTTGCCGTCTTCCGGCTGGCCGGCTACGACGAGGCGCCGGCTTCGAACGAGGGCGACACGCAGGCCGCCCGAGGTCCGCGCGGCGCCGTGCTCGACTTCGCGCGTCCGCGCAACGCCGCCTGAGAACGGCCGGCGGCGCGCACGGACGCACGCCCATGCAGGCGTGCATGCAGGCGGTCCATGCAGACGCCAGTGCGGCGCCGCCGCCACCACGCCGACGCGCCGCGGCGCCGCCAGCACGCGCCGAAAACCCCGTGGCTGCTGGTCTTGGGGGCGATGCCGAGCCCAGCGCGGCATTGCGACATTGGAGTATGATGGCTGCTGCTATGCTTTTTCCCCACCGTCTGGAAAAGAGGTGTACTGTGGCCCGAAAGACCCCCATCGAGCGCTACCGAAACATCGGCATCAGCGCTCACATCGACGCTGGCAAGACGACGACGACAGAGCGCATCCTGTTCTACACCGGCGTCAACCATAAGCTCGGCGAAGTCCACGAAGGCGCTGCCACCATGGACTGGATGGAGCAGGAACAGGAGCGCGGCATCACCATTACGTCGGCCGCGACCACCTGCTTCTGGCGCGGCATGGCCGGCAACTATCCCGAACATCGCATCAACATCATCGACACGCCGGGCCACGTCGACTTCACGATCGAGGTCGAGCGCTCGATGCGCGTGCTCGACGGCGCGTGCATGGTGTACGACTCGGTCGGCGGCGTGCAGCCGCAGTCGGAAACCGTCTGGCGCCAGGCCAACAAATACAAGGTGCCGCGCATCGCGTTCGTCAACAAGATGGACCGCGTGGGCGCCGACTTCTTCCGCGTGCACAAGCAGATCCACGAGCGTCTGCGCGGCAACGCCGTGCCGATCCAGATCCCCATCGGCGCCGAGGACAACTTCCAGGGCGTGGTCGATCTCGTGAAGATGAAGGGCATCGTCTGGGACGAGGCGTCCAAAGGCGTGAAGTTCGAGTACATCGACATTCCCGAGAACCTCAGGGATACCGCGCAGGAATGGCACGAGAAGATGATCGAGGCGGCGGCCGAGGCCGATGAGGCGCTGCTCGAGAAATACCTCGGCGGCGACACGCTCAGCGAAGCGGAGATCAAGGAAGGCCTGCGCAAGCGCACCGTGGCGGGCGAAATCGTGCCCATGCTGTGCGGCACCGCGTTCAAGAACAAGGGCGTGCAGGCCATGCTCGACGCCGTGATCGATTACCTGCCCTCGCCTGTCGACGTGCCCGCCATTGCCGGCCACGACGAAGACGACAAGGAAGTCGAGCGCCATCCCTCCGACGACGAGCCGTTCTCGGCTCTGGCCTTCAAGATCATGACCGACCCGTTCGTCGGCCAGCTGATCTTCTTCCGCGTGTATTCCGGCGTGATCGAGTCGGGCGGCACCGTGCTCAACCCGCTCAAGGGCAAGAAGGAACGCCTGGGCCGCATTCTGCAGATGCACGCGAATACGCGCCAGGAGATCAAGGAGGTGCGCGCGGGTGACATCGCCGCGGCCGTGGGCCTGAAGGAAGCCACGACCGGCGACACGCTGTGCGATCCGGCGAACGTCATCATTCTGGAGAAGATGGAGTTCCCCGAGCCGGTGATCTCGCAGGCCGTGGAGCCGAAGACCAAGGGCGACCAGGAGAAGATGGGCCTCGCGCTCAATCGTCTGGCACAGGAAGATCCGTCGTTTCGCGTGCAGACAGACGAGGAATCGGGACAGACCATCATCTCCGGCATGGGCGAGCTGCATCTGGAAATTCTCGTCGATCGCATGCGCCGCGAGTTCGGCGTGGAGGCCACCGTCGGCAAGCCGCAAGTGGCCTATCGCGAGACGGTGCGCAAGAAAGTCGAGGACGTGCAGGGCAAGTTCGTCAAGCAGTCGGGCGGACGCGGCCAGTACGGCGACGTGGTGATCACGCTCGAGCCGGACCCCGAAAAACCATACGAGTTCGTCGACGCCATCAAGGGCGGCGTGGTGCCGCGAGAGTACATTCCGGCCGTGGACAAGGGCATTCGCGACACGCTCAACAGCGGCGTGGTGGCAGGCTACCCGGTCGTCAACGTGAAGGTCACGCTCACCTTCGGTTCCTACCATGACGTGGACTCGAACGAAAACGCGTTCCGCATGGCCGGCTCGATGGCGTTCAAGGAAGCCATGCGCCGCGCCGACCCGGTGCTGCTCGAGCCGATGATGGCCGTGGAAGTCGAGACGCCCGAGGAATTCATGGGCAACGTGATGGGCGACCTGTCCGGGCGTCGCGGCATCATGCAGGGCATGGACGACATCGTGGGCGGCGGCAAGATCGTGCGCGCCGAAGTCCCGCTGTCCGAAATGTTCGGCTATTCGACGTCGCTGCGCTCGCTCACCCAGGGCCGCGCCACCTACACCATGGAGTTCAAGCACTACGCCGAAGCCCCGAAGAACGTGGCCGACGCGATCATCTCGGCCAAGAAGTAAGCGGCCGAACGGCGGGAGCGTCGCGGCGTCGCACACGCCGGACATTCCCGCCGACGCGCCCCACGACGCCCGCGCCCGGCACGGCCTCGTCCTCGGATGGGAACGCGCCGCTCGCGGGCGTCAATCTTTGCCTCGCTCTCGTCATGATGAAAAACATCCTCAGCATCCAATCGCACGTGGTGTTCGGCCATGCCGGCAACAGCGCCGCCGAGTTCCCGATGCGCCGTCTCGGCGTCAACGTCTGGCCGATCAACACCGTACAGTTCTCGAATCACACGCAATACGGCAAATGGACGGGCCAGGCGCTGCCCAGCGACGAGATCCTGCGCCTCGTGCAAGGCATTGCGGACATCGGTGAGCTGGGCAATTGCGACGCCGTACTCTCGGGCTACCTGGGCGCCCCCGAGCAGGCCGGCTTTGTGCTCGCGGCGGTGCAGCGCGTCAAGCAGGCCAATCCGGCGGCCATCTACCTGTGCGATCCGGTGATGGGGCATCCCGAGAAAGGATGCCGCGTGAAGCCGGGCATCGAGCAATACCTCGTCGACCACATGCCCGAGGCGGCCGACATCATGGCGCCGAATCACCTCGAGCTGGAAAAGCTCGCGCAGCATCCGGTCAATACGTTCGACGACGCCGTGCTGGCCTGCCGCGCGCTGCTCGCGCGCGGGCCGAAGGTGGTGCTCGTCAAGCATCTCGAATTTTCGGGCAAGCCGGCGGATCGTTTCGACATGCTCGTCGTGACCCGCGAAGAGGCGTGGCACGGCTCGCGCCCGCTCTACCCGTTCGCGCGCCAGCCGGTGGGCGTGGGCGACCTCACCTCGGGTATCTTTCTCGCGCGGCTGCTCAGGGGCGACTCGATTCGCGCCGCGTTCGAGCACACGCTCGCGGCCGTCGACGCGGTGCTCAACGTCACGCATCTCGCCGGCCGTTACGAACTGGAGATCGTGCAGGCGCAGGACCAGATCGTCGCGCCGCCGCGCCACTACGAGGCGCGGCCGGTCTGAACCGACGCTGCGTCGCCTGGAGGCATTCCGGGCAGAAGTCCGGGCGCGCGCGCCCCGGCCGGTCAGTACGCGCGCAGATGTTCGGCGTGATGCGAGAGATGATCGGCCATGAACGTCTGGATGAAGTAATAGCCGTGGTCGTAGCCGTCGTGACGGCGCAGATTGAGCGGTTGCCCCGCCTCGCGGCATGCACGCTCGAAGAGGTGCGGATGCAGTTGCGCCTCGAGAAACTGGTCGTTGAGTCCCTGATCGATCAGAATGCCGCCCGGGAACACCGCCCGCCCCGCCTGCGCGATCAACTCGCTCGCATCGTACTGGCGCCAGGCCTCGCGATCCGCGCCGAGGTAACGCGTGAATGCCTTCTCGCCCCACGGACACTGCATCGGCGCGGCAATCGGCGCGAATGCCGACACGGAACGGAATTTGTCAGGATTGCGCAGGGCGAGCGTCAGCGCGCCATGGCCGCCCATCGAATGACCGAAGATGCCAATGCGTTGTGCATCGATGGGCAGCGTGCGCGTCACGAGCGCGTAGAGTTCGTCGGCGACATAGCTGTACATGCGGTAGTGCGTCGACCACGGCGCCTGGGTCGCATCGAGATAAAAGCCCGCGCCGACACCGAAATCCCAAGCGTCCGTCTCGCCGGGAACACCCGCACCTCGCGGACTGGTGTCCGGGGCGATCAGCGCCACGCCATGCTCGGCGGCGAGCCACTGGGCGCCGCCTTTGATCATGAACGTCTCTTCCGTGCATGTGAGTCCCGCGAGGTAGAACAGCGCCGGCACCGCGCGGTCGTCGCGCGCTTGCGGCGGCACAAACACCGAAAAGCGCATTGGCAGGCCGATGGCTGTCGAGTCGTGACGATAGAAACGTTGCGCGCCACCGAAACAGCGGTGTTCGGAAATGAGTTCGAGCATGGCGAAGTCCGGGAGTGTTCGAGAAGTGGGTCCTCAGCGCCTTGGTCGCAACCTGCGTGGCAGACGGTGGTGGATGGCGCCGGATGGCGTCTATCTTACCTCGCACCGCGGCGCGTGACACCGCCCGGCACGCGACGAGCGAGGCGTGCGCGCCATCGCCGCTGCGGCACGTTCGCCGCGGTCAAAGGCACGGGTCGCGCGTACCTTTGATGCGCTTGTTGCCTTGCGACAGGCGAACGCGCATGGCTACGGTTGGCCTCCCGGATTCCCGACAAGGAGCGCGCCATGCCGATGTCACCTTTCAATCTCGACGAAGTCACCAATCTCGTGCAACGCGACGGCATCGCGGCACGATTGTCCGAGCAGGAAAAGCGTCTGCTCTTGCTGCTCTCGGCGCGCGCCGGCACCGCATGGGGCAAGCGTGCGCTGATGGAGGCGCTGTGGGGTCGCCGTGCGCAATGGATGGAAGACGCCGCGCTCGTGCAGCTCGTCTCGCGCCTACGACGCTCGCTCGCCCCGCTCGGCCTCGAGCGCACCATCGTGACCGTCGCGCGCGTGGGCTACCGCTTCGACGCGCCGCGCGCGGATGGGCGATCGCACACGTCGCCGGCGCGATGCCCCGCTTCCGGTGTCGCCGCAGACGGTGACCGGCACGATGCCCTGCACGACGGCTCGGCTCGGCCCGATCACCGAACCGATCACCGAACCGACCACCGGACCGACCATCGGACCGACCGGCGGCTCGACCAGTGGACCAACGCGCGGGCCGACCCGGGGGTCGACCCGCGGGCAGACCATTTCGCGACGGCGTCGCCTGACCATGCGCTGCAGCACTGCGTGGCGCGCGACGGTCACGGCGAAGTGCATCGTCACGGCGTGGCCGTGCGCATTCCGCAGATCGAGTACCGACTATGGTGCGCGCTGCACTCGCCGCCCGGCGTCGTGCATGACAAACGTGCGCTCATCGCGCTGCTCTGGCCCGACCGCCCCGACCAGGACGACACCAATCTCATGCAGGTCGTGTCACGGCTGCGCCGCAGGCTGATCCCGCTCGGTCTGCAGCGGCACATCGTGACGGTGCCCCGCCGGGGCTATCGCTTCGTGCCCTGCAACGACATGGCTTGTGCCGCCGCGCCTGTCACCGGCGCCCGCGAGCCGCGCCGCCTCGTCTGGCTGCGTACCTGCCGGCGCTCGGCAAGCGCGTGGCTGACGTGCCTGACACGCCGTTTGCGCTGGCCGGGGCGCTGAACCGCCGCGACGCTGATCGTGCCACTGCCGCGATACTTGCGCCGCGGCCACGGCGCCGATCCACTCACTCTCAGGAGTCATGCCATGTCCGACACCACGATGCAGGGCCGCCCGCGTGCGGCCACCCTTGCCGACACCGTCACCAACAACGTCACCGGCACCGCCGCACCGCTCCCCCCGCAGCCCCCGCTGCGCGGCGCAACGCCCGGCGAACTCGTGTACGCCGCCGATCCTCACGATGGCGCCACGCAGACGACTTACGCACAAAACGGCTTCGATCCGTCGACGAGTACGACACAACTTTCGTACACCTCCGCGCGCATGGCGCGCCGCGTCTACAACCGCTACTCGAAGAACGCCTTCGAGCTGTCCGGCTACTACACCGACTGGTCGCAATACGACGGGCGGCTCGACGGCGACTTCAGCAACGAAGCCGCGGGCCGCGGTGTCGACCTCATGCTGCTCGACCCGTTCGCATACGACCGGCTGATCGTCGGCTTCGCCGGCATTGTCGGCGACGCGGGCGAGAAGGCGCAGACGATCGCGCGCGCCGCCGTGGATTTTTCCCGTCGCCCCGATCAGGCGACGTTCGTCGACAGTTGGGGCGACGTGCTCGCCTACCGCAATTGCGGCTTCTCGGGCTGGGTCGGCAACGACGTGATGCCGATGTTCCAGCAGTCGCGCGCCCAGGGCGTGCTGGGCGGGCTGCGGCTGCTGCACGCGAAGAACCCGGCGCTCAAGCTGGCGCTGGCCATCGGCGGATGGACGATGAGCCAGGCCTTCCACGGCATGGCGGCGAGCGCTTCGCGGCGCAAGACGTTCTGCGCGAGCGTGGTCGACCTGCTCAAGCGCTTTCCGATGTTCAGCGAGATCAACCTCGACTGGGAATACCCGGGCTCGCCAGGCAACACGGGCAACGTCTACGACGACTCGGACGGCGCAAACTACGCCGCGCTCGTGGCTGACCTGAAGAAGGCGCTCACGGCGGCCGGCCGCAAGGACGTGCAGATCTCGATTGCGGCCTCGGCGAGCGTCGCCGACATGGAGAAAGCGAACTTGCCGGGCCTGCTGGCCGCAGGCGTGTCTCGCATCAACCTGATGACCTACGACTTCTTCGGCACGCCCTGGGCGCCGACGCTCGGGCATCACACCAATCTGCACGACACCGATCCCACGGCGGCCGACCGTTTCTCGATCGACCGCGCGGTGAACTGGCTGCGCCAGGCCGGCGTGCCGCTCGCCAAGGTGCACATCGGGTACGCGGCGTACTCGCGCAACGCCTGCCAGGCGCAGATCGCGCAGGTGTCGCCGCTGGCCGGGACCTACTCGCCCGGGGACGGCATCACGACCGGCACCTTCGAATCGGGCTCGACGGAATACTACGACGTGCTGACGAACTATCTCGATCTCGAAGGCGGGGCCGCGCGCAACGGCTTCGTGCTGTACACCGACACGATCGCCGATGCGGACTTCCTGTACCAGCCCTCGAGCGGGCTGTTCATGTCGCTCGACACGCCGCGCACCGTGCGAGCCAAGGGAGAATACGTTCGCCGCAACGGGCTAGGCGGTCTGTTTACCTGGACCATCGATCAGGACAACGGGGTGCTCGCCAACGCGGCACACGAGGGTCTGGGCCAGCGCGCGAGCGTCTCGAACATCGACATGTCCAGGTTCTACTTCAGCGGCAGGACCACGCTCGACGCGCCGCCGGGAGACGGATCATGAGCTTCATTCTCTCGCGGCTGCTCGAGCCGTCAACCTGGGCGGGAATCACGGGACTGGCCGTCGCGCTCGGCACTTTGCCTGACACGATGCATGAGATCGCGCAGGCCGCCGCGGCGCTCGCCTCGCTGGCCGCCGTGGCGCTGCCGGAGAACGCCCGGCGGCGCGGGTCGGGCGCGCGCGCCGATGGCGTCTCGCCCCAACCCTGACCCTGAGCTGTAAGGCGGGCCGCTCTCCGGGAGGTTCCGGCGGGCGGCCTCGCCTTTCGCGACGGCGCTGGCGCCTCGCGTTCGCCCGGCTTTCATCTTGCGTTCGTCCTGCGTTCGCCGCGCGGCCGTGAAATGAAAAAAAACTGTCACGATTTCTAAACTTTTCGCGGCGGGCGTCGCTATACGTTAAAGGGCGGGATGCCGTGGCGACCTGAGCGTTGATGAAATTTTTTACCGCCACCAGCGCTGTCATAATCGCCGGCTATGATGCGTCGCGCATGGCAGAACGCCGCGCAGCCGACGCACCGGCATTCGCCCGGCCACGCCACTCTGTAGTCCTGTAGTGCAGTCCCGTAGTGCGGTTCCATTCGTGCAAAAACAGAAGCATCGCGCCATCGCCGGCACGCTCGCCGTTTCGAGAGCGGCCAGGACGAGGGCGATGCATGACATCGATCAGATACCAGAGATTCACCCGGGGGCCTTTATGAAGCTGATTCTGCTGGCGCTTGCCGCCTCGCTGTTTACGCTCGTCATGATGGTGCAGGCGCGCAGCGAAGCGACCGGCGCCGCTATCCCGTCCGCGCACGCGCAGCCCGCGGATATGAGCGTGAACGAGCGCGTACCGACGCGCAAGGACATGGCCATATGGAACGCCCGGCGCAAGATGCACGCCGTGCGGCAGGACGACTGACGCGTCATTGGCGGCGCCGCAACATGCTGCACAGCACCAAACTTGGGCATCCCTCGCTGCCGTCCTATAGTGGAATGGCAATTCAGGCGAGGAGACAACAAAGATGCCCACATTCCACTTCAATCTTTACGACCTGACGTTGTTCCTGCCGATGGCAGTGGCCGGTGCGCTACTGGTCGGCGGTATCCCGGCCACCACCCGTGCAACGCGCTACAGCCTGCGGGCGGTGGGCGCGATGGTCGGGGCTCTCGTGGCCTTGCTGGTCGTGGAAGCGCTGCCCGTGCTCGTGTAGCCTGCGCACGCTTGGACGCACGTCGACTAACGGAATGGCTGCTGGCGGGCGCACCGGGCGCACCGGGCGCACCGGGCACACTGGGTGCTTTTTCCGAAAAATGTCGCGGCATGCGAACGGCCCCGCCGAACCCCGGCCCGGCCGCCCGAGCCCCTCCCCCCGAACAGGCTTCGTGCGGACGGCAGCGTCCCGACCCGACGGTCATGCCGCTGTCATCACCCCGGCCTAAGCTGATCGACGGCAACTTCGGTTGCGCTGTCACCCTCTCTGTTGCGCCGCCGACCCCGCTCGGCGGCATTTTTTTACGTGACGAACCCGCCAGTGGCCGTCATCGTTTTATCCGGACGCCCCGCGCGCGCATCGCCTACAATCACCGGAAGTACAACGCCATGTGAGTGCCGTCGATTTGCGACTTGCCGCCGGCATTGCGCACCGCCGTCAGAGGAGGCTTTCGCATGTCCGACGCGTTCTCCCGCGCCTTCGCCGTCGTCATCAATCAGTACCGCTCGCCACGTCAGTACACCGTGTCGGTCGAGCGCGCAAGCGAGATGATCGCCAAGAACATCGGCCTGTTCTCCGACGGTTTTGCCGGCGAGGGCCACCTGGTCGTCGGCCTGTTCGAGCGCGAGGCCGACGCCTGGGCGCTCGCGCACCGGCTGCAACGCACCCGCACGACCATGCAGGCCTTGCTTCAGGTTCCCGCGCGCGCCGCGCCCATTTCGCCGCCGGAGCTCGATCCGAGCGAGTAATCCGCCGAGCGAGTCATCGCAGCAAAGCGAGGCGTCGCGACTCGTCCGCCGCCCCCACGGTCCCGCCGTCTTTCCCTTCTCGCAAAAAATCGTCCGGTTTTTCGTCTATCGGCGTAGAATTCGGAATTCCAGATATCACACCAACCGGCGGACTGCCGGCCGCCCATGTCAAATCCCGCGCCCGCCGACCCTCTCCCTGTCGATGCTCCTGCCGCTTCGCTATCTCCGCTCGAGCCCTTGACGCCGCTAGCGCCGTTGGCGAGCACGCCGGTCCTGATCGACCAGGTGTACGCGCGCCTGCGCGACGCCATCGCCGATCTCACACTGGCCCCCGGCGAGCGCATCCGACAGGCCGAGCTGGCCGACTCGCTGGGCGTTTCGCGTCAGCCGGTCAGCCATGCGTTGCAATTGCTCAAGCGCGACGGCCTCGTGTGCGACAGCGGTCGCCAGGGCCTCGAAGTGGCGCCAATCGACGCCGACCATCTGCGCGCGCTCTATCAGGTCCGCACGGCACTCGACGGGCTGGCAGCGCGCCTTGCGGCCACACGCATGGCGAGCGGCACGCTCGGCAACGCGGAACTGGACCGTCTGCGCGCCGCGGTCGCCGCCGGCATGGCCGTGACGCGAGGCACGCCAATGGCCAATCAGGTCCGCGTGGAAGTGGCTTTCCATACCGCGCTGCACGACGCCTCGGGCAACCCGTTGATCGCGCAGACGCTCGCGCCGCAATGGCCGCACATCATGCGGGCCATGGCCGCCACGCTCGACGCCATGCCGATGCAGGAGGTCGTCTGGCACGAGCACGGCGAAATCGTCGCGCGCATTGCGGCAGGCGACGTGCAAGGCGCCGAGACCGCGGCACGCGAGCACACCGAGGCCGACGGCGGCAACGCACGTCGCGAATGGCTCGCCCGCCTGGCGGAGTCACGCTGACATGCAAGCCGTCATCTCCGCCGCCCTGCCCGTTTTCGGGTTGATCTTCCTCGGCTACGTGTGCGCGAGACGCGCATGGCTGAGCGAGACCGCGCTCGACGCGCTTAACCGTTTCGTCGTCTATCTCGCGCTGCCCGCCGTGCTGTTCCAATCGATGGCGCAGATCACGTGGGCCGAGCTCGTGAACCCCGGTTTTCTCGGTGCGTTCGGCGGCGGCATGGCCGCCACCTTCGCGCTCTCGTTCCTGCTCGACCGTGCCGTGCGCGGGCGGCTGACGGACGCCAGCATCGAAGGCATGGGTGCGGCCTATCCGAACGCGGGCTTCATGGGACTGCCGCTGTGTCTGGTGGCGTTCGGACCTGCGAGCGTGCCGGCGGTCGTGGTGGCCATGCTGCTCACCGCCACCGTACTCTTCGCGATCTCGATCGCAATCATCGAGACGGATCTGCAGGCCACGCCGAACTGGCGTCGCACCGCGGGCTTCGTCTCGCGCGCCCTGGCGCGTAACCCGCTCGTGGTCTCGCCGCTTGTCGGCATGGCGGTGGCGGCCGTGGGCATTACGCTGCCCGATTCAGTCGTGCATTTCACGACCTTGCTCGGCGGCGCGGCCAGCCCCTGTGCGCTGGTTGCCATCGGCATGTTTCTAGCGCAAAGCAGCGGCGCGGCCCGGCAGCCGCGCGTCTCACGGGCCGTAGGGCGGCTCGTCGGCCTGAAGCTCGTGTTTCAGCCCGCGATCACCGCCCTGCTCGCGTTTCGCGTGTTCGATCTGCCGGCGGTGTGGGCGCATAGCGCGCTGCTGCTCGCGGCGCTGCCCATCGGCACGGGGCCTTTCATGCTGGCGCAGTTGTATGGGCGCGAGGCGGCCGTCGCATCGCGCGCGATTCTGGTGTCCACGGTGCTCTCGGTAGTGACGGTGTCGCTGCTGATCGGCTGGCTCAGCACGCAATAGCGGCGCGCCGGGGGCGCGGCTCAGCGCAAGCTCGCCGCCGATGCGACGACGACGCGATCGCGCCCGCCGCGTTTGGCCGCATACAGGGCCGCGTCGGCGGCGCCGAGCAGGCGCATCGGAAGACTTTCGGGGTCGGCGATGTCGCGCGGGTCCACGCTCGCCAGTCCGATGGAGATGGTGAGCGGCACGAGCGCGCCTTCGTCGTCCGGCACTTCGAGACGCTTGACCGCGCGGCGCACACGCTCTGCCACCGTTCCCGCCCAGTTCTGCTCGGTCTGCACAAGCAGCGCGGCGAACTCCTCTCCGCCGTATCTCGCGAGCGTATCGGTCACGCGCAACTGCGCCCGCATGCACACGCTCGCGGCGCGCAACGCACGGTCGCCCGTTGCGTGGCCGTGGCTATCATTGACTCGCTTGAAATGGTCGATGTCGATGAGCAGGCACGCCAGCGGCGCTCCATAGCGCGCGCCGCGCACCACTTCCTCACGCAGACGCTGATCGAAATAGCGGCGGTTCGACAAGCCGGTGAGCGGGTCCGTGAGCCCGATGCGCTTCAGGCGCTCGCGGTTCCACATGTTCTCCAGGCACACCGCCACGACAGCCCCGAAGCGCTCGAGGAAGTCCGTGGCCATGTCGGGAGCGAAGCGTCGCGCATCGCGGCTGCCCAATGCGATCACGCCCATGCAGCGGCCATTGCGGGCAAGCGGCATGACCACGGCGCTCGCGGGCGGGCGCGCGCCGAACAAGGCCGCGTGGCGCTCGCGCGGGGCACCGATCCAGAGTTGCCCGTCGCCACATACCGCCTGGAACGTGTCGGGGTCCTGGGCGATGCACAGGCCGGCATCGAGGGCGCGGGCGCCCTCGGCCGTGTCGATGAGGTCGCGCAGCGTGTCGTCGACCTCGGCGAGCATCAGCCATACGCCCATGAGGTCGAAGTCGTGACGCAGACGATTGAGCACCACTTCCAGGAACTGGCCGAAATCCGGCGCGCCCATCAGGGCCAGTTCGATGTCCTGAAAACGTTTTAGCGAACGCTCGTTGCGCTGAACCGTCGCCAGCAGCGATTGCAGAGAGTCGAGCGTCGGTGCCTGGTTGGTTGCCACGGAAGGTCTCGGAAGACGCGCGGCACTTCGCGGCCGCATCGCGTGCTTGCCCGGCATCGTGCTTTTGCACCCAGTGATGCCCCGGGTCGCATGCACCGGACCGGAAGACACGCGCCGCGTGCACTCCTGCCCGAGATGAAGCCATGAGGCCGTTAACGGCATTGGCTCACCGAATTTAAGGGTCGCGAGAAAGCATTGTGCCGCCCGCAAATCAAGTCGTGGCGCGGTTTGCGCCGAATCCTAGGGAAAATACCTACGTTGCGTGTACGCCGCATGAAACGGGTGCCGCATCGCACAAATCTCGTGCCGCCCGCTCACCCATGATGCGCCGTCTGCCGCGCGCTCGGCCGACGGCTTGTCATGACGCGCGAGCGCGCGCATGAAGTTGTGCCGCGTCATAGTGAACCACGGCTGCCCCATCGCCACGCCGTGACGTCACCCGCCGATTTGCGACTGGCCGCGTGGCGCAGTGACATCTCGATGGAACTCCGGCAAGTCGTTGTGCGCGTCGTCGGGATCGGCGGCATGCTGCCCGACAATGGGCCTGCGGCGCCCGGCATCACATGGCGCCCCGTTCCGGCACATCGGAAGCGATGCGAACGCCTAAACGTCGTGCATGACATCTCGATGTCGGCAAGACCGGTCGTCCGGCAATACCAACTGAATGTCGCATTGCAGCGAAAGATGGCCGGAAACCGGCGTGGATCAAGGATTTAAAAGTTTCCCTGCTTGACACCTTCCCACCTTTCCCGTAAAAAAAGGGGGTGCATGAACGTTGTATGGCGAGTCTTGTGTTCATCTAATGTCGCCCTCTGCGTCGCCTCGGTTGTACCTGATCAGCTTTAATGTCATGCGCTCGCTGAGCTTCTCGCTCGCTCATTTGAAAACTTTAAGGATTTAAGAAATGGCAACTGGTACCGTCAAGTGGTTTAACGACGCCAAGGGTTTTGGTTTTATTACGCCGGACGAAGGGGGTGAAGACCTCTTCGCACACTTCTCGGAAATCCAAGTGAAGGGCTTCAAGTCGCTTCAGGAAAACCAGAAGGTGAGCTTCGAAGTGAAGATGGGACCGAAGGGCCGCCAGGCCAGCAACATCCAGCCGCTGTAAGCCTCGGATGATTCGCTGAGCGGTCGCGCTTGCGACCCATGCACCTCGGACAGCGCCTCGGGCGCGTCCGAAATGAAAACCCCGCTCAGGCGGGGTTTTTTCGTTTACGGGTATGCTGAAGCCTTGTCTCTCTGTGCAGCCATCCGGAGGTACGCAATGGGTTTGTTGGTCGATGGACAGTGGCACACCGACGGATACGACACGCGCGCGAGCGGCGGGCGCTTCGAGCGCCGCCCCGCCACCTTCCGGCGCTGGGTCACGCCCGACGGCGCACCCGGTCCGAGCGGCGACGTCGGCTTTCCCGCCGAGCGCGATCGCTACGTACTCTACGTCAGTTACGCCTGTCCCTGGGCGCATCGCACGCTGATCATGCGTGCCCTCAAGGGCCTGCAGGACATGGTGCCCATCGCGGTCGTGAACTGGTTGATGCTCGACGACGGCTGGACGTTCGACCCTGGCCCCGGAGTCACCGGCGATCCGGTGCGCAATGCCCGTTTCCTGCGCGACATCTACCTCACCGCGGACGCGAGGTTCACCGGACGCGTGACCGTCCCGGTTCTGTGGGATATGCGAAGCAGCACGATCGTGAGCAACGAATCGTCCGAGATCCTGCGCATGTTCAACAGCGCATTCGACGGTCTCGGCGCCATTCCGGGCGATTACTACCCGCTCGCCTTGCGCGAGGAAATCGACGGGCTCAATGCACGCATCTACGACGCGCTCAACAACGGCGTCTACAAGGCCGGGTTTGCGACGACGCAGGCAGCCTATGAAGAAGCCGTCACGCCGCTCTTCGAGACGCTCGACTGGCTCGAGGCGCACCTCGCCACGCGACGTTTTCTCACCGGCGAGCGCATGACCGAAGCGGACATCCGTTTGTTCACCACGCTGATCCGTTTCGATGCCGTCTACGCCGGTCACTTCAAATGCAACCTGAGACGGATCGCGGACTACCCGAATCTCTCGGCCTACACGCGCGACATCTATCAACAACCCGGCGTCGCCGCCACGGTGAATTTCGCGCACATCAAGCGCCATTACTACGAGAGCCATCGCGCGATCAACCCGACCGGCATTGTGCCCACCGGACCGTTGCTGGACTTCGATGCGCCCCATGGCCGCACGCAGATGATCACGATGGAGCGGCCCTGAGACAAGACGCCGCGCCAGCAGGCAGCACCGCTCATGCCTTCGCAAGCCCGGACGCGGCGACTTCGCCGGGCGATGGCGCCTGAATTACGGCCGGCCCCTTACAAAACGCTGTTCCAGCACCGCCTTGCCCCATTGCTCGCCGGCCTTCTCCTCGACGAGCACAAAGCCCCTCGTCTCGTAGAGATGTCGCGCCGCATGCAGACCGGAGAACGTCCAGAGATGCGTCTGCGCAAACCCCTTCTCGTCGACGAACGCCATTGCGGCGTCCAGCAGCTTCTGCCCCAGCCCCGCGCCGCGCGCGCCGTCGTCGATGATGAACCAGCGCAGATGCGCGGCGCTGTTGCCGAAATCTTCGCCGAGGTCCTCGCCGTCGATCGCCACCGAGCCGACGATTTCGCCGGCTTGCCGCGCCGTCCAGATCGCGTTGTGCGGATTCGCGAGACGATCGCAGAACGCTGCGAGACCGCTCGCCACGACCGATTCGAACCGCTGGCCGAAGCCCGCCTCGCGGGCGTAGTAGCGCGCGTGCATTTCCGTGATGCGAGCGATGAGTCCGGGGCAGTAGCCTCGCACGAGTTCGATCGGTGCGGCATACGCCGCGCTCGCGTCGCCGTCGTGGGCGATGGCCAGTGCGCGCGCGTATAGCGTCATGTCTTCGAGCACCGCGCGGCCCTGATTGGGCTTCAGACGTCCCAACGCCTCGACGACCTGCGCCCGCGCGTATGCATGGACCGCCGCCACACGCTTGCGGCCAGCCGCCGTCAGCGACAGGAGTTTGACGCGAGCATCATGCGCGGCGGCCGTCTCCTTCACGTCGCCGGAGGCCACGAGCTTACGCAGCATGCGACTCACGCTCGACTTCTCCAGTCGCAACAACACGCCGAGCTCGCGCGCCGAAATTCCCGCCTTGCCTCGCCTGCTGCACTTCTCGATTTCGATCAACGCATGCACCGCGGACGGCGACAGGTCGGTGCCGGCAAACGCGCCGCCCATGAATCCCAGCTCGCGCACCATTTCGCGCGAGACGGCGCGAATCGCTTCCACCAGAGACGGATCGACGGCCATGGGAATACGCTCCTCGCTTCACATGGTTGTACATTACAACTTAATGGTTGCAACATACAACCATGAAAACAAAAAAAACGCCGCGGGGCAAAGGCCTCGCGGCGCCTTTCCTGCTGACTCGCCTGGGCCGGCGCCTCGCGCCGGGCGCGCGGCGCGTGTGCTCAGAGCGCGCGCGGCTTCACGCGACTGGCGGCCTCGAGCGCGTTGCGGCGCGCCACGTCGAGATCGTCGTCATACGCGAGCGCCACGCCCATGCGCCGCTTGACGAAGCTCTCCGGTTTGCCGAACAGACGCAGGTCCGTGCGCGGCACCTGCAACGCGCGCTCGACGTCGTCGAACACGATTCCCGTTGCATCCACGCCGCCGTAGATCACCGCACTGGCGCCCGGCGTCTTGAGCGAGGTGTTGACCGGCAAGCCGAGGATGGCGCGCGCATGCAACTCGAACTCGTTCTGCCACTGCGTGATCATCGTGACCATGCCCGTGTCGTGCGGGCGCGGACTGACTTCGCTGAACCACACGTCGTCGCCCTTCACGAACAGTTCCACGCCGAAGATGCCCTGCCCCCCGAGGTTGTTCGTGACCTCGCGCGCAATCACGCGCGCGCGCTCGAGCGCGACCGACGACATCGGATGCGGCTGCCAGCTCTCGACATAGTCGCCGCTCACCTGCTTGTGGCCGATGGGCGCGCAAAAGTGTGTCTCGATCTGCGCGTCGGCACCGCGTGCGCGCACGGTCAGCAGCGTGATCTCGTAGTCGAAGTCGATGAAGCCCTCGACGATGATGCGCCCGTGGCTCACGCGCCCGCCCGCCATCGCATGGTCCCAGGCGGCCTTGACGTCCTCGGGGCCGTCGATCTTGCTCTGTCCCTTGCCCGAACTGCTCATCACCGGCTTGACGATGCACGGATAGCCGATGCCGCCGTCGATCGCCGCCTGCAATTGCTCGAGCGAATCGCAGAACCGATACGGACTCGTGGGCAGCCCCAGCGTCTCGGCGGCCAGACGGCGAATGCCTTCGCGGTCCATCGTCAGGCGCGCCGCACGCGCTGTCGGGATTACGCGCACGACGCCGTCCGCCTCCAGCGCCTCGAGCATCGGTGTGGCAATCGCCTCGATTTCGGGCACGACGAGATCCGGCTTCTCGGCCTCGATAAGGGCCTTCAACTGCTCGGGGTCCGTCATCGTGATGGTGCGCGAGTGATGCGCGAGTTGCTGGCCGGGCGCGTTCTCGTAGCGATCGACGGCAATCGTCTCGACGCCGAGGCGCTGCAGCGCGATCAGCACTTCGCGGCCGAGTTCGCCGGCGCCCAACAGCATGACCTTCGTCGCGCTCGGCGACAGCGGGGTTCCGATAGTGGTCATTTGTGACCTTTGGAGAGTAAGAAATGGGGAAGCATCGACGCTTGCCGAGGTGCACGCCCGGCGCGTCATGCGAAAGACGTATTGTAGCCGCGCCGTTTGCGAATTCACGTCAGCGCGCCGCGCAGCACGCGACGGCAACTCGCCACCATGCGGGCTTCGCTGTCCTGATAGCCGGCGAGCACCCACGCCGTGCCGGCGTGGGTCATCGCACCAACGAGCGCCAGGCCGACGATCCGCGCTTGCGCCTGCGCCTCCTCGTGCGCCGGCGGCGGCGCATCGGCCATGCCCAGGATCAGCTTCGAGAATTCGAAGATATAGCGCTGATAGACGAGATCCGTCTGCGGACTCACGCCCATGACTTCGAGCAGCAGCACGCGCGCCGCGGGCGCACTGCGCAGGAACGAAAAGAAGGCGTGCAGGCCAGCGTCGATGCGCGCGTCGAGCGTGGGCGGACTCGAGGCGATGGTCGTCTGCAACTGGCGCAGCAGGGCCTGCGCGTGGTGTGCGTAGGTCGCCTGCAGCAAGGCCTCCAGGTTCTCGAACGCCGCATAGAAATACCGATCGTTGAGCTTTGCCAGACGGCACACCGCGCGCACGGTAGCGCGCCGAAAGCCTACGGTGCCGAAAACCTGCGTTGCCGCGTCGATGAGCGCCGTGCGACGCGCCGACTCGCGCTCGGCCTGCGCCACGCCGCCATAGCGCCGCCCGCGCGCCCTCGGGCCGTCGGTCGCACGAGACGCCGCTTCACCCGGGGCGGCTTCCTTCGATTCGAGTCCTTGTTCCATTTCGTTATTTGACATCACGGAAGCGGAAAACTAAAGTGGTGACGCACAACACCAAATTATAGGCGACGCCCTTATGGCAACACGCGCCGTCACATTCGCCGCTCGACACGTACCACCGCTCACGCCCGTGGCCATCAGTTGTCGACGCTTGCCGGACGTTGCCGGACGTTGCCGAAAGCCGGTGTCAGCCGTCATGCCGCGTCGGCATCCGTCGATGCCGGACACGCCAGCGACCTGCTGGCCGCGCTTCGGACTTTGCCCGGCGGGAATCCAGGGAGACGCACAATGAAGACGTTCAGGGACAAGGTAGCGGCCATCACCGGGGCCGGTTCGGGCATGGGGCGCTCGCTCGCGCTGGAACTCGCGCGCCGCGGCGCCCACCTCGCGCTCTCGGACATCGACGAAGCCAGCGTCGCCCGCACCGCCGAGGCGTGTCGGGCGCTCGGCGCGCGCGTCACGTCGCAGCGGCTCGATGTCGCCGATCGACAGGCCGTGTTCGCCTGGGCAAACGACACGCTCGCCGCCCACGGCAAGGTGAACCTGCTCTTGAACAACGCGGGCGTCTCGCTGTCGGTGCCGGTGGCCACCGCGCGGCACGAGGACTTCGAGTGGCTGATGAACATCAATTTCTGGGGCGTCGTACACGGCACCCAGGCGTTCCTTCCCGCGCTCACGGCGAGTGGCGACGGCCATATCGTCAATACGTCCAGCCTGTTTGGCATCATCGCCATGCCCACCCAGTCCGCCTACAACGCGAGCAAGTTCGCCGTGCGGGGCTTTACCGAAGCGCTGCGCATGGAGCTCGATCTGGCGCGCTCGCCCGTCTCATGCACATGCGTGCATCCGGGTGGCGTGGCCACCAACATCGTGCAGACCTCGCGCATCGACGAGAGCATGGCTGCATTCACCGGGCTCGACGCGCACACGCATCGCAAGCGGGCGAACCGGCTCATCGACGTGACGAGCCCGGACGCCGCTGCACGACAGATCCTGGCGGGGGTGGAGCGCAATGCGCGCCGCGTGCTCGTTGGCGCCGACGCCCGACGCGTGGACAAGCTCGCACGGCTGCTCGGCGCGTATTACCAGGCGCTGGTGGTCCGGCTGTACCGGCGCACCGCCATGGCGCGTGCGCCGCGCCAACGCCGCGATGCTGCGCGTCCTGCCGCCGCCGAATCGCCGGGTAAGCGATAAGTAAGTGAGTGAGTGAATGAATGAGCGACCGTCCGAGGAGAACGCCATGACCGGCAACGCTGCTGTCACCGACATTGCCTCCGCCACGACCGATCTCGACGTCATCATCGTGGGCGCCGGGCTCTCCGGCATTGCCGCGGCACACTATCTGCGCGAACGCTGCCCCGGCACACGGTTTGCGCTGCTCGAAGCGCGTCAGTCGCTCGGCGGCACATGGGACCTGTTCCGGTATCCCGGCGTGCGCTCCGACTCCGACATGTTCACGCTCGGCTTCAGCTTCCGGCCCTGGGCAAGCGATGAGGCCATCGCGGACGGCGGCAAGATCCTCGACTACCTGAAGGACGCCGCGCGCGCCGAAGGCCTCGATACCCGCATTCGCTACGGTCACAAGGTGCGCGAAGCGCGCTGGGACTCCGCCCTCGCCCGCTGGACGCTCGACGTCGAACGCAGCCATGCCGACGGGCAGCGGGACACGCAATCGCTCACGTGCCGCTTCCTGTTCATGTGCAGCGGGTATTACGCCTACGATGCCGGTCACGCGCCCACCTGGCCGGGCATGGACCGTTTCGGCGGCATCGTCGTGCATCCCCAGCACTGGCCCCGGGATCTCGACTATCGCGGCAAGCGGGTCGTCATCATCGGCAGCGGCGCGACGGCGGTCACCCTGCTGCCGAGCATGGCCCCCACTGCCGCACACGTGACCATGCTGCAGCGCTCGCCCAGCTACATCCTGTCGATGCCGCAACGCGACGGTCTCGCGGAGATGTTGCGCGCCGTGCTGCCGGCGGGCGTCGCGCACCGCGTCGTGCGCATGAAGAACGTGCTCGTCACGCTCGGCTTCTACAATGCCGCGCGGCGCTGGCCAAACGCCATCCGGCGCGTGCTGATCCGGCGCGCCGCCCGTCAGGCGCACGGGCATGCCGACATCGCGCGCGACCTCTCGCCGCGCTACAACCCGTGGGATCAGCGTCTGTGCCTCGCGCCCAATGGCGACATCTTCAAGGCGCTGCGCAGCGGCCGTGCGAGCATCGTGACCGACGAGATCGCGTCGTTCACGCCGACGGGGCTTGCGCTAACGAGCGGCAAGTCGCTCGACGCGGACATCATCGTGACAGCCACCGGCCTGCGCGTGCAATTGATGGGCGGTGCGCGCCTGTCGGTCGACGGCGCGCCGGTCGCGCTGGCGGATACCGTGGCCTACAAGGGGATGATGTACAGCGGCGTGCCGAACCTCGCCTCGATCTTCGGCTACACGAACGCGTCGTGGACGCTCAAGGCCGAGTTGATTGCCCAATATGTGTGTCGTCTCATCAACCACATGAACGCGCATGGCTTCGACACGTGCATACCGCAATTGCGCGACGGCGAGCATGGCGAGTTGCCGGCCATCGGGCTCACGTCGGGCTACATTCGGCGCGCGGCCGGAGTGTTGCCCAAGCAGGGCGGGCGCAAGCCCTGGGTGTTCTATCAGAGCTATCTGCGCGACCTGCGGCTCATGCGCTGGGGGCGTATCGAGGACGGGGCAATGCGTTTTGAACGACGTGCCGCGTGCGGCGTCGAAGCGAAGACGACAGCGCGAGGCGCTGGCGCATCGGGCGCCGGCGATAAGGTCCCCGCCGCTTCGCGTTAGCATGCGGGTTCGGTTACGCGCGGGGGCCGGGGCGCACCGGCGCAGACCGTGCGCTCCGGGTGTTGGCGAAGCGCCGTGCGACGCGTCACTGCATTGCATCGACACCGGCCGTTGCCCTTTGAACGTCCCTTTGAACGTCCCTTTGAACGCCTAACCTTGAACGCCTAACCTTGAACGCCCCCCTTTGACATCATGCTCATTGCCTACCTGTTCGGCTGTCTCGTCATCGCGCTCGTTGCCATGGGGTTCGTGCTGCGCCGCTTCACGCAACGCGTGGCGCGCCGCGCGCAGGCCGCCGTGCCGCCCGACGGGCAGTTTCTCGACATCGGCGCTCAGCGTGTGCATTACGTCGACTTCGGGCACGGTCCGGCCATCGTGTTCGTGCATGGCCTGTGCGGGCAGTTGCGCAACTTCGCGTATCTGCCGCTCGCCGCGCTCTCGCGCACGCATCGCATCGTGCTCGTCGATCGTCCGGGATCGGGCTATTCGACGCGCTCGGCACAAAGCGACGGCGACCTCGGCGCGCAGGCCGACGCCATCGCCGGACTCATCGATGCGCTCGGCCTGGGCCGGCCGCTCGTGGTCGGGCATTCGCTCGGCGGCGCGATATCGCTCGCGCTGGCGCTCGATCACCCGCAGCGGGTCGGCGCGCTTGCGCTGATCGCGCCGCTCACGCAACCGGTGGCCGAGCCGCCGGCTGCGTTCCGCTCGCTCGCGATCCGCCGCGCGTGGCCGAGCCGCCGGCTGCGTTCCGCTCGCTCGCGATCCGCCGCGCGTGGTGGCGTCGCTGGGTCGCGCGCACGCTTGCCGTGCCCGTGGGCATGATGACCGGACGTGCGGCCCTCGGCTACGTCTTCGCGCCGGAAGCGGCGCCAAAGGACTTTCTCGTTCGCGGCGGCGGCGTGCTCGCCTACCGCCCGGACAACTTCGAGGCGGCCAGCGTCGACATGCTCGCCGCCGAGCGCGACATGCCGGGTCTCGCGGCGCGTTATGGCGCGCTGTCGGTTCCCGTCGACATTCTGTTCGGTCGCGGCGATCGCGTTCTCGATGCCCGCGTGCATGGGCAGACCATGCCCGAGGCGAGCCCGCGCGTGCGCCTGACGCTCGTAGAGGGTGGCCACATGCTGCCCGTCACGCAGCCGGAAGCAACGATGGCGTGGGTGCAGGCGGCCGCCGCGCGCATGCCGTCGGCGTCCTACCGTGACGCCAGCCATGCCGCTCCCACCATGACGCCACCATGACGGTTTCGACGCACGCTGCCAACGACTCGCCCTGAGTCGATTGCGCCGGTGCCGCGGGTTGTGCGCTCGCACATTCGCGCCTCTCGCCCGCACATGGCATGCACGCGCCTGCGGCATCGCCCGTCCGATGGCACACTAGGGGCTTTCCAACTTCGCGCCGCGGGTGCGACCGCCCCATGTCCGAACGTGCCGACACCCCTTCCGCCCTGCCCGCCTTGCGGCTCGCCGCAAGTCTCGTCGTGCTGCGCGAGCGCGCCAGCGGTCTGGAGGTCTTGCTGCTGCGGCGCGCCGTGCGCGCGAACGACTTCAGCTCGGATGCCTATGTCTTCCCGGGCGGCGTGCTCGACGCCAACGATCGCGCGGCGCACGCCGTCTGCCTCGGCATGGACGATGCGACGGCGAGCGAGCGTCTCGGGCTGCTCGGCGCAGGCCTCGACTACTACGTGGCGGCCATGCGCGAGTGCTTCGAAGAAACCGGCGTGCTCTTCGCCAGCGACGAGCACGGCGCACCGCTCGACGCGGCGCGTCTGGCCGAAGTACGCGCCCGGCGTGAAGCGTTGCATGACAGGCAAATCGATATCGCCTCGCTGTGCCGGTCCTTCGGCATTCGCCTCACGCCCCGCCGTCTGCACTACCTGAGCCATTGGGTCACGCCACTCGGCCTGGCGAAGCGTTTCGACACGCGGTTCTTCCTTGCCGCGCTGCCCGAGGCGCAACAGGTCGAAGTCGATCATGTCGAGACGGCGGCGCATCGCTGGATGCGTCCGCAATACGCGCTCGCCCACGCCGATCAGTTGCGGCTGTTGCCGCCGACGCGCAAGTTGCTCCAGTGGCTCACGGGCATGGACACCGTCGAGTTGGCAATGGCCGCCGCCGGCGCACTCGTCGACGTGCCGCGCGTGCAGCCGCGGCTCGCGAACGGCAGGCGCGGACGCTGGCCAATCACGCCCGACGAGCCGGCGTGGGCAGAACTGACGCTGACCGATCCCGACGAGCGCGGCGGCGGCAGCTACGACATCGTGCCGGGGCGCGTGGTGACGCTGATGCCCGGCGTGCTGCGGCTCACCGCACCGAATCCCGGCATGATGACCGGGCCCGGGACGAACACTTATCTCGTCGGCGGCGGGCCGCAGAACGGTTGGGCGGTAATCGATCCCGGTCCTGACGACCCGGCGCACATCGACGCGATCGTGCGAGCCGCGCCGGGCGAGATTCGCCAGATACTGGTAACGCACACGCATCGCGATCATTCGCCGGGGGCGGCGCGGCTCCGGGCCCGCACGGGCGCGCGCACCTACGGCATGGCGGCACGTCATGACGTCGGGCAGGACACCGCGTTCTCGCCCGACGTCGAACTCGCTGACGGCGACACCGTCGTGCTGCCCGACGGACGCGTGCTGCGCGCCATCCATACGCCCGGACACGCGTCGAACCATCTTTGCTATGCGCTGGAGGACGCCAGACTCGTCTTCACCGGCGACCACGTCATGCAGGGCTCGACGGTGGTCATCAATCCGCCCGACGGCCATATGGCGACGTACCTGGCGTCGCTGCAAAGGCTGGCCTCGCTCGAACCCGAGTGGCTCGCGCCCGGGCACGGCTTTGTGATGGATCGCCCCGCGCAGCGCATCGGGCAACTGATCACGCACCGATTGGCCCGCGAAGCGCGCACGCTCGACGCGCTAGGGCAACTCGGCCCGGCAACGCTCGACGCCCTCACGCCGGCCGTCTATGCGGATGTGCCGGCGGCGCGGCATGCGGTGGCGCGTCGCTCGCTGCGCGCGCATCTGGACAAACTGGTGGAGGACGGTCGCGCCGCCGTGTCGCAGGACGGGCGCTGGCGCGCCGTAGACGTGAGCGCGACGCGGTAACGGGCGCCGGTAACGGGCGCCGGTAGCGGTCGACGCGCTCGCTGGGGCGCACCGAGGCGCGCACCGAGGCGCTCACCGGGGCGCTCACCAAGGCGTGTTATGCGGCCGGCTGCGCGTCGGGCTATGCCGGCGCTGCCGGACCGATGCGTCAGGCGTCGCCGTCGCCGAGCAGTTCGTCGACGATACGCTCGCCGGCCTTGCGCCCTGCCATCTCGGCGTCGACGCGATTGTCGCGGTGTCCGTCCGGAGAGCGGACTTCGGGGCCCTCCGGTTTGCCGTGTCGGATCACCTGCACCAGATAGTCCCAAGGCCCGGCGTACTCGTTCTGAAACGCGCGGACACGGATTTGGTAACCGGCGCGGTACTCATAGACCTGCTCATGCGATGCGTAGCTCATGACGGACTCCGTTCGGCGAAAGTGCGGAAACCGGGTTGCGCCCGACCGGCCTACGAAACGTCGTCGATCTCGATCGGTTCGCTCGCGGCGCCGGCGGCGATGACCCTGGCGGCACGCTCGACGATGTCGTCCTCGTGCTCCATGAACTGATCGAAGAGCGCATCGCCGGCGGCGTCGGCGCCAGCGAGACGGTTGAGCGCGTTGCGCGAGATCTGGCACGTCCAGACCTTGCCGTCGACGTTGAGGTAAAAGCGCACGAACCCGCCATCGTTGCCAACGAGCCCGAGACCACCATGCACAAAGGGATCCATTGCCATCTCCACGACGTGTCGATCGTCAAAACACCCGGTGTTGCCAAAAATGCTAGCACGTTCGAATTCGATGAGTCACATCGCGGCGCCGACGGTGCGCCGCGGCGCAGGGCAGCAAGATGACGGAGGGGGGAGGAGCGCGATGAAGGACTAAGGGAATAAGGGGCTAAGGGAATAAGGGGCTAAGTCGCTAAGTCGCGAAGCGGGGGAAAGGCGAAGAGGTAGAGCGTAGAGCGCCGGAGGAAGCGAAAAAAAGCCCGCCTGAGGCAGGCGGGTTCAAATCCGGGATGCATGGGGCACCATGGCGACCCCGGGAAGACAGGGTCATGAAAACATGACGGTTTCATTATGGGCCGCGCATGGCCGAGCGCACCTCGCTCTCGCGCACGGAATTAGATCTGGATCAAACCGGGGCTTTCATTTCGGTGCGGCGAAGCGGATGTCGACGGCCGAAGCGCAGATTCGGATCTCGTCGCCCAGCGACCACTCCGCGGCCCTGGCGAGCATGGCGGCAGGCACGGGTTGCAAGCCGGCACGCCAGCGGCCCTCGCCCTGGTGCGCCCTTGTTTGTTCCCGTTTGGTCACATCGGCAAGCCATGCGCGAATCCCACATGGACCATGCCCGCGAAGCGCCGATTTTGGCAGCCCGCCTGGCGCCATGCGCCAACGCAAACCCGCCGGCACTACACCGACGCGACGGCCGATGCGATGCGAGGGTCGTCAACGCTGCTCAAATTCTGAAATTGGGATCTTCGTTCCGAATTCACTGCGTGGAACGGTTGGACAAGCAGAAACGCTTTGAACTACAAGGCAAGGGGAATTTTGGGGTGACCGATGGGACTCGAACCCACGACGACTGGAATCACAATCCAGGACTCTACCAACTGAGCTACGGCCACCGCCGTGATCAGCAACGTGACTTGCTTGCTGAACAGAAGCAAGATTATAGCGACGTTTTTATCGCGTTGCCAAGCACTTTTTTCACGTCTTCAAAATATTTCTCGGCTCAGGTGCGCGTTCGACGCGCGGCACGTCCTTCTCGCGCGGGGAACGCTCGCCGCGCCTCGTGCACTCATGCCGCCGTCAGCGACGTCGCCTCCGTCAGACCTTCGACCTCACGCGCCGACAACGCGCCCGCACGCAACTGCGCGCGCGCCTCGTCGAACGCGCCTACCCCCGCCTTCAACCGCTTCGGGTCAGACAACACGCGACGCCAGCCGCGCGCGCCCGGCACGCCCCGATACAGGCCGAGCGCATGACGCGTGATCGCGCCCAGATATTGACCCTTCTCCACCTGCGCCGCCGCGTATTCGATGAGCGCATCCTCGATGGCTTCGCGCGACTTCACCGGCGACGTGTCGCCATAGAAACGGGCATCGACCTGCGCCAGCACGTAGGGGTTGTGGTATGCCTCCCGACCGAGCATCACGCCATCGACATGCCGCAAGTGCGCCTCGACTTCGTCGAGCGTCTTCACGCCGCCGTTGATCAGAATCTCCAGTTGCGGGAAGGCCTGCTTCAACCGATACGCATAGTCGTACTTGAGCGGCGGGATCTCGCGGTTCTCCTTCGGGCTCAAGCCCTTGAGGATGGCATTGCGCGCGTGCACGATGAACGTGGTACACCCGGCCTGCGCGATCTTGCCCACGAAGTCTTCCACGAACGAGAACGACTCCACGTCGTCGATACCGATCCGATGCTTCACCGTCACTGGCACCTGCACCACGTCGCGCATTGCCTTCACGCAGTCGGCCACCAACTCCGGCTCGGCCATCAGGCACGCACCGAATGCGCCGCGCTGCACCCGCTCGGAGGGGCAGCCGCAGTTCAGGTTGATCTCGTCATAACCCCACTGCTCGCCGAGCTTTGCCGCGCGCGCCAGGTCGTGCGGTTCGCTGCCGCCCAACTGCAACGCCACGGGATGCTCCACGGCGTCGAAATCGAGATGGCGCGCCACGTCGCCGTGCAGCAGCGCTCCCGTCGTCACCATCTCGGTGTAGAGCCACGTATGGCGCGAGATCTGACGATGGAAAACGCGGCAGTGCGAATCCGTCCAATCCATCATCGGCGCCACGCTCACGCGGCGGGCAGGCAGGTTCATGCAAATTCCTCAGCAACAGCAAACGCCGCCCCGCGCCAGCAAGACGACGTCTCTTGATAAACGAAACACGAAGTATACGTCATGCGCCCGCCGTACCGCCCCGGCGCGGCGAGTACGGCGAGTACGGCGAGTACGGCGATCGGACGACCAAGCGCGCACGAAGCGGCACGGGGCCCCATGCGGCGAGCGCGTGGATTCTTCGCACGACACGTTCACGCGCCAGGAGTACACTTTCGCCTTTCCCCAAACGACAAGCTGACGAACAACGCAGCGCAAGGAGAGGCCGCATGGCACCGAAGGATCTGTTACAGGCACTCGTCGTCGTACTCGCCTGGGGCGTGAACTTCGTCGTGATCAAGGTCGGCCTGCATGGCGTGCCGCCCATGCTGCTCGGCGCGCTGCGTTTCCTGCTGGCTGCCTTTCCGGCCGTCTTCTTCGTCAGGCGTCCGCAAGTGCCCTGGAAATGGCTGATCGCCTACGGCGCCACGATTTCCTTCGGACAATTCGCCCTGTTGTTTACCGCGATGTACGTGGGCATGCCCGCCGGCCTCGCTTCGCTCGTGCTGCAGGCACAAGCATTCTTCACGCTCGGGCTTGCCGTGCTCTGCCTCGGCGAGCGCTTTCGCGCGCAGAACGTCGCCGGCTTGCTGATCGCCGCAGCGGGCCTTGCGGTCATCGGTGCCCAGGGCGGCGGCGCCATGACGCTGCTCGGCTTCGTGCTCACACTGTGCGCATCGCTGAGCTGGGCAACCGGCAACATCGTCACCAAGAAAATCGGCAACGTCGATCTGGTCGGCCTCGTGGTGTGGGCGAGCCTGGTTCCGCCCATCCCCTTCGCCCTGCTGTCCTACGGGTTCGAAGGACCGCAGCAGATTGCGGATTCGCTCGCGCACATCTCGGCGGCCTCGGTGTTTGCGATCGCGTACCTCGCCTTCGTCGCCACGCTCGTCGGCTACTCGCTCTGGGGGCGTCTCATGACGCGCTATCCGGCCAGTCAGGTCGCACCGTTCTCGCTGCTCGTACCGATCATCGGCCTCGCTTCGGCCGCGCTGCTGCTCGACGAAAAGCTCGCCGCGCCCCAGATCGCGGGCGCCGTGCTCGTCATGTCCGGCCTCGCCGTGAACGTCTTCGGCGCCAGAATCAAGCAGCGTCTGATGCCGTCTTCACGCTAGCGAGCTGCATATGCAGGAGCGGGGACGGCCGCCCCTGCCCGTCGAGTTCGGAACCGCCCGCAGCGCAACATCGCCCCAAATGCCTGACATGGCAGTGTCTGACCAGGCATCGTCGATACAATTGGCGTTCGGACAACATCGGCACATGGCGACGCCAGAACGCAAAAAGCCTGATTTCGCGCGGAAATCAGGCTTTCGAATTTGGTTGCGGGGACAGGATTTGAACCTGTGACCTTCGGGTTATGAGCCCGACGAGCTGCCAGACTGCTCCACCCCGCGTCTGAAGAATAAGATTATATGACAATTGCCATCGCAGTGCAACAAGAAGGGCAGAATATCGTCGCTGCGTCCGCCGAAGGCTGCGGCACGCTCGGCGCGCTGCTCCGCAACACGGGTTATCCCGCGACGTCGGCCGCCGCGCCGCACAGCGTGCGCCGCCGATGATACACTCGCAGCAACCATGAACCGACGTCCTCCCATCCAATTCTGCTCCGCCTGCGGCCATCCGGTCGAGCTGCGCATTCCGCCCGGCGACAACCGCGAGCGGCATGTCTGCACCCATTGCGGCACCATCCACTATCAGAACCCGCGCAACGTGCTCGGCACGGTGCCCGTGTGGGGCGATCAGGTGCTGCTGTGCAAGCGCGCGATCGAGCCGCGCCTGGGGTACTGGACGCTGCCGGCGGGCTTCATGGAAATCGGGGAGACGACGGCGCAGGCCGCCGCGCGAGAGACGCTCGAAGAAGCCGGCGCCGTCGTGGAAGTCGGCGCCCTGTTCTCGCTGCTCAACGTCCCGCACGTCAATCAGGTCCATATCTTCTATCTGGCACAAATGCGCGAGCCGCAATTTGCCGCCGGCGAGGAAAGCCTGGAGGTCGCCCTGTTCTCGGAAGACGACATTCCCTGGGAGGACATCGCCTTCCCGACCGTGGCCAAGACGCTGCGCTTTTTCTTCGAGGATCGCCGCGCCGGCGCTTTCGGCGTGCATCTGGAACCGGTCGCCGACGACACCGCGCTGCCGGGTGCACCGGTGCCGGGCCTGCCGGTCAACACCGCGCACACCGAAGACATCCTCACGCCGATGCTGCGTGTCTGAGCGCGCCGCCACTCCATTGCGCACAGGTCCGGCCGCCGTCCACCGATTCGCTCGCTCCGCAGGTTAACGTCGTCATGGTCGTCTGGCTCGAAGCAAACGATCCCTTCCCTCCGGTCGACGAGGCGCTCGATGCGTCGAGCGACGCCCCGGGCCTGCTCGCCGCCGGGCTCGATCTCTCGCCGCAACGCCTGCTCGCCGCCTACCGCCGCGGCATCTTCCCGTGGTATTCGCAGGGCCAGCCAGTGCTCTGGTGGAGTCCCGACCCGCGCATGGTGCTGCGCCCCGAGAACTTCGTCGTCAGCCACAACTTTCGCAAGCTGCTGCGCCGCGTGCTGCGCGAGGACGCCTGGGAAGTCCGTCTCGATGACGACTTCGCGGCCGTCATGCGCGCGTGCGCCGAAGCACCGCGACGCGGTCAGGACGGCACCTGGATCACCCCGGCCATCATGAGCGCTTACCGCGCGCTGCACGACGCCGGCCTCGCGCACAGCGTGGAGACGTTCTACGAAGGCGAGCGCGTCGGCGGCCTGTACGGTGTGTCGCTCGGCCGCATGTTCTACGGCGAATCGATGTTCGCCAGACGCAACGACGCCTCGAAGATCGCCCTCGCGGCGCTCGTCGCGTTTGCACGCACATACGCAATAGAGGTGATAGACTGCCAGCAAAGCACTGCCCATCTGGCGTCGCTCGGCGGCGGCGAAATTCCCCGCCACGCGTTTGTCGCACACGTGCAGACGGCGGTCATGGCACCGGCACCGGTCTGGCGTCTGGACAAACAGATTCTGGGCGCACTGGCCTACGGTAACGCAGCAGACAAGGCTCACGAGGTTTCGCAGTGACCCATCCGAACGAACTGCCGCTCTCCCCGCTGTCCGCCCTTCAGTTCTACGCAACAGCGCCCTACCCCTGCAGCTATCTCGACAATCACACGGCGCGCTCGCAGGTCGCCACGCCCAGCCACCTGATCAACTCCGACGTCTACAGCGAGCTGGTTCGCGCCGGCTTTCGCCGTAGCGGCGTTTTCACCTACCGGCCGTATTGCGACGGCTGCCGCGCCTGCGTCCCCGTGCGCGTGCCGGTCGCGCGCTTCGCTGCAAACCGCACCCAGCGACGCATCTGGCGACGCCACGCCACGCTCGCGGTCAACGTCTCCGGCCTGCACTACACGGAAGAGCACTACCAGCTGTACATGCGCTACCAGTCGCGCCGCCATGCCGGCGGCGGCATGGACCATGACAGTCGCGAGCAATACGAGCAGTTCCTGCTGCAAAGCCGCGTGAACTCGCGTCTGGTCGAATTCCGCGAGCCGCCCGGCCACCAGGGTGCGGGCACGCTGCGCATGATCAGCATGGTCGACATCCTGAGCGACGGGCTGTCGTCGGTGTATACATTCTTCGATCCGGACGTCGAAGGCGCGTCCTACGGCACGTACAACATTCTCTGGCAGATCGAACAGGCGCGCGCCCTCGGGCTGCCGCACGTCTACCTCGGCTACTGGATTCAGGCGAGCCGCAAGATGGTCTACAAGGCGAACTTCCGCCCGCTGCAAGGGCTGGTCGACGGCCAGTGGCAGGACATGCCCGAACACCTGCTCGACGCGGCCGGCGGCTGACTGCGTCCGCGCCGGGCGGGGCCGCCAAGCACCACCAGTGCCATCACTGCCATGGGTGCCACGGGTGCCATCAGTGCCGCAGTGCGCACCGCGTTCATAGCACGCCTGAAGTTATGGGGGAAAGAAGTACGCAGAGCGTAGAAAAAGATGCGCTCTGCGACCCGTATCCCGGTAAAATGGCGACTTTCCGATTCCGCCGAACCTGACATCGTGCTTGCGCCTCTCTATCCTTTGGCCCGTCGCGCCCTGTTCTGTCTCGACGCCGAACAGGCTCACCATCTGACGTTGGCCACGCTACGCGGCGCCGCCTCGCTCGGCTTGGCCGGACTCGCCGGCCAGACGCTCCCCGAAGATCCGCGCACGGTCATGGGCATTCGTTTTCCGAACCCGGTCGGCCTGGCCGCCGGCCTGGACAAGGACGGCAGTTGCATCGACGGCCTCGCCGCCCTCGGCTTCGGCTTCGTCGAAGTGGGCACCGTCACGCCGCGGCCCCAGCCGGGCAACCCGAAGCCGCGCATCTTCCGTCTGCCGCAGGCCGAAGCGATCATCAACCGCATGGGCTTCAACAACGGCGGCGTGGAGCAATTCCTTCAGAACGTGCAGTCGGCCCGCTACAAGGGACCGCTCGGCCTGAACATCGGCAAGAACGCCGACACTCCGATCGAGCGCGCCGTCGACGATTACCTCATCTGCCTCGAGAAGGTATATCCATACGCAACATACGTGACGGTGAACATCTCGTCGCCCAACACGAAGAACCTGCGCCAGCTCCAGGGCGGCGACGAACTCGACGCGCTGCTCGGCAAGCTCAAGGACAAGCAACGTGCGCTGTCCGATCGCCACGGCAAATATGTGCCGATCGCACTGAAGATCGCCCCGGATCTCGACGACGAACAGATCAAGGTCATCGCGGGCACGCTCACACGCCACGGCTTCGACGGCGTCATCGCCACCAACACGACGCTCTCTCGCGAGGCGGTGGCGGGGCTGCCCTATGCGAACGAGACGGGCGGTCTGTCGGGGCGTCCGGTGTTCGAGGCGTCCAATCGCGTGATCCGCGCGCTTGCCGCCGAACTGGGCGGGGCGCTGCCGATCATCGGGGTGGGCGGCATCCTGAGCGGCGCGCAAGCCCAGGCCAAGCTCGACGCCGGCGCCAGTCTGGTACAGGTCTACAGCGGCCTGATTTACCGCGGACCCGAGCTGGTGCGAGAATGCGTGCAAGCGTTGCGCACGGCCTGAGCGCCGCACGTCACGCGCCCCTCATTCCCCAGGGAGACACCCTCACCATGAAACACTGGCTCAAGACGTTGTGCCTCGTCCCGCTGGCTGCCGCCGCGCTCGTGACCACCTCGCCGGCGCGCGCCGCCGACCTGCTGAGCACGGTCAAGTCCGCGGGCGTGCTCAAGATCGGCATCGAAGGCACCTATCCCCCGTTCAACTATCGCGGCGCTGACGGCCAGCTCGACGGCTTCGACGTCGACGTGGCCAAGGCGGTCGCCGAACGTCTGGGCGTGAAGCCCGTGTTCGTGACCACCGAGTGGAGCGGCATCATCGGCGGGCTGGTGGCCGGCAAGTTCGACGTCATCGTCAATCAGGTGGCGATCACCGACGAGCGCAGGAAGTCGGTGGACTTCAGCCAGCCCTACGTCTACTCGGCGGCCCAGCTCATTCAGCGCAAGGACGACACGCGCGAGTTCAAATCGCTCGAAGACCTCAAGGGCAAGAAGCTCGGCGTGAGTCTCGGCAGCAACTACAACACGCTCGCCAAGTCGGTGCCGGGCATCGACGTGCGCACGTATCCCGGTGCGCCGGAGTATCTGCGCGACCTGGCCGCGCAACGGATCGATGCCGCGCTCAACGATCGCCTGATGCTGGCCTACCTCATCAAGACGTCGAATCTGCCGCTGCGCCCGGGCGCGGTACTCCAAGGCGCCAACGAATCGGTCGGCATCCCGTTCCGCAAGGGCAACCCCGAATTCGCCAAGGCCATCGACGACGCCCTCACGAAGATGAAGCAGGACGGCTCGCTCGCCAGGCTCTCGCAGAAGTGGTTCGGCGAAGACACGTCGAAGCCTGCCCGCTAATCGAGTCGACACGACCCGGCTCGGCTCGGCCGATCCGGCAACGCAACGCTATCCCTCCAGGCCCGACGGCCGGCACCAGGCGCACGACGCGGGTGCCGGCCGTCGCGTTTGCGGCATCTCGCAAACGGGACATTAACGGGAGATTGCACAAGCTGCCGGCGCGTCCGCTTCACCGCGAATGACGTACGATGACGGCTGCGCCGGCGCCGGCTGACGAGACGCACGACGTCAGGCCGTCAGGCGTGGTCGCCGCCCCTTGCCTCATCGCCAAACACTGACAGTCCTCATGAATCCAATCGAACTCGCCGCCCAATCCATGCCGGTGCTTCTGCAAGGCACCGTGCTCACGATCAAGTTTGCCTTGATGTCGATGGTATTCGGCCTGGCGATCGGCATCGTCGTGGCGATCATGGGCATCGGCAAGATCCGCGTGCTGCGCGCCGTGGCCCGCGCCTATGTGAGCGTCATGCGCGGCACGCCGCTGCTCGTGCAGATTTTCGTGGTGTATTACGGCTTGCCCGGCATCGGCATCTCGCTCGAGCCGACGCCTGCCGGCGTGCTCACGTTGAGCCTGAACGTCGGCGCGTATCTGTCCGAGAGCATGCGCGGCGCGCTCGAGGGCATGCCGCGCGGCCAATGGCTCGCCTCGTACAGTCTCGGGCTGTCGTACTGGCAAACGCTGCGCTACGTCATCGCGCCGCAAGCGTTGCGCATTGCCGTGCCGAGCCTTGGCAACAGTCTCATCAGCCTGATCAAGGACACGTCGCTCGTGTCGGTAATCACCGTCACCGAACTGCTGCGCTCGGCGCAGGAAGTCATTGCTTCGACGTATCAGCCGCTGCCGCTTTATCTCGCGTGCGCAGCCATCTACTGGGTGCTCTCCACGGGCCTGTCCGCGCTGCAGCGGCGCATCGAGAAACGCCTCGCGCTGCCGGCAAGAAGTTGAGCGCCGGCGCGGCGCCGCCATGAAAAAAGCCGGCTCCGCGTCACGGGCCGGCTTCTGCCGATACAACGCCGGAACACCGGAACGCCGGAACGCCGGCAATACGCGCGCGCCCAGGACGAGCGCCCATCGCGATCCCGACGCTCAGCGCGGCGCGCGACGCTCGCGATACATGGCGCGGAACGTCTTGCCGCTCGGGGCCGGCATCTCGCGCGTGTCGGTCCAACCGCCGCCGAAAGGCAGCTTCGAGATACTGCCTCGCTCGCGCCCCATCCACTTAAGCACGCGCGTGCCAAGCCCGGAGAGCGCCGAGTAGAGACGCGGGCGCCGCGCCGCAAACGCCCACGCCGCCAGGGCCGCCCGCTCCTGCCACGGACGCAGCCCGCGGTCGACCTGACGCTCGCGCAGCTTGCGCAGCAGGTCCGAAATCGGGATACCCACCGGGCAGACGCGGTTGCATTCGCCGCACATCGTGGCCGCCTGGGGCAGATCGAGCGTCTTTTCCAGCCCCACGTAGCTCGGCGTGAGCACCGAGCCCATCGGCCCCGGATATACCCAGCCATACGCGTGGCCACCGATCTTCTGATACACCGGGCAGTGATTCATGCACGCGCCGCAGCGAATGCAGCGCAGCATCTCCTGGAACGCGCCGCCGATCAGGCCAGTGCGCCCGCCGTCGACCAGCACGAAATACATATGGTCGGGGCCGTCCACCTCGCCCTCGGCACGCGTGCCGGTGAGCAGCGAGAAGTAGTTCGACGTGCCCTGCCCGGTCGCCGAGCGCGGCAGCAAGCGCATGGCCGTCGCGAGATCCTCCAGCGTGGGCAGCACCTTCTCGATGCCCGTCACCGCCACGTGTACGCGCGGCATGATCGTACACATGCCTTCGTTGCCCTCGTTGGTCACCACCGCCACCGAACCGGTCTCGGCCACGAGGAAGTTACCGCCTGTCACGCCCATGTCGGCCGACAGAAACTGCGGGCGCAGCATCTCGCGCGCCTCGCGCGTCATGGCGGGAATCTCGTCGAGACGCGGCTTTTGGTGCACGCGCGCAAACAGGTCGGCGACCTCGTCCTTGTCCTTGTGCACGACCGGCGCAATGATGTGCGAGGGCGGCTCGTTATCGTTGATCTGCAGGATGTACTCGCCCAGATCCGTCTCGACCGACTGCACGCCCATGTCGGCGAGCACCTTGTTGAGCTGCAGCTCCTCGGTGACCATCGACTTCGACTTGATGACTTTCTTGACGTCGTGCTTGCGTGCGATCTCCGCGATCAGGCGTGCGGCGTCCTGCGTCGACTCCGCGAACAGTACTGTCGCGCCGCGACGCGTGGCCTCGCGCTCGAAGATCTCCAGCCAGACGTCGAGGGTCTCGAGGCCGCGATTGCGCCGCGCCTTGAGCGCCTCGCGCGTCGCCTCGAAATCGATCTCGTCCATGGCGAGCGCGCGTGCGGTCACGAACTTGGTCGAGAGCTTCTTGAGGTTGGCCTGCAGGCGCTGGTCGGCAAGCTTCTGCCCGGCGCGCGCCTTGAATTGCATCGATTGAACTTGCATCGCGACTCACGTGAGGTGATGGCGCCCGGCGCGCGCCGCAGCAGGCGGCGTGGCGCGCACGGACGTGTTGAGCGGGGAGATGGCCGCGAGATCAGGCATCGCCGGCGAGCACCTGCGCGATATGCAGCACGCGCGTTTTCGTGTCGCCGGTGCGGCGCAGACGCCCTTCGATGTTGAGCATGCAGCCCAGGTCGCCCAGCACGACGGCAGGCGCACCGCTCGCGGCGATATTGGCGCATTTCTCGTCGACGATGGCCGTCGAGATGTCGCCGTACTTGAGCGAGAAAGTGCCGCCGAAGCCGCAGCACGCCTGGCAGTCCTTCATCTCGGTCAGCTTCACGCCGGGCATCTTCGCGAGCAGCGCTCGCGGCTGCGACTTGACGCCAAGCTCGCGCAGGCCTGAGCATGAATCGTGGTACGTCACCTCGCCGTTGTAGTCACCCGGCACCGCCTGCACGTGCAGCACGTTGACGAGGAAGTCGGTGAGTTCGTACACGCGCGGACGCAAACGCTCGTAGCGGCCCATGAGTTCGGGATCGTCGGCGAAGAGGTCGCCATAGTGCGCCTTGACCATGCCGCCGCACGAGCCCGACGGCACGACGACATAGTCGAACGATTCGAATTCATCGAGAAATTTCTGGGCGAGATCGCGGGCAATGGCCCGTTCGCCGGAGTTGTAACCCGGCTGCCCGCAACAGGTTTGTGAATCCGGAATCACAACCTCACAGCCGGCCGTCTCCAGCAGCTTGAGCGTCGAGAAACCGATCTCCGGACGCATCAGGTCGATCAGACACGTGACAAAGAGTCCGACGCGCATTGGGGAAATCCTCTTTTCGGGAATAATGGGCCATTATAAGTCGCTGGGCCGTACTGGCCCAGCGTGGATTCCCGGAGCGCGTGGACGATCCGTTACGGCAGCAGCGTTCCCCTGCGGGGATGCCGGTAAGTCTCCAATGATTCGGCCCGCTCCATGGGTGCGCGGCGCGCCTGTTCGGGGACGCCGGCGGCGGCCGCCTCCGCCCCGGCCTCCTGCTTGGCCTCTTGCTTGCCTGCTTGCCCCCCCGCCCTGGTCTCGGCCCCGCTCTCGGCCGCCGCCCCTGCCTCGGCATCGGCCCGTGCCCCGCGCGAGCTTGGCCGCGCCCACGTGCGCGAGGTGGCCTCGAGCGACAGCAGGTTCAGCACGCGCTTCAGGTCGACCGCCATGTCGTCGGTCTTCTCCTCCAGGTTCGACATGCGCGCCGACATACGCGCATCGAGCGCACTCACCGAGTCCGCCGTCGCCTGCACCTGGGCCTGGAGCGCGTGCACCAGTTCCAGCGTTTTCTCGCCCTGACTGCGGCTCTCCCGAGCCAGCCTCAGGGCCTCCTGCCCCTGCTGCCAGGCCAGCGACTGCTGCTCGGCCTGCTCCCATGTGGCAATGCTGTGGATGTTCGAGTACATGCTGTGCTCCTCGCTGTTGATGAACTCCTTGGTGTGATTCAGAAGGTCCTCTACGGCCTTCCACCCCTTTTCTCGGTCGAATCCCCGGATACTTCCCAGGCTTACGCACCGAATCAGCACGGTGACGGCAAAACCCACGATCGCCACCGCCGCCGACGCTACCAGCAACGCAACGGCAGCCACCACCGCGGCGACTGCATAAACGCCGCCGGTGATCGCCTCGCGCGTGCCATGGCGCTTCTTGTCCGGCCGGACGCTCTCGAACGCCCGATCGATCGTTCGCCGCATCTGCTCGAGCAAAGGCGCCGTCTCGTCGCGCAGCGTCATGCATCGGCGCTTGGCCCGATCGAGCGTCTGCCATCTTCCTTCCGGACTCACATACGGTTCGTCGCGCGATAACGCGCGGGCGCCCTTGAGCACCGTCTCGTAGCGCGCCAGCATCTCGCGTTCGTACTCCAGCGCTTCGCCGAATGCCGTCAGTACTTTCAGGAATCGCCGCGCGGAGGGCGTAAGCAACTCGGCGCATTGCTCGTCCAGTTGATCGCCGACCATCGAACAGAAGACGCCGGGCCGGCCGGGCGTCGCAAGACAGCGCCAAAACGGGTCGCGAAGGCCGCCGCGCCAGTAGCCGGCAGTCGCCTTGTCGAACGACTTTTCGAATCTCGCCGTGAGCCTTTCGATGGAGTACGTGCTCAGATTCAGCGCCTTGCACGTGTTCCGAAGGTGCTTGAGCTGTGCGGCGATCTCGGCCCGCTTCTCCGCGATGGAAGCGCCCTTCTCATAGACCCCTGCCGGCGCGAACCACGGATTCATGTCCATCGGCCAATCCGGGTAGCCCAGGTATCCCATGTATTCGTTGTGCATCCGTCCATCTCCTTTTTGATGCCGGGCGCCCCGCGCACGCCGACGGGGCCCGACACCGTTACGGAAAAGAGGGTCATGCTAACGACGCGATCGACGGCGCACTTTGGATTCCTGTCACGGCATCGATGCAACCCGTCACGCTGGGGCAGGAGGTCGGCGATGGGGACACGCAGCATGCGGCAACCGGGCGTCGCAACTGCGTTTTTCGCAGGATTCTTCTACGCCAAGCCCTGCGAATTTTTCACAATATGATATAGAATCATCCCTATACGAAACTCGGCCCTACCTCATGAAAGACGAAAGCAGTCAAGGCGCGGAGTCGCGCACGTCCATTCAGGTAATCGAGCGCATGATGCGTCTGCTCGATGCCCTCGCCGCGCATGCCGATCCGGTCAGCCTCAAGGATCTGGCGCAAGCTACCGAACTTCACCCGTCCACTGCCCACCGCATCCTGAACGACATGGTGGCGTGCCGCTTCGTCGACCGTTGCGATCCCGGCACGTATCGGCTGGGCATGCGCCTGCTAGAGCTCGGCAACCTCGTCAAGGCGCGTCTGTCGGTGCGCGACGCGGCGCTCACCCCCATGCGCGGGCTGCACCGCATCACCGGTCAGACAGTCAATCTGTCGGTACGCCAGGGCGACGAAATCGTGTATATCGAGCGCGCCTACAGCGAGCGCTCGGGCATGCAGGTCGTGCGCGCCATCGGCGGCCACGCACCGTTGCATCTGACATCCGTCGGCAAGCTGTTCCTCGCCGCGGACGAGGCGGCACGCGTGCGGGCATACGCCACGCGCACCGGGCTGTCCGGTCATACGCGCAACAGCATCACCGATTTGCAAAAGCTCGAGCGCGAGCTGAGCCATGTGCGCAAGTCGGGCTACGCGCGCGACAACGAGGAACTGGAGTTGGGTGTGCGTTGCATCGCTGCGGGGATCTACGACGACAGCGGCAAGCTCGTGGCGGGATTGTCGTTGTCGGCACCGGCGGACCGTCTGCAGGACGCATGGCTTGCGAACCTGAACGAGACGGCGCTGCAGATTTCGGCGTCGCTCGGCTTCCAGGCGCCGAATCCCGACGCGGGCGGCGCAACGCCTCAGGCCGCGACCACCGAGTAAGCCAGCGCCAGCGATAGCGATACGCGGCGCGCAGAACCGCACAAAACGAAAGGCGCTCCCTCGGGAGCGCCTTTGCTTTTACTGCGCGCGGTGTACGCGGCGCCTGTCGGCGCCCGGGACGATGAGTCCGATTACTACAGCGCGTGCTCGCTGTTGGTGGCCACCTGCGCGGTGGGCGCCGTGCCGGCCGTGCGTTGCGGCGTCGCACCGCCGCCTTCGAGCAACCACTTGCGAACGCGCGTGGCGTCGGCGAAGCGCGAATACTTGCCGGTCGAATCCAGCAGAATCATGATCACCGGGCGGCCGTCGACGTTGGCCTGCATCACCAGACACTGCCCGGCTTCGTTGATGTAGCCCGTCTTCTGCAGACCGATTTCCCAGCCCGGGTGACCGATCAGGTGATTCGTGCTCACATAATGCAGTTCCCGGCGTCCCGTGTTGACGTCGTAATTGCTGTCCGTCGAGAAACGACGAATCAGCGGGTATTGATAAGCCGCCTTGACCATCTTCACGAGGTCACGCGCGCTCGACACGTTCTGGCTCGACAGGCCCGTCGGGTCGTTGAAGTGCGTGTCGTTCATGCCGAGCAGCTTGGCCTTGCGGTTCATCGCCGCGACGAACGCCGGACGGCCGCCCGGGAAGTAGCGCGAAAGTGCGGCAGCCGCGCGATTCTCCGACGACATCAGCGCGATGTGCAGCATGTCCTCGCGCGACAGACGCGAGCCCACCGACAGGCGCGAACCCGTGCCCTTCTCGTAATCGCGATCCTCGTCGGTGACTTCCATCATGTCCGTCATCGGAATGCCGGCATCGAGGGCGACCATGGCGGTCATCAACTTCGAGATCGAGGCAATCGGCAGCACCGCTTGCGAGTTCTTGTCGAACAGTGACTCACCGGTGCGCTCGTCCACCACATAGGCCACCGACGAGCGCAGCGCGAGCGCGTCCGGCGTTTCATGCAGACCGAACGCGCGGCCGGTCGACAGACGCTCCGGCGCCTGCGGCGCGAAATTGACGGTGCGATACGACGTCACGACACGGCGCTTGCCGTTCTTGTAGACGACGCGTTTGACGGCAACGCGCTTGGCGGCAGGTCCATCGTCGTCGACGGCGGCAAGCTTGCGGACCTTGGTACCGGCCTTCGCGCCGCGCGTCTCGCGAGACGCCGTGGTCGCGACGGCGCGTTTGGCGCCCGCCTTCGACGCGGAAGCGGATTGGGTGTTGGCGCACGCGCGCTTCTGGGCTGCCGTCTTGGCCGTCTTCGGCGAGCATTCGCTCGCTTTACCGGCAGCGTGGACGATGGCCGGGGTGCCGGCGGCGAGCGAAATCGCCACGACGGCAGCACCCCAGAGGCGGGAGCGGCACAGACGCGCAAGGGCGGTGATCGCGTACATAGATTGGGGGTAGCGTAAGGTTGGCGGGCAACGAGTTTGGGAGAAGTTTAGTAACTTCCGAAAAAATAAGCAATATGAATGACTTAGCTGAAATACTTAAACTGGCATCTGGCAGTTTTGTGCAACGCAACGCCTGAAAATGCACATCCGCCAAGTTTTGCAAAATAACGCCAACTCACCGAGATCCGTCAGTTCAAGAAGTGCGCCCATTCCTGCAGGGGCGCGCGCTCGGTGACGAGTCGGTTTTCCACCGCGTCAGGGTCCGCGTAACCCAGCGCCATACCGCAGACCACCATCCGCGCTTCCGGCAGGTGCAGCTGCTCGGCAATGATCCGATGGAACGTCGCGAATGCCGCCTGCGGGCACGTATCGAGCCCGCGTGCCCGCGCCGCCACCATGACGCTTTGCAGGAACATGCCGTAGTCCAGCCAACTGCCCAGCTCGAGATGCCGGTCGATCGTGAAGATCATGCCGACCGGCGCGTCGAAGAACCGGAAGTTGCGCGCATGTTGCCCATGCATGCGGTCCTTGTCCGCGCGACCGATGCCCAGCAACCCGTACAAGTCCCAACCCACCTTGCGGCGCCGCGCCTGATAAGGCTCAGTCCACTCGCGCGGATAGTAGGCGTACTCCTCCTGATGCATCAGACGTTGCGCCGGGTCGTTGAAGGCGTCGAGCAGTCGCGACGTCAGACGGTGCAGTGCGTCGCCGGTCAGCACATAGGTCTGCCACGGCTGGATGTTGCTGCCTGACGGCGCGCGCGAAGCCACCGAAAGAATCTCTGCGACGGTGTCTTGCGGCACCGGCGTTGGCAGGTAAGCGCGAATCGAGCGACGGCTGCGGATTGCCTCGTCCACATATTCCACGCGCAGGTCGGGGTTGCCGTTGACAGCGGCCAGATGCGGACTTTCCCCGGGGCTCGCGGCTTCGACCGGATTCTGCTCCTCGGACAACGGCTGCGCGGCGTGCGCGCTCGGATGCGAATGCTTCATGGGATCTCGCTTACGACAAAGATGGAACGGCGCCTGGCGCCGCGTCAGGACGCGGGTGCGGCCGGCACCGTGCGCCGCTCGATCACGAGCGCCACGCCAAGCGCGGCGACCACCATGCCGGCCGCGCTCAATGGGGACAAGGTTTCACCGAACAACAGCCAGGCCATGACGGCCGTCGTCGGCGGCGTCAGATACATGAGACTGGAGACCTTGGTGGCCGCACCATGCCGGATCAGCAGAAACAGCAACGAGATTGCGCCGATCGACAGCGCCAGAACCGACCATGCGAGCGCACCGATCATTTCGGCATTCCAGCGCACTTGCATGGTTTCCAGGGCCCAAGCCGCCGGCAACGTCACGGCGAACGCCGCGCCGAACTGCACCAGCGTGCCGACACGCAAATCGAAATGCGCGCAGAAGCGCTTCTGATAGAGCGTGCCCGAGGTGATCGCGAATAGACTGAGCACGCACAGCGCGACGCCCGTGGCGTCTACGCCGCGCACGCCCACCTTGTTGGCAACGACCAACCCCACCCCCGCGAAGCCGCACAGCAACCCAAGCCATTGACGACGCGACACCGGCTCTCCGACCACGCGCGCGAAGAGCGCCGTCAGCAATGGCTGGATGCCGACGATGAGCGCCGCCAGCCCCGCCGGCACCCCTTGTTTGATGGCCGCCCACACACCGCCGAGATAAACCGCCTGGATAAGAATGCCGGATACGGCAAGATGCGCATAGAGCGGCCAGTCGGCCCGCGTCCGCGGGGTCGCGGCGCCCGGTCCCGGCGCGGCCGGCCCCATTTGTCGCACCTGTCGCACCTGTCGCACCTGTCGCACCTGTTGCGTCTGCCGTGTCGGCCACGGTGTGCCGGTGAGCAGCGCCACCGGCAGCATGACGAGCAGCGTGCCGCCGAAGCGCAGCGCGAGAAACGTCAGCGGTTCGGCGTTCGGCATGCCGTACTTCGCCACGATGAACCCTGTGCTCCAGATGAGCACGAACCACCAGGGCATGGTGGCGCTCCACGTGGCCATGCCGCCCGCGCCGCGCGAAGCGCTCGCCGACGTCGTCGGACGGTCGCTCATACGAATACGTCCCCCTGTTGGGCGGAATGGGCCGGTCGGGCGGGACCCGACATGGTCGACGGCGGCGGCGAACTCGTCGGCTGCGCCGACGGCGGGCGATGGAACCGGCGGCCGGACCGATGGAACTGGCTGGCCAGCCGAACCGTTCCAAAGTGCGCCGCGACCGTTTGCTCGATGTCGCGTCCATACCCGCCCGCCATGGCGATGGCAACCGGCACCCCCCGCTCGGCGCAGGCGGTAAGCACGCTGCGGTCGCGTGCGAGCAAGCCGTCGTGGGTGAGCGCGAGGCGGCCGAGCCGATCGTTCTCCAACGGGTCTGCACCGGCGAGGTAGATGGCGAGCGTGGGCGTGAACTGCGCAAACAAGTCGGTAAGCGCGTGTCCGAGCGCGACCAGATAGTCGTCATCGCCGCATCCGTCGGGCAACGCCACATCCAGATCGCTACGCGCCTTGCGGAACGGATAGTTGTGTTCGCCGTGCAACGACAACGTAAACACGCTCGGGTCATGCTCGAAGATGGCGGCCGTGCCGTTGCCCTGATGCACATCCAGATCAATGATCGCGACCCGCGTGCCGGCGCCAAGGTCGGCCTGTACCGCGCGCGCGGCGACGGCCGCATCGTTGAACACGCAAAACCCTTCGCCCCGATCGGCGTAAGCGTGATGCGTACCGCCCGCGAGATTGACGGCCACCCCCTGCGCGAGCGCAGCCCGGCAAGCGGCGAGCGTCGCGCCGGCGGAGCGCCGTGAGCGCTCGACCATCTGCGGCGACCACGGAAAACCGATCTCGCGCTGCTCTTTCGGATTCAACGCTCCCGTACTCACGCGCACAACGTAGTCGTGCGCATGGACGCGTCCGAGCATCCCGTCGTCCGCCGGCAGCGCTTCGGTCAACGCGACGTGCGGCAACTCGCCGGCCACGCGCTCTCGCAACCGGGCGTATTTCTGCATGGGAAACCGGTGCCCGGGCGGCAACGGCAGGACGAAGTGATCGCTGTAGAACGCTTGCATCGACGCGAGTGCCCGGCAAGTGCCGCGGGCAAGGGAAAGAGAGGGACCGGGGTCGGCATCGGCACCGAGCGGCGTGACGCGCAACGCGTGCAAGAAACAACGCCGCGCCGCCGTCGCATTTCCCATCCGACCGGTACCGGAACGGGACGATAGTACCATCGCCGCTCTCGCTTCGCCGGGCCCCCGAGCGGTGCAAAGCCGCACCAATCCTGGATTTCCACGAGGGCCACCACGTTCGCCGCGCCGCGACGGACGGCTCCCATGACGGGATCCCAAGCTTTTGATTTTTTAAGTTTTTATTGAATTTGTGCAACGCACAAAAACAACTTGACACCGCCAAAAAATTCTCTACACTTGCGATTGTGCGATGCACAAAAAGAGATCGCACCCCAATGAGAGGCCCCAACCGTGTTTTCACCGGCACAAGGTGAGAACCGACAAGCGAACACGGAGTGGGTCGATACGCTGTGTATGACACCATAGGAGAACGCCATGTCGTTTCTGACCCCCGAACAACTCGCCGCCGCGCACAAGGCCAACCTCGAAACCCTGTTCGGCCTGACCAACAAGGCATTCGAAGGCGTGGAAAAGCTCGTCGAGCTGAATCTGCAAGCCGTGAAGGCATCGCTGGCCGAGTCGGCCTCCACCGCCCAGAAGGCTTTTGCCGTGAAGGACGCTCAGGAACTGCTCGCGCTGCAGGCGAACCTGGTTCAACCGGCTGCCGAGAAGGCGCTCGCGTATGGCCGCCACCTGTATGAGATCGCTTCGTCGACGCAAGCCGAAGTGACCAAGGTGGCCGAAGCCAAGCTCGCCGAAAGCTCGCAGAACGTGCAGGCGCTGTTCGACAACCTGGCCAAGAACGCCCCGGCCGGTTCGGAATCCGCCGTCGCGCTCGCCAAGTCGGCCCTGTCGGCCGCCAACAGCGCTTTCGACAGCGTGCAAAAGGCCACCAAGCAAGCCGTGGAAATCGCCGAAACGAACTTCGCCGCGGCAACCAACGTCGCCTCGAAGGCTGCCGCACAGGCTTCGCGTGCCGCCAGCGCCAAGAAGTAATCCACCGCGTCTGACGTGAATTGACGAGGAACGCCTGAAATACCGTCGTTGCACCCCAGGCGGATGCAGCGACACCCAGTTGTCTCCTCGGTACCGCAGGTACCCTTTAAACCCGGCCCGAGCCGGGTTTTTCTTTGCCCGAGCCGCGAGAGCGGTCCACGCTCTGTCCGCCCCCTCCAGAATGGTACGGAAGCGGTACGGAAGTGGCACGGAGGCGCCACAGGAAAAGCCGCCATCCGGCACAAAAAAACCGCCATCCCGAAAAGGACGACGGTTTTCTTGTCTCGGCAGCGCCGCCGCCGGCTTGCGCCGCGGCGCGCATGCCGCCGGAGAGCGATTACTTCTTGCGCGCGGGCGGGACGTCGGTACAGACGCCTTCGTAGATTTCCGCGGCCATACCGACCGATTCGGCCAGCGTGGGGTGCGGGTGAATCGTCTTGCCGATATCGACCGCATCCGCGCCCATTTCGACGGCCAGGCACAGTTCGCCGATGAGGTCGCCCGCGTGCGTGCCGACGATAGCGCCGCCGAGGATGCGATGCGTCTGTTCGTCGAACAGCACCTTGGTGAAGCCCTCGTCACGACCATTAGCAATGGCGCGGCCCGACGCCGCCCACGGGAACACGGCCTTGCCGTACTTCACGCCTTCGGCCTTCAACTGGTCTTCGGTCTTGCCCGCCCAGGCCACTTCCGGATCGGTGTAGGCCACCGAAGGAATCTGGATGGCGTCGAAGTATGCCTTCTCGCCGTTTGCCGCTTCCGCCGCCACATGGGCTTCATGCACGGCCTTGTGCGCGAGCATCGGCTGACCGACGATGTCGCCGATCGCGAAGATGTTCGGTACATTCGTGCGCATCTGCTTGTCGACCGCGATGAAGCCGCGCTCGCTCACCGCCACGCCGGCCTTCTCCGCACCGATCTTCTTGCCGTTCGGGCTGCGGCCCACCGCGACGAGCACCAGATCGTAGCGCTGCGCTTCGGCCGGTGCGGCTTCGCCCTCGAAGCTCACGTAGATGCCGTCGGCCTTCGCTTGCGCGCCCACCGTCTTCGTCTTGAGCATGACGCGGCCGAAACGCTTGGCGTTCATCTTTTCCCAGACCTTGACGAGATCGCGGTCCGCACCCTGCATCAGGCCGTCGAGCATTTCCACGACGTCAATCTCCGCGCCGAGCGCACTGTAGACCGTTGCCATTTCCAGGCCGATGATGCCGCCGCCGATCACCAACATCTTCTTCGGGATCTGGCGCAGTTCGAGCGCGCCGGTCGAGTCGACGATGCGCGGGTCTTCCGGCAGGAACGGCAGCTTCACGGCTTGCGAGCCGGCGGCAATGATCGCCTGCGCGAACTTCACCACGCGCTTGCTCCCGTCTTCGGCCACCACTTCGAGATGGTTCGGATCGAGGAACGCGCCCACGCCGCGCACCACTTCGACCTTGCGCATCTTCGCCATGCCGGCCAGCCCGTTCGTCAGCTTGCCGACCACGCTTTCCTTGTAGGCGCGCAGCTTGTCGAGATCGATCTGCGGCTTCGCGAACGAAATGCCGTGATGGCCGAGCGCCTGGGCTTCCTCGAGGACGGCGGCGGTATGCAGCAGCGCCTTCGACGGGATGCAGCCGACGTTCAGACAGACGCCGCCGAGCGTTGCGTAACGCTCGACCAGCACCGTCTTGCGGCCGAGATCAGCGCTGCGAAACGCTGCGGAGTAGCCGCCGGGGCCCGCGCCGAGCACGACCACGTCGCACTCGATGTCCGCACCACCGCTGTGCGTGGCGGCGGCCGGGGCCGGGGCGCTCGGCGGATCTACGGGCGCGGCCGAGCTCGCCGCGGGGGCGGCGGCCGGGGCCGACGGGGCCGCAGCAGGCGCGGCGACCTTGGCGGCGCCAGCGTCGTCGGCTTCGACCAGCGCGATCACCGTGCCTTCGCTAGCCTTGTCGCCGACCTTGATCCTGACTTCCTTGACCGTGCCGGACACTTCGGACGGCACCTCCATGGAGGCCTTGTCCGATTCGAGCGTGATGAGTGACGCTTCCTTGGCGATCCTGTCGCCGGGCTTGATCATCACTTCGATGACGTCCACGCCCTCTGCGCCGATATCCGGCACCTTGACTTCAATGAGACTCATGCGGGGTCTCCCTGTCGCATTTATGACTTGATGGTGGTATCGATCGGAAACGCATGCACCTGAAACGGGCCGGCCGAACTCTTGTCGAACTCGGCGCCCGCCCTCACGCCCGCTTCGGCGATGGCGCGTGCGCTCAGATCCTGGTCGTAGAGGGCGTACATGGCGCCGAGCGCGAAGTTGCGCCCCGAGCCAATCCCCCAGAACCGATCGAAAACAAACACTTCCCGGTAGGAATACACGCCGTAGATGCCCGTCGGGTTCGCAATCACGGACGTGATCTGCGACGACTCATACGGATCGTCTTCCTCTTCCTTGGTATTGAGGAAATATTCTTCCTTGAGCTTCTGATGGACGCGGCAGAACGTGCGAAACACTTCGTCACGCGAATGCAGACGGCATTCGTCCGCCATTTCGGAAAGAATGGCCCGCATGACCGGAAAGTGCGCGGTCGTGCCCGCCAGGCCGACATAGGAATCGCCTACCAGGAAGACCTTGCGGTTCTCCTCGTAGGACTGCGACAGTCGCGTATCGCCGAACGTCACGAGTGAGTCGGCGGCAATGGCGATTTCGCCGGCTTTCTTGACGACTACCACGGTGGTCATGAGGCCCTCCCCGTCCAGATCCGAAGCTCGCGCGCGAGCGCCGCCGGCCTGCGCTTGCGCGCCACCGGCGACGTCCGCCATTTACAGCATTGCGCGACGGAAGTCCTGCAACAGTTGCCCCAGGTAGGCGTTAAAGCGCGCAGCCTCGGCGCCATCGATCACGCGGTGATCGTAGGACAGCGACAGCGGCAGCGTCAGTTGCGGCAGGAATTGCTGCTTGCGCTCATCCCACACAGGCTTCTGATACGAACGCGACAGGCCCAGGATGGCCACTTCCGGTGCATTGATGATCGGCGTGAAGGTGGTCCCCCCAATACCGCCGAGCGACGAGATCGAGAAACAGCCGCCCTGCATCTGGTCGGGCTTGAGCTTGCCTTCGCGGGCGAGCTTGGCCAGTTCCGACGTCTCGCGAGCGATCTCGAACACGCCCTTCTTGTCGGCATCACGAACCACCGGCACGACGAGACCGTTCGGTGTATCGGCCGCGAAGCCGATATGGAAGTACTGCTTGAAGACGAGGTTGTCGCCGTCAAGGCTGGCGTTGAACGTCGGGAACTTCTTGAGCGCCAGCACACAGGCCTTGATCACGAACGCGAGCATCGTCACCTTGATGCCGGCCTTTTCGTTTTCCTTGTTCAGTTGGACACGGAATGCTTCAAGCTCGGTAATGTCCGCTTCGTCATTGTTCGTGACGTGCGGGATCATCACCCAGTTGCGGTGCAGATTCGCGCCGGAGATTTTCTTGATGCGCGACAGAGCCTTCGCCTCGACCGGACCGAACTTCGCGAAGTCGACCTTCGGCCACGGCAGCAGATTCAGCTCACCGCCGCCGGCCGGTGCGGTGCCGCCGGCGGCCGCCGGGCGATGGCCCGCCAGGGCGCTCTTGACGAAGCTGCGCACGTCGTCGGCCGTCACGCGGCCCTTCGGGCCGGTGCCCCTGACCTGCGTCACGTCCACGCCCAGCTCGCGCGCGAACTTGCGAACGGACGGGCTGGCGTGACTGATCGGCTGGCCGCCTTGCGGCGCGGCCGGCGCGGGGACCGGTGCTGCCGCGGCGACGGGCGCGGGCGCCGGTGCAGCCGCGGGGGCCGGTGCGGTGCTCTGTGCTGCCGACGCCGCAGGTGCCGGAGCGGCAGCCGCCGGCGCTGCGGCTGCCTTGCCAGGCGCAGCAGCGCCCTCGAGCACCAGGATCAGCGAACCTTCGGAAACCTTGTCGCCCACATTGACCTTCAGTTCCTTGACCACGCCTGCGGCGGGACTCGGCACGTCCATCGACGCCTTGTCCGACTCGAGCGTGATGAGCGACTGCTCCGCCGTCACGGTATCGCCGACCTTGACCAGCACGTCGATCACGGGTACGTCGTCGTAGCCGCCGATATCCGGCACCTTCACGTCGATCTTGCTCGTGTCGCCCGTGGCTGCCGGCGCCGCAGAAACAGCGGGCGCAGCGGCAGGGGCTGCGGCAGGCGCCTGTGCGGACGCCGCGGCTTGCGGGGCGGGGGCGGCAGCGGGTGCCGCCGCGCCGTTGGCCTGCGCGCTCGAGCCGTTGGCCGTTTCGAGCGTCAGGATGAGAGAACCCTCGGACACCTCGTCGCCCACCTTCAGGTTCATTGCCTTGATGGTGCCGGCGGCGGGGCTCGGCACGTCCATCGTGGCCTTGTCCGACTCCAGCGTGATCAGGGCCTGTTCGGCATCGATCTTGTCGCCTTCCTTGACCAGCACTTCGATGACGGGCAAATCCTTGAAGTCACCGATGTCCGGGACTTTCACTTCGATCACTTGACTCATTTTCCACAGTCTCCTCGAGGCTGCGCTTGGCGTGCGGCACGCGCCCGCCAGCCGCTGGGGGACGGCTGGCGGGCGTCTTCACCGCACGAAGCGGCCTTTAGACGGTCATCGGGTTGGGTTTGTTCGGATCCAGGTTGTACTTGGCAATTGCTTCGGCGACCTTGCTTGCCGGCAGCGTGCCTTCGTCGGCCAGCGCCTTGAGCGCCGCGACCGTCACCCAGTTGCGATCCACCTCGAAGAAATGACGCAGCTTCTCACGCGTATCCGAGCGGCCATAGCCGTCGGTGCCGAGCACCACGTAACGACCGCGCACGAACGGACGAATCTGGTCGGCGTATGTACGGATGTAGTCAGTCGACGCGATCACCGGACCGCGGGTCTCGTTCAGGCACTTCTCGACGTGCGACAGACGCGGCGCCTCGGTCGGGTGCAGCAGGTTGTAGCGCGCCACGTCGTTGCCTTCGCGGGCCAGCTCGGTGAAGCTCGGGCAGCTCCACAGATCCGATTCGACGCCCCAGTCGTTCTTGAGCATTTCGGCGGCAGCGATGACTTCGTTGAAAATCGTGCCCGAGCCCAGCAACTGCACGCGCGGCGCCTTGCTGTTCTCGGTGCCGCGGCGGAACGAATACATCCCCTTGAGGATGTCCTGCTCCACGCCTTCCGGCATGGCCGGATGGGCGTAGTTCTCGTTCATCACCGTCAGGTAGTAGTAGACGTCTTCCTGTTCCTGCACCATGCGGCGCAAACCATCCTGAACGATCACGGCCAGTTCGTAGGCGAACGTCGGATCGTACGGCAGGCAGTTCGGAATCGACGAGGCCCACAGCAGCGAATGGCCGTCTTCATGCTGGAGACCTTCGCCGTTGAGCGTCGTGCGACCGGCCGTGCCCCCGACCAGGAAGCCGCGGGCGCGCATGTCGCCAGCCGCCCACGCCAGATCGCCGATACGCTGGAAGCCGAACATCGAATAGAAGATGTAGAACGGGATCATCGTCTCGCCGTGCGTCGAGTACGACGTCGCGGCCGCAATCCAGTCGCACATGCCACCGGCTTCGTTGATGCCTTCCTGCAGAATCTGGCCGTTCTCCGATTCCTTGTAGAACATCAGCTGGTCCTGATCCTGCGGGATGTAACGCTGCCCCACCTGGCTCCAGATACCGATCTGGCGGAACAGGCCTTCCATACCGAAGGTGCGCGACTCGTCCGGCACGATCGGCACGATGCGCTGCCCCAGCGTCTTGTCCTTGAGCAGCACGTTCAGAATCCGCACGAACGCCATCGTCGTGGAAATCTCGCGCCCTTCCGCGGTTGCCTTGAGCAGCGCGTCGAACGCACCGAGCGCCGGCACGGGCAGCGAAGCGGCCTTGGTGCGACGCTGGGGCAGGTAGCCGCCGAGCTCCATGCGGCGAGCACGCATGTACTCCAGTTCCTTCGAGCCTTCCTCGAACTTCAGGTAGGGCACGTCGGCGATCTCGTCGTCCGAAATCGGCAGCTTGAACTGGTCGCGGAACTTCTTGAGCGACTCCACCGGCATCTTCTTCTGCTGGTGAGTGATGTTCATGGCCTGGCCGGCTTCGCCCATGCCATAGCCCTTGATGGTCTTGGCGAGGATGACGGTCGGCTGGCCCTTGTGCTGGGTCGCGGCGTGGTAGGCCGCGTAGATCTTGTGCGGATCGTGGCCGCCGCGGTTGAGCGCCCAGATGTCCTCGTCCGACCAGTCGGCCACCATGGCCTTGAGTTCGGGCGTGTTGAAGAAGTGCTCGCGAACGTAGGCGCCGTCCTTCGACTTGTACGTCTGATACTCGCCGTCCACGCACTCCATCATGCGCTTCATCAGCAGGCCCTTCTTGTCGCGGGCGAGCAACGAATCCCAACGGCTGCCCCAGATCACCTTGATCACGTTCCAGCCCGCGCCACGGAATTCGGACTCGAGCTCCTGGATGATCTTGCCGTTGCCGCGCACCGGACCGTCCAGACGCTGCAAATTACAGTTGATCACGAACACGAGATTGTCGAGCTGCTCGCGGCCGGCCATGCCGATGGCGCCCAGCGATTCCGGCTCGTCCGTCTCGCCGTCGCCGAGGAACGCCCAGACCTTGCGGCCTTCGGTCTTCACGATGTTGCGCGACTCGAGGTACTTCATGAAGCGGGCCTGATAGATCGCCATGATCGGGCCCAACCCCATCGACACCGTCGGGAACTGCCAGAAGTCGGGCATCAGCCACGGGTGCGGATACGACGACAGACCACCGCCGTCCACTTCCTGGCGGAAGTTCTCGAGCTGCTTCATCTCCAGGCGCCCGAGCAGGAATGCGCGGCTGTACACGCCCGGCGACGAGTGACCCTGCACGAAGACGAGGTCGCCGCCGTGCTTTTCCGACGGCGCATGCCAGAAGTGATTGAAGCCGACGTCATACAGCGTGGCGGCCGAGGCGAACGATGCGATGTGACCGCCAACGTTCGTGTCCTTGCCGGCGCGCAGCACCATCGCAATCGCATTCCAGCGGGTGTACGAGCGGATCTTGTGCTCGATGTCCTGATCGCCCGGGATCCGGGCCTGCTGGTCGACGGGGATGGTGTTGATATACGGGGTGTTGGCCGAGAACGGGTGATGCTCGCCGTTGATGCGGGCAAATTCGATCAGCTTCTCGAGCAGGTAGTGGGCGCGCTCCGGGCCCTCCGCGGCCAGCACGCCTTCGAGCGAGGCCAGCCATTCTTGCGTTTCTTGGGGATCCGCATCCGCAGGGGACACGATCTTCAGGGCTTCTTCAGGTACGGCGGACATGGTGTCTCCTTGTCTGTCGTTAGCGGGTTGGCGTAACAAGTGATACCCGCTTCATGGACGGGCCCACCGGCATTTTTACCGGGGCATTGTACGAAGGATATTCCTGGCTTCGCAAGCGAAATTTCAGATTACGATAGCAAATTTCATGATGCGGAATTCTGCTGCACTGCACATAAAATCAAGGAGTTGCCGACGCCATCAGACCACGGATTCCATGCGTACCGATCGGTATCGAGCGCGAATTGAGCGACCGTCTTACTAAAAAGATCGGACGCTTCCGAAAAGCAAGACGCCATGCGGCATGACAGCGGGAAACCGGCCGGCCTGAGCTACAATCTCGGCATGCTTTCGCCACGCCTTGCCAACTCCGCTCCGCCGTCCCGGTCCGCCGCTACACCTGCCCGCTCCAATCGCTGGTTGCAGGGGTTCGCGGAGTCGCACTACTACTTGCTGGTGCCGCTCGTCTCCATTGTGATCTTCCTCGTGGTGATGAGTTTGATCCTGTGGAGCCTGAATCGCCGCGAGACCGAGCAGCAGCAGGACACGCTCTACCGGAACGTGGCCTGGGCGCAGCAACAGATCCGCCTCAATATGCTGGCCATCCAGGACCAGATCAGTTCCCTGGCACGCGACACGGCGGCGAGGCCGCAGGACGTGGCGCACTTCCAGAATACGGCAAGCGAGCTGATGCAAAACCATGCAGACATCGTCTTCATGAACTGGCTCGACGCCTCCCAGCGGCCCCGCTGGGCCGTGCCCGCCGATTCGCCGTTCGCCTCGCGCCTGCAGGGCTCGGCGGCCCACCCGATGGAAGACGAGCTGCTCGTGGCGTTTCGCGCCGCGCGCGATTCACGGCGTTCGGCCTACTCCACGCTGATCTACGACGCCTCGGGCGCGAGCTACATCGTCGTGCAGGTGCCCGTGCTGCGCGAGCGCGAGTTTCTCGGCACGATCAGCGCCGTGTACTCCGTCGAGGGACTGCTGATCCACGAACTGCCGCAGGAGCTGGGCGACAAGTTCAAGGTGTCGTTCATCGACACGCACAACAACGAACTGGCCACGACATCCACGCGGCCGCCGCTGCCGCGAGACGTCTCTTACGAGTTGCTGCTCGATCCGCCGGGGCACAGTCTTGCCGTTCGCATCTACTCGTATCCGGCCGTCGGCAACTTCGTCAACAACACGCTGGTCTGGCTGATTGCCGGGCTGTCCTGTTTCGTGCTCTGGAGCCTTTGGAGCCTGTGGCGGCACACGCGCCAGCGATTCGAAGCGCAGCAAGCGCTGTTCAACGAGACGTCGTTCCGACGCGCGATGGAGAACTCCATCGTGATCGGCATGCGGGTTCTCGACCTCCAGGGCCACATCACCTACGTGAACCCGGCCTTCTGCCGGATGACGGGGTGGGACGAGCAGGACCTGATGAATCGCGCGCCGCCCTACCCGTACTGGCCCAAGGACGACATCCATGAAATGCAGCGTCGCATCGACATGACGCTGCGCGGCAAAGCGCCGTCTCACGGTTTCGAAATCCGAGTGCAGCGCAAGGACGGCACGATCTTCTACGCGCGCATGTTCGTCTCGCCGCTGGTCGACGCGCATGGGCGCCAGACCGGCTGGATGTCCTCGCTGACGGACATCAGCGAGCCCAAGCGCGCGCGAGAGGAACTCGCGGCGGCGCATGAGCGCTTCACGACGGTGCTCGAAAGTCTCGACGCGTCGGTGTCCGTGCTGGCCGTCGACAAGGCGGAACTGCTCTTTGCCAACCGCTACTACCGTCAATTGTTCGGCACGCGCCCCGAAGGCCATCTCGAGCTATCGGGCGGTGGCGAGCTGTCCCCCACGTCGCTTGACCATATCGATATGGTCGACGCGTTCGCGGGGCTGCCTGCGGCGTCACTCACCGATACGTCGGCCGAGACGCAGGAAATCTATCTGCCGGCGCATCAGAAATGGTTCGAAGTCCGGCGCCAGTACATTCAATGGGTCGACGGTCACCTCGCGCAATTGCAGGTGGCCACGGACATCACGGCCCGCCGCCACGCGGAAGAACTGGCACGCCAGGAAGAGGAGCGCCTGCAGTTCACCGGACGTCTGACGACGATGGGCGAAATGGCGTCGTCGCTCGCGCACGAACTCAATCAGCCGCTCGCCGCCATCAACAATTACTGCATGGGAACGGCTGCGCTCGTTCGCGCGGGTCGCACGTCGCCCGAGACGCTGCTGCCGGCGTTGGAGAAGACCTCCCAGCAAGCGGTTCGCGCCGGCATGATCATCAAGCGCATCCGCGCGTTCGTGAAGCGCAGCGAACCGAAACGGCAGCCGTCGTCGATCTATGAGATCGTGGCCGACGCCGTGGGCCTGGCTGAACTCGAAGCCCGCAAGCGCCGGATTCGCATCGTGACGGAGTTGCCGGCAGGCTTGCCGCAGATTTACGTCGACCCGGTGTTGATCGAGCAAGTGCTCGTGAACCTGCTGAAAAATGCGGCCGAAGCCATGCACGGCTACACGCCCGCGCCAGGTCAGCGACGCGACCCGACGGTGCGTCTGCACGTGCAACGGCGCGACAAGGCCGTGGAATTCCAGGTTTCGGACCATGGCCCTGGCGTGGACGAAGCGACCATCGAACGACTGTTTGAACCTTTCTTTAGCACCAAATCGGACGGCATGGGCATGGGCCTGAACATCTGCCGCTCCATCATCGAATCGCACCACGGCCGTCTGTGGGTTGAAAACAATGAAGTCGACGGCGTGCGGAATGGTTGTACTTTTTGTATTCTGTTACCGTTAGAAAGCGATACGACATCCGGCCCCGGGGGAGGACTATGACGACACCCAACACCAATATCGATCAAGAAACCGTCTTTGTCGTCGATGACGACGAAGCCGCCCGCGACTCGCTACGCTGGTTGCTGGAAGCCAATGGCTACCATGTGCGCGTTTTTCCCAGCGCGGAGGAATTTCTTTCGCACTACAACGGACACCAGGTCGGATGCCTCATTCTCGACGTGCGCATGCCGGGCATGAGCGGACTGGAGCTCCAGGAACAACTGATCGCGCAGAAGATCAACATCCCCATCATCTTCGTGACGGGCCACGGTGACGTGCCAATGGCGGTCGACACGATGAAGAAGGGAGCCATGGACTTCATCGAGAAACCCTTCGAAGAAGCGGAATTGCGCGGCCAGGTCGAGCGTATGCTCTCGAAGGCCCGCCAGGACGCCAGCAGCCAGCGTGAACAACAAGCGGCCGAGGAATTGCTCTCGAAGCTGACGAGCCGCGAACATCAGGTGCTCGAGCGAATCATTGCCGGCCGGCTCAACAAACAGATTGCCGACGATCTCGGCATCAGCATCAAGACCGTCGAAGCCCACCGCGCCAACATCATGGAGAAGCTCAACGTCAACACTGTTGCCGATCTGCTCCGTCTGGCGCTCTCCAAACGCTCCAGTGGCTCGCCCCGCCCCTAATATTCGCCGACTAATATTCGCCGACTAGTATCCGCCGACTAGTATCCGCCGAATATCCTGACGCCTCGATGCCCGAGGCCCGGAGGTCCGAACCCCGGCGCCTCCGGCATCGGCCCCGAGGCCGTCAACGCCTGATGCGGGTAGCGCCGATCGTCAGTCCCGCCGTGCGTTCGGGACCGGCCTTCCGGTCTCCTCCCGTCCGATTCGACGCCCCGTTATAATGTCGTTTTTGCGTCGTCGCGCGCCCGACCGACGCCGCCGTATCCGGCCCTGCGGGCCAGCCCCCTTCCTTCATAGACATCCACGCAACATGACCGCCACCCTCATCGACGGCAACGCCCTCGCCAAACGCATTCGCGCCGAAGTTGCCACCCGCGCCGCCGCGCTCACGGTTCGCGGCCATCAGCCCGGCCTCGCCGTGGTGCTGGTTGGCGACGATCCCGCCAGCCAGGTCTACGTCCGCAACAAGGTCAAGGCCTGCGAAGACAACGGCCTGTATTCGTCGCTCGACCGCTACCCCGCCGACCTGACGGAAAGCGCGCTGCTCGCGCGCATCGATGAGCTCAATCGCGATCCGAAAATCAACGGCATTCTGGTGCAATTGCCCCTGCCCAAGCACATCGACAGCCACAAGGTGCTCGAAGCGATCGTGCCCGAGAAGGACGTGGACGGCTTCCACGTCTCGAACGCCGGCGCTCTCATGACTGGCGCACCGCTGTTCCGCCCGTGTACACCTTACGGCTGCATGAAAATGCTCGAGTCCGTCGAATTCCCGCTGCGCGGCGCAGTCGCTGTCGTGATCGGGGCATCGAACATCGTCGGCAAACCAATGGCCATGATGCTGCTTCAGGCAGGCGCCACGGTCACGATCTGTAACAGCAAGACACGCGATCTGGCCGCTCACACGCGCAACGCCGACGTGATCGTTGCAGCGGTGGGCAAACGCAACATCGTGACGGCGGACATGGTCAAACCAGGAGCTGCCGTGATCGACGTCGGCATGAATCGCGACGACGAAGGCAAGCTATGCGGTGACGTCGACTTCAATGGCGTCAAGGAAGTGGCCGGCTACATCACGCCCGTGCCGGGCGGCGTGGGCCCGATGACGATCACCATGCTGCTCGTCAACACGATCGAAGCCGCCGAGCGAGCGCTCGCCGGCTAAGCGCCGCCAAACATCACTGAACGCCTCTGAACGCCTCTGTGTGCCCCTGGATGCCCCTGATGCCCCGGGGCATTTTCCTCGCGGGCAAAGACAGTGGCGTCACGACGCTTTGCCTGCGTCGGCGCGCCCCTTACAAGTTCCGATCACACAGGCGAAACGCCTGTCCCGAGACTCGGATTCTCCCGAAAAACCAGTCCGCGTCGCGTAACAGCGCGGCCGCAACACTGGGCTCTCGCTCCGCCTCGCACGCCGCAAATCCCCAGCCGGCAAGGCTTCTCGCCTGACTTCCGGGCAGCGCAGTCAATCACCCCGGTTGAAAAAAACGACTGGAAAAATCCACAGCTTGCCCCCACACTCTTCGTAAGCCCTTTCAGTGGACAACGAACGCATGAATACGCCGCAAACCAATCCTCTGCTCGATACCGAAGGTCTTCCCCGCTTTGCCGACATCCGCCCCGAACACGTGACGCCCGCCGTGGACGTGCTGCTCGAGCGTGCGCGCGCAGCGGTCGATCGCGCGGCCGATCCCGCGACGCCGGCGACCTGGGCCAATATTCTGGACGCGGTCGAAGACGGCACCGAGGGTCTGGGCCGCGCCTGGGAAATCGTCGGCCACCTGAATGCCGTGGCCGACACGCCCGAATTGCGCGCGGCTTACAGCGAGAATCTGCCTCGCGTGACGGAGTTTTCGGCGAGCGTCGGCCAGAACCTGGCACTGTTCGAAAAGTACAAGGCCATCGCTGCCGGCCCCCAATTCGCGGGGCTCTCGCCCGCGCGCAAGAAGATCCTCGAAAACGAGATGCGCGGCTTCCGCCTGGGCGGCGCCGAACTGCCGGAGGATAAGAAACCGCGCTTCGCAGAGATTCAGGAAGAACAGGCGCGCCTGGCCAAGAACTTCTCCGACCATGTGCTCGACGCGACCAACAGGTTCTCGCTGGTGATCACCGACGAAAAAGAAATCGCCGGCCTGCCCGAGGACGACAAAGCCGCCGCCCGCGCAGCGGCAGAACGCGATGGCGTGGAAGGCTGGAAATTCACGCTGCACTTCCCGTCGTATTTCCCGGTACTGCAGTACGCCGACAACCGCGCGTTGCGCGAGACGCTCTATCGCGCGAATGTGACACGCGCGTCCGAACTCGGGCCGGAGTTCGGCAACGGCGAAGCGGATTGGGACAACACCGACATCATCGTCGAGCAACTCGCACTGCGCCGCGAAGAGGCGCAGATGCTCGGATTCAAGAACTACGCCGAAGTCTCGCTCGAACCGAAGATGGCCGAGTCGCCGGCCCAGGTGCTCGAGTTCCTCGAAGATCTCGCGCGTCGCGCACGCCCCTACGCCGAAAAGGATTGGGCCGAGTTGCAGGCCTTCGCGGCGAAGTCGCTTGGCATCGACAAGCTGGAACCGTGGGACACCGCTTACGCATCGGAAAAACTGCGCCAGCAGCGCTATGCGTTCTCGGAGACCGAAGTCCGCCAATACTTCCCGCTGCCCAAGGTACTCGAGGGTCTGTTCCGCGTGGCCGGCACGCTGTTCGACGTGACGATCCGCCCGCAGGATGCCGAGACGTGGCATCCGGACGTGCGCTTCTATCGCATCGAACGCGATGGCGAACTGATCGCCCAGTTCTACATGGACCTCTTTGCCCGCGAAGGCAAACGCGGCGGCGCCTGGATGGACAGCGCGCGCACGCGCAAACGCCTGCACGACGGCAAGCTGCAAACTCCGGTGGCCTATCTCGTCTGCAACTTCCCGGCCCCGGTGGGCGGCAAACCCGCGCTACTGCCGCACGACGACGTCATCACCCTGTTCCATGAGTTCGGCCATGGCCTGCACCACATGCTCACGCAAGTGGAAGACGCAGGGGTGGCAGGCATCAACGGCGTGGAATGGGACGCGGTCGAACTGCCGTCGCAGTTCATGGAGAACTTCTGCTGGGAATGGGATGTGCTCGAACACATGACGGCCCATGTCGACACCGGTGCGCCGCTGCCGCGCGCACTATTCGACAAGATGGTCGCCGCGCGCAACTTCCAGAGCGGGCTGATGATGCTGCGCCAGTTGGTGTTCTCCGACTTCGACATGCATCTGCACTACGATTTCGATCCGCGCGGCAAGGAGTCGGTGCTGGCGCTTTCGCGTCGCATCAATGACCGGCTGCACGTCACGCCACAGGCCGAATTCTCGCGCTGGCCGAACACGTTCAGCCATATCTTCGCCGGGGGCTACGCCGCGGGGTATTACAGCTACAAGTGGGCCGAGGTACTGTCGGCGGACGTGTATGCGGCCTTCGAGGAAGCGGCCAAGGTGAGCGGCTCGGTGCTCGATACAGCGACCGGTGCGCGCTATCGAGATGAAATTCTCGCCGTCGGGGGAAGCCGTGAAGCGATGGAATCGTTCATCGCCTTCCGGGGCCGTGCACCGCAGGTGGACGCGCTACTGCGCCACAGCGGGATGTCGGCCAACTAACGGCGTCTCGGCGCCCGGAACTTCTGGCAACCGGGCGTCCCGGCTTTGGGGCTTTGGGGCTTTGGGGCTTTGGGGCTTTGGGGCTCTGGGGCTTTGCGGCTTTGCGGCTCTGGGCCGGGCGTTTGGCCTTTTCAGCGTTCGGGCACCCGGGCGTTTGGCGCTCGCGTGCACGAACGATGACGCAGCGAGTGGCGCTGGGTAGTCCACCGATGTCTCGCCGGCATGCCGTTCCCTCACCGCCATAGGCGAAGGAGCGACGCGCCGTGGCGCTGAACCAGGCGGTCAGCGATCGTCGTCGCAGCCGTTGGGCCGCCACACGTAGGTGTTCGTTTCCCGATCAAGGCAGCGCGCGGCCTGAAAGCGGATCGTACAGCCGTTCTCATACGTCCGGGTGCATTCACCGTTCACGCAGCGCGTCTGCATGCGAACGACTTGCCCCGTTGGAATCCGGCACTGGACCTGCGCAGGCAGGCCTGCTGGCGTCGGGGGCAGACGCTTTCCGGGGCGCTGCCCCTCGTCGAGCCACCGTTGGGCGCCGTCGGTCGTACACTGCCCGCCGCGCTGGCAGACGGCGAACGCATCCTGCAACGCCGCTTCCTGCGTCTCACCGAGCGCAATGCCGACCTCGCCATTGCTCGCGTGCACGACCGCCCAGTAGGCCGGGCCATTGCCCGCCATCATCACTTCGCATCGCCCTCCCCGACTGCCGGCACCGAGCCGGCTTCGGCAGCGCTCCAGCACGGCCAGCTTTGCCTTGGCCATCGACGTCTGGTTCGTCACATAGACGAGTCGAACGCCGCCCGCCGAGCGCACGCCGGCTACGGCGGAGGCGGCGTCGGCCGGTGCGCAGGTCAGCATCATCAGACCGGCACAGATCATCGGGAGCGGGCGCAAGCGTGTCATCGGATCGAGGCCACGAGGGCAGCAGAAATGAGGACAGATCCGCATCAGACCATATCCGCGCGCCCGATCAAGCCCGGAGCAACGGGTAACTTGCCCGCCTTATGTCCTGAAGTCCCCGGTTTTCCGGCGGAAGCGTCCACTCTGAGACCCGGCAAAGACGGCGCACACGAAAGCGAAACAGGCGGTGCATCTTTCGATGTCACCGCCTGTTTGCCGAGGCATATCGGTCGTTCCGTGCCGCTCGACCTCACCGGCCGTCGCCACCTTGTCTCGGCTCAGGTCCCGCGTTTGATCCACGCCGCCAGATTATGCGGACGCAGCGTGTCGTACTCTTCGAACGGCTGATGAATCCACGGGTTCGTCGGCAGGAACTCCACCGCGTAATCCGGCGCCACCTTCGAGCAGGCCTTGTGCCACAGCACGGCCGAGCGCACGTCCGAAACCTTCGGGAAACGCTCCTTCAGGTGCTGGCCCACACGCTCGAGCGTCACACCCGAGTCGACCAGATCGTCCACCAACAGCACGCGGCCTTCCAGCTCGCCGCGCGTGATGGTGATGTACTGGGCAATGTCGAGATCACCGCGAATGGTACCTTCGGCTTCCCGATACGAACTCGTCGCCAGAATGGCGAGCGGCACGTCGTAGATGCGAGCGAGCTGGTCACCCACGCGCAAACCGCCACGGGCCAGACACAGGATCTTGTCGAACTTCCAGTTGGACTCGTAGACCTTGAGCGCCAGACGCTCGATCAGCCGATGGTAGTCTTCCCACGAGACCCAGAGGTTCTTATCGTCGTTTTGGGGCAGATTCATGGTGTGCCTTGCCAGTCCTACGAAAATTCAGTTCTTGAACGGATGACGCAGGAGAATCGTCTCCTCACGATCCGGACCGGTCGACACCATGTCGATCGGAATACCGCTCACCTCTTCAATACGTTTGAGGTAGTTCTGCGCCTGAACCGGCAATTGATCCCACGACTTCACGCCGAACGTGCTCTGCGACCAGCCCGGGAAATCTTCGTAGATCGGCTCGCAGCGCGCCACGTCCACGGCGCCGCGCGGCAGGATGTCGACCGACTTGCCGTCGATCTTGTAGCCCACGCACAGGCGCACGGTCTCGAGGCCGTCGAGCACGTCGAGTTTCGTCATGCACAGCCCCGTCACGCCATTGATCTGGATCGAACGCTTGAGCGCTGCGGCGTCCATCCAGCCCGTGCGGCGCGGACGCCCCGTCACCGAGCCGAATTCCTTGCCGACGGTTGCCAGTTGCAGGCCGATCGGCTCCTGACGCGCGGGATTGTCGGCGTCGTACAGCTCGCTCGGGAAGGGACCCGCGCCCACGCGCGTGCAATACGCCTTCGTGATGCCCAGCACGTAGTGCAGTTGTTGCGGCCCCACGCCCGCGCCCGCCGAGGCGGCGCCTGCCACGCAATTGCTGCTGGTCACGAACGGATACGTACCGTGATCGATGTCGAGCAGCGTGCCCTGCGCGCCTTCGAACAGCAGCTTCTGCCCTTCCCGGTTGGCGGCGTACAGCGCTTGCGACACGTCGGTGATCATCGGACGCAGACGATCGGCGTAGCTCAGCATCGTGTCCAGCGTCTTCTGGAAGTCCACGGCCTCGGCGCCCAGATACTGGGTCAGGACGAAGTTGTGATAGTCGAGGTTCTCACGCAGGCGGGCAGCGAACGCTTCCGGATCGAACAGGTCCTGCACGCGCAGCGCGCGACGGCCGACCTTGTCCTCATATGCCGGCCCGATGCCGCGACCGGTCGTGCCGATCTTGCCCGCGCCGCGACGCGCTTCACGCGCCTGGTCGATGGCAACGTGATACGGAAGGATCAACGTACAGGCTTCCGAGATGCGCAGGCGGCCGCAGACGTTCAGACCGGCGCTTTCGAGTTCTTCGATTTCCTTGAACAGCGCCTCGGGCGAGAGCACCACGCCGTTGCCGATGTAGCAGGTGACGCCATCGTGCATGATGCCCGACGGGATCAGGCGCAGAATCGTCTTCTTGCCCCCGATGATGAGCGTATGCCCGGCATTGTGCCCCCCCTGGAAACGCACCACGCCTTGCGCGTGATCGGTCAGCCAATCGACGACCTTACCCTTGCCTTCGTCGCCCCATTGGGTTCCGATAACGACGACGTTGCGTCCCTGATTCAAAGCATTGCCGGACATAACAATAGTTGGTTTGGTTAAAAACGTATTCTACCCGTGTTGGCGTGCGCCAGTGCCGCTTTTTTCAGCGGAGTCACCGGGGTGTCACCACCCACTGGCCATCTTTCTCGACGAGCACCCGATCTCCGGTGAACTCCTCGAAATCCTGATCGTGACCGGGCAGCATGCGGATGACGACCTCGCCCGCATCACGCAGGCTGTCGATCTTGGCGCGCAGGCCCGGCACATCGTCCGCCGGGGCAAGAATCGCGGTACTGCGGGCTTCCACCGGCGAAATCGCCGCCAATTCGCGCAAATCGAGCGAAAAACCGGTCGCCGGTCGGTCACGCCCGAACGCCTGCCCCACCTTGTCGTAACGCCCGCCGCGAGCGATCGCGTTGGGAATGCCGTCGACATACGCCGCGAACATCACCCCGCTGTGGTACTGGTAACCGCGCAAATCGGCCAGGTCGATCGACAGGACGGCCGGACCGTCCTTGCCCTGCGACGCGGCCAGGTAAGCCAGATCGTCAAGCGCCGCCGTCACGCCAGGCAAGTCCGGCAGCGCCTTGCGAGCCCGCTCGAGTGTCTCCGACGGCTCACCATACAACGTGGTCAAGGTCAGCAGCGCCTCGCGCAGGTGCACCGGCAGGTTCTGCGTCAGCGCTTCGAGTTGCGGCACGTCCTTGGTGGCGAGTGCGCCGAACAACTGGCTTTCGATGGCTTCGGCCGCCGGCACGCCCCCGATCAGCGCTTCGAGCACGCCCGCGTGGCACAAATCGATACGAATCTGCTTGAGCCCGGCCAGTTGCAGGCAAAACAGCAGCAATTCCTGGATTTCGAGATCCGCTTCCAGACCGCTGTGACCGAAGATTTCCGCCCCGATCTGAAACGGCTCGCGCGTGGCCAGCAGGTTGCGCGGCCGGGTAAAGAGCACGCTGCCCGCATAGCACAGACGCGTCACGCCCTTGCGATTGAGCAAGTGGGCGTCGATGCGGGCGATCTGGGGCGTGATGTCCGCGCGCAGCCCCATCGTGCGGCCGGAGAGCTGGTCGACCAGCTTGAACGTGCGCAGGTCGAGGTCATGCCCGGTGCCGGTGAGCAGCGACTCGACGTACTCGAGCATCGGCGGCATGACCAGTTCGTAGCCATAGGTGCGGAAACGGTCAAGCATGAGCCGGCGCAGATCTTCGATCTTGCGCGCCTCGGACGGCAGCACGTCGGCGATATTTTCGGGGAGTAGCCAGTTCGGCATGGGTATTTCGGTATTCAGGCGGCGCGAGCGAGCGCCTTTAGTGATCGGCCAGCAGCATGAGCATCAGCCCCAGCGCGACGGCGGCCAGGCCGAAGAAACGGATCTGGCCGGATGGCATTTCCGTTATTTTACGAAAACTTTGCCGCCACCGGTCCGGCGCGACAAACGGAAACATTCCCTCGACGATCAGCATGAGGGCCAAAGCGAGAATTATCGTGCTGCTGGTCACAGGGAGACTCGGCCAAAATGCCACCGCCCGCGATTGACGCGGGCGGTGGCTGCTACTCGGGTGTCAAAGGCGTTATTTTCCCGCTTTTCCGGTCGATGCGCCAGCGCCGCCCGATCCCCGCATGAAACGGAAGAAGTCGCTGTTCGGATCGGCGATGATCACGTCCTTCTTGTCGCGGAAGGTGGCCTTGTACGCTTCCAGGCTTTGATAGAACTGGGCGAACTGCGGATCGCGTCCGAAGGCCTGCGCATAGATGCTGGCCGCGGCGGCATCGCCCTCGCCCTTGACCTGTTGCGCCTTGGCGTATGCCTCGGCCACCACCACGTCGCGCTGACGGTCGGCATCGGCGCGAATCTGTTCGGCCTCGGCAGCACCGGTCGAGCGCAGTTCGTTGGCCACGCGCTTGCGCTCGGCCGCCATCCGGCTATACACCGAATCGCTGATGCCCGCGGCCAGGTCCACGCGGCGCATGCGCACGTCGACGATCTGGATGCCGACCTGCGCCGCATCGTCGCCGACCTTCTGCTTGACCCACTGCATCACCTGCTCGCGCTGCGAAGAGACCACTTCGGTCACCGTTCGCTTGGTGAAGGCTTCCTGCAGGGCCGAGCGAATCTGCTGCGTCAGGCGATCCTGCGCCAGGCGATTGTCGCCCTTGAAACTCACGTAGAACTTGCGCGGGTCGACGATGCGCCACTTCACGTAGGAGTCGACGATCAGGTTCTTCTTCTCGGCCGTGATGAAGCGCTCCGGCTCCGGGTTGTCGATGGTCATGATGCGCTTGTCCAGATACAGCACGGTCTGGAGCGGCGGCGGCAGCTTGAACTTGAGGCCGGGCTGGCTGTAGACGTCCTTGATCTCGCCGAGCGAAAACACCACGGCATAACGACGCTGATCCACCACGAACATGGTCGAGGCGAGCACGATCAACAGTACGATCAGCGCGACGATAACGGTTCCAATACGGTTCATGCGCTTATCCCCTTAGCGTGAATCGCGGTCGCGGTTGCGCAGTGCCGCGCGCGATCGATCATGGTCGACATCGTTGTTGTCATCAGCCGCCGGCGCACCGGCGGCCGGCCCCGTGCCCGCGCCGGAAGCGGGGGCCGGGCCCGACGCGTCCGTGCGCGAGCGCTCCATGATCTTGTCCAACGGCAGGTACAACAGGCTGTTGTTCTTCGAGTCCACCATGATCTTCGTGGTGCGCGAGTAGATTTGCTGCATCGTGTCGAGATACATGCGCTCGCGGATCACGCCCGGCGCCTTGGCGTAGGCTTCCTGCACCGACTTGAAGCGATCGGCGTCACCCTGCGCCTGCGACACGACGCGCGCCTTGTAGGCGGCCGCCTCTTCCGTCAGACGCGACGCCGTACCCTTGGCGCGAGGAATCACGTCGTTGGCATACGCCTGCGCCTCGTTCTTCGCGCGCTCCAGATCCTGCCCCGCCTTCACGGCGTCGTCGAACGCCGCCTGCACCTGCTCGGGCGGCTGCACGCTCTGCATCGTCACGCTGGTGACCAGAATGCCGGTCTTGTAGCTGTCGAGAATGCGCTGAATCGACGTGACCAGTTCGTTGGCGATTTCCTCGCGGCCGGCGTAGAGCACGAAGTCCATCTTGCTCTTGCCGACGATTTCGCGCACCGCCGTCTGCGCGGCCAGATTGACCGACGATTCGGCGTCCACGTTGTTGAACAGGAACTCGGTCGCGTCCTTGATGCGGTATTGCACTGCAAAGCGCACGTCGATGATGTTCTCGTCGCCGGTGAGCATCGACGAGTCCTTCAGGTCGGTGTCGCGAATCGTGTTCGAGCGGCCGATTTCGACCGACCGGATCTGCGACATGTTGACGATTTCGACCGACTGGAAGGGATACGGCAGACGCCACTGGATGCCCGAGGTCGTCGTGTACTTGTACTTGCCGAATTGGGTGACGACCCCGACCTGGCCTTCCTGCACGATGAAAACGCCGGTCGCGAGCCAGATCAGAAACGCGAGCGCGATGACCACGCCTACGCCAATGCCCGAGCCGCGCGAACTGCCGGGAAGATTGCCCGAGCCGCCGTTGCCGCCCCCGCCGTTCTTGCGGCCGAAGATGCGGTTCAGCCGCCGGTTGAAATCGCGCCAGAGTTCATCGAGGTCAGGCGGGCCGTCCTGCTGCGGGCCCTGCGGCCCGCGCTGCGGCTCCTTCGGATCCTGCGAATTCGGGTTGTTCGCACGATCGGGGCGGTTCGGCTCCTGATTACCGGACGGCGTATCGCCGCCGCCGTCCCGCCCCCAGCGCGGGTCGTTCAGGGAGAAGATCAAGCCAACTCGTCGCATCAAAGCTCTTGGAAGCATAGGTAGAAGCGTGGTGACTGAAGCGGTCTTGGCGGTGCGACCGGCGCGCTGCTTCGGAGCGCGCATGCTGCCGGTTCGCGCGTGGTTCCCGAATCTGGTGTGCCGATCGGCGGCCTTGCCCGGCCTCCGTCTAGTCTCTTGCCAGTTCGTCACCCGCGTCGGGCCGTGCTGCCGGTATTCCCCGTGGCAGCCTGCCTCTCACGGTGCGACGTCTCGTGTTATCAGTCTTCTGCGCGCGGCTCGTCGTCCAAACGGTCGATGAGCCGGACATCGGGCGCTTCGTGCTGCGATTGTAACCCAGCAGTGCCGGCGACAACCGCCTCGCTGATGGCCTCGCGCAGCAGGTCCAGCCCTTGTCCCGTGCGTGCGCTCAGGAAGACTCGCGTGATACGCCCGGCTTCGTCCCGCTCGATTCTCGGCCCTTGCGCGGCCAGCTCCGGCACCGCGTCGATCTTGTTCCAGACGAGGATCTGCGGGATGTCCGCCGCATCGATCTCCGCCAGCACGGCGTTGACCTCGGCCATCTGCTCCTGGCGCACCTGACTCGAGGCGTCCACCACATGCAGCAGCATGTCGGCGTGCACCGTCTCTTCCAGGGTTGCCCGGAACGCCGCCACCAGTTGGTGCGGCAACTCGCGGATGAATCCGACAGTGTCGGACAGCACGATGTTCCCCGCCTCGCCCAGATAAACGCGACGCGAGGTCGTGTCGAGCGTGGCGAAGAGCTGGTCCGCCGCATAGGCGTTGGCCTTCGTCATCGCGTTGAACAACGTGGATTTGCCCGCGTTCGTATAGCCGACGAGCGAAATCGACATGGTGCCGCTGCGCTGACGCGCGCGGCGCTGCGTGTCGTGCTGACGGCGCAGCTTGGCCAGACGTGCCTGCAGCGACTTCACGCGCTCGCCCAGCAGACGCCGGTCCGTTTCGAGCTGCGTCTCGCCCGGCCCGCGCAGGCCGATACCGCCCTTCTGACGCTCCAGGTGGGTCCAGGCGCGCACCAGGCGCGTGGACAGGTACTGCAGTTGCGCCAGTTCGACCTGCAGCTTGCCTTCGTGGCTCTTCGCGCGCTGGGCGAAGATATCGAGGATCAGGCTCGTGCGGTCGACGACACGGCGCTGCAGCAGGTGTTCGAGATTGCGCTGCTGCCCGGGCGTCAGGGCGTGATTGAAGATGACCAGCTCGACGTCGTACTCGGCGATGGCCTCGCGCAGCTCCTCGGCCTTGCCGCTGCCGATGAACAGCTTCGCGTCCGGGCTGTGTCGGCGACCGGTAATGGTCACGACAGGCTCGGCGCCTGCGGATTGCGTCAAAAGATCGAGTTCTTGCAGACTGGCGTCGAAGTCGAGTTTGCCGAAATCGATGCCGACGAGCGCGGCGTTGGTGGTCAAGCTACGCTGGGGATGGGTATTGGGACTGTTGGACAAGAGCGGGCGATGGGGAAGAGAAATTCGCCCGGCCGGAGGAAACTCCCGGTCGGGCGAGCCTGAATCAGGACTGCTCGGCTTCCGGATGGAAATTCACCGGACGCGCAGGCACGACCGTCGAAATGGCATGCTTGTAGACCATTTGCGTGACCGTGTTGCGCAGCAGGACGACATATTGGTCGAAGGACTCGATGTTCCCCTGCAGCTTGATACCGTTGACCAGATAGATCGAGACGGGAACATGCTCCTTACGCAAGGCGTTCAGAAACGGGTCTTGTAGAAGTTGCCCTTTGTTGCTCATAAGTTACTCCATTGTATTTTTAGCAGATGACCGTACGCCAGGGCGTGTGCGCGCTTCCCGCCCTGACTCCCACACTATAGCTGATTTTGCTAGGCTCGCCAGCAAAACCCCGCCCGGGACTGGCGTTACTCGCCCTTGGCGTAAGGGTTCGCGCTGTTGCGGAACTCTATGCGTAATGGAGTGCCCTTCAACTTAAAAGTTTCGCGGAAACGGTTCTCGAGATAGCGGCGATAGCTGTCCGTCACGCCATCGAGATTATTCCCGTGAATGACGATGATCGGCGGATTCGACCCACCTTGGTGCGCGTAGCGCAGTTTCGGGCGCGAAAATCCGGAACGGCGCGGCTGCTGGTGCTCCACGGCCTCGTTGAGCGCGCGCGTGAGCTTGGGCGTGGGCAGTTTGCTCATGGCCGCGGCATACGCCTCGTCCACCGAGCGCATCAGCGCGCCGATGCCCGTGGCCCGGGCCGCCGAAATGAAGTGGAAGTTCGCAAAACTCAGGAATTTGAGCTTTCGCTCGAGTTCCTGCTTGGTCTGATCGCGCGTGTATTCGTCCAGACCGTCCCATTTGTTCACGCCGACGACCAGCGCACGGCCCGACTCGACGATGAAGCCCGCAATGTGGGCGTCCTGATCGGAGATGTCCTGGCGCGCATCGAGCATCAGGATGACGACGTTCGCGTCGGCGATCGATTGCAGGGTCTTCACGACCGAGAACTTCTCGATCGCTTCGAACACCTTACCGCGGCGGCGCAGTCCAGCCGTATCGATGAGCGTGTAATGGCGGCCCTGGCGCTCGAAATCGATATGAATCGAGTCGCGCGTGGTGCCGGGCATGTCGAACGCGATCACGCGCTCCTCGCCGAGCAGCGTGTTGACGAGCGTCGATTTGCCGACGTTCGGGCGGCCCACGATGGCAATTTTCACGCGGCCGTCGTTCTGCTCGTCGTCCTCGTTTTCGTCCTGATCGGCGTAGAACGGCGCAATCGCCTCGTCGATCACCTCCTTGACGCCGTCGCCGTGCGCGGCCGAGATGGCCAGCGGATCGCCGAGCCCCAGCTCGTAGAAATCGTTGGCGACCGCGGTGTATTTCATGCCCTCAGCCTTGTTGACCACGAGCATGATCTTGCGGCCGGTCTTGCGCAGATACTCCGCGATGATCTGGTCCTGCGGCGTGAGCCCCTGGCGTCCGTCGACGATATAGATGACGACGTCGGCCTCGACCACGGCCTGGCGCGTCTGCTTGGCCATCTCGTGGAAGATGCCGTCCTTGGCCACGGGTTCGAAGCCGCCGGTATCGATCACCAGATACGGGTGCTCGCCAACGCGCCCCTCGCCGTAGTGACGGTCGCGCGTGAGCCCGGGCATGTCGGCGACGAGCGCGTCGCGCGAGCGGGTCAAACGGTTGAATAGCGTCGATTTGCCGACGTTGGGGCGCCCTACGAGCGCGATCACGGGTTTCATGAATAAGCCCTAAAACGAAGACGGCCGGCGCGCTGCCGGCCGTTCCCGGAGTTGCCCGGGTGCTGCCGGTTGCCGGTTACTCCGGACGGAAGCCGTAGATGTTGCCGTCGCGCGTCTGTACGACCAGCGTCTGGCCGGCCAATACCGGCTGCGCGCTGATGGCACCGCTGAGCTTGACGCGGGCGAGAAAATCGCCGTTGTCGCGCGACAGGAAATGCAGATAGCCCTGCTTGTCGCCCACCACCACGACACGGCCCAGCGCCAGCGGCGCCGACAGGTCGCGGTACTTGAGCTTGTCGTTCTGCCACAGTGTACTGCCATCGACAGCGCTAAAGGCGTACACGGCGCCGTCGGTATTGACCGCCGCCACCACGCGCTCGTCCTGCGACACGCCGTTCGGCGACGAGAAGTCGCGCGCCCACAGACCGTTGCCGGTCTGCGCGTCCACGCAGCCCACGCGGCCCTGGAAGCTCGCACCGCAAATCTGACGGCCGAAGACGACAGGCGAGCCCGTCACGTCGTTCACGCGTTCGACTTCTGTCACGCCCTTCGGGTAGGACAGCGGCGTGATCCACAGCGGGTTGCCGGTGTTGGCGTCGAGCGCGACGAGCTTGCCGCCCGGAAAGCCGGTGACCACCGCGCGGTCGCCCACGAACGTCATGCCGGTGCCGGTGCGCAGCGTGAGCGTCGAGACCGGCTGCGAGTACGACCAGCGCACCGAACCGGTGCCCGCGTCGAACGCCGTCACGCGGTTGTTGATGGCGCGCACCACGACCAGACCGCGGCCCACCAGCGGCGCGGTGAGCACTTCGCTGCCTGCGTTGGCCTTCCAGGCCTGCTTGCCGTCGTGATCGAACGCGATCACGTCGCCCTTGTGCGTGGCAACGACGGTCGTCTCGCCATCGCTGCCGGGACCGGCGGTGATGCTCGTATCCGCCTTCGCCGACCACGTCGTCGCGCCCGTGACGGCGTCCACGCGAACGATGCTGCCGTTGGCACCCGCCGCAAAGACGGCGTCGCCCACGGCAACCGGTGCAAAGCTGTATGCACCCGCCTTGCCGACGCTCGCCGTCCAGGCCTGCTTCACGGTCAGCGCCTGCTTGATCTCCGTGAGGGGCGTGGGCTCGTGGGCCGGCTTGCTGCCGAAGAGCCCGCAGCCACCCAGCGTGCCCAGCACCGCCAGCGTCAGCACGGCACCGAAAATGCCGCGGCGCGCGGGGACCGGCGGCTCGGCCTGTGACGTGGCCATCGTTTGCGGCATCGATCGACGGAAGTCGTTAAGGATCATCATGTACCCGGTTATGCGTTATGGGAGGGTAATACTTGCCAACGGAATGCCGACGCGCCTCAGGCCCCCAGCGCGTCGAGCTTGAACTGCACGAACTGGCGCATGCCCGCATCCTGCTTGTCGAGCTTCTCGAGCGCCAGCTTGTACGCGGCGCGAGCGTCGGCCACCTTGCTCTGCGCGACGAGCACGTCGCCGCGGCGGTCGGCAAACAGGCCCGCGTATGCCGCCGGCGGATTGTCGAGCAGCTTGAGCGCTTCGTCGAACGCCTTCTCGTCGAGCAGCACACCGGCCAGACGCAGCTTGGCGAGCTGCCTGTACTCGTCGTCCTTCGCATTCGATACGGCCCACTGCAGCTGCGCCTTGGCGCCCGCGACGTCGCCGGCGTCGGCGAGCGACTTCGCGGCGAGCAGTGCCGTCATCTGCGCATACGGCGTGCCGTTGTACTTGCTCTCCATGTCCGACGCGATACGCGCCACCTTCGCCTTGTCCTTCGCGTCGATGGCGTTCTCGAGCTCGCCGTAGAGCACGCCCGCCTCGACCGTCTGCTTACGGTCGTAGTAGCGCCACAGATTCCAGCCGCCATAGGCCAGCATGATGACGACCAGCGTCCAGATAACGTAATTGCCGTACTGCTTCCACCAGGCCTTTACGTTCTCGATCTGTTCCTGTTCCTCGTGATAGCTGCTCATTCGCCGGGGTTCTCCGTGTCTGGCGTCGTGGATTAATGAAGGGTTTCGTTGCCCGCGCCGCCGTCGGCCAGGCTTTCGCTCACGCTTTCGTTCACACTTTCGTCGGCGCTCGCCACGATGGCGTCGATCAGATGTTCGGCGAGCGCGTCGAACGCCACGCTCGTCTGGTTGTTCGTCTGATCGGCCGCACGCAGATGCTTGACCACGGCGGCGCCCGAAGCAACCTCGTTCTCGCCGATGATCACGGCGAAGTTTGCGCCACTGGCGTCGGCCCGCTTCATCTGCGACTTGAAGCTGCTGCTCTTGCCGTCGGGGCTGCAGTGAAACACCACGTTCAGGCCCGCATCACGCATGCGTTCGGCCGCGACCAGCGCGGGCGCCACGGCACTCTCGCCCTGATGCACGACGTAGACGTCCGCCCCTTCGGCCTGCGGCGCCAGATCGTCCTCGCGCAGCAGCTCGAGAATGCGCTCGACACCCATCGCCCAGCCGCACGCCGGCGTGGCGTCGCCGCCCAGTTGCTCGATCAGCGGATCGTAGCGACCACCGCCGGCGACCGTGCCCTGCGCGCCGAGCTTGTCCGTCACCCACTCGAACACCGTCAGGTTGTAGTAGTCGAGGCCGCGCACCAGACGCGGGTTGATCGTAAACGGAATGTTGTTCGCCTTGAGCAGCGACTGCACGCCCTCGAAGTGCTTGAGCGACGCCTCGCCGAGATAGTCGATGAGCTTCGGTGCGCCTTCGACCATCGCCTGCATCGCCGGGTTCTTCGTGTCGAGCACGCGCAGCGGGTTCGTGTAGAGACGGCGCTTGCCGTCCTCATCGAGCAGATCGGCATGCTTCTCGAGGTAGGCGATCAGATCGGCACGGTGACGTGCGCGCTCGTCGCTCTGCCCCAGCGAGTTGAGTTGCAGATGAATGCCCGTGAGCCCGAGGTCGTCCCACAGGCGCTGGCACATCAGGATGATCTCGACGTCGGCGTCCGGGCCGGCCAGACCGAGCGCTTCCACGCCGACCTGGTGGAACTGGCGATAACGGCCGCGCTGCGGCTTCTCGTGGCGGAACATCGGGCCGAAATACCACAGGCGCTTCGGGCCGCTGTAGAGCAGATTGTGCTCGAGCGTCGCGCGCACGACGGCCGCCGTGTTCTCGGGGCGCATCGTCAGTTGCTCGCCGTTGAGCGAGTCGGTGAAGCTGTACATCTCCTTCTCGACGATGTCGGTCACTTCGCCGATACCGCGCGTAAAGAGCTGCGTGTGCTCGAGAATCGGCGTGCGGATCTGCTGGTAGCCATATGCGCGCAGCATGGCGCGCACCGATTCTTCGAAAAACTCCCACAGGGCTTCGTCCTGCGGGAGGATGTCGTTCATGCCTTTGACCCCGGCCAGCTTGGCGGGGCGCTTCTTCTTCGCTTCAGTCATATTCTCTTGTGTCGTGCCAGCTTACCCGCCGACTTACGCGGCAGCCGCCCCTGCGGCCTGCCCGTAGCGCGTCTTCACGTATTCGTCGACGATCTGCTGGAATTCTTCGGCGATGTGCTCGCCGCGCAGCGTGCGCACCTTCTCGCCATCGACGAACACCGGCGCCGCCGGCGATTCGCCCGAGCCCGGCAGGCTGATGCCGATGTTCGCGTGCTTCGATTCCCCCGGACCGTTCACGATGCAGCCCATCACGGCGACGTGCATGTTCTCGACGCCCGGATATTGAGCCTTCCACACCGGCATTTGTTCACGCAGATAAGTCTGAATGCTCGACGCCAGTTCCTGGAACACCGTGCTCGTGGTGCGGCCGCAGCCCGGGCAGGCGATGACCATCGGCGCGAAGGCGCGCAGGCCCATCGTCTGCAGGATCTCCTGGGCCACCACGACCTCGCCCGTGCGCGCACCGCCCGGCTCGGGCGTGAGCGAGATGCGAATGGTGTCGCCAATGCCTTCCTGGAGCAGCACCGCCAGTGCCGCCGTCGACGCCACGATGCCCTTGGACCCCATCCCCGCTTCGGTCAGGCCCAGGTGCAGCGCGTAGTCGCAACGCCTGGCCAGTTCGCGATAGACCGCGATCAGGTCCTGCACCGCGCTCACCTTGCACGAGAGCAGAATCTTGTCGGCCGACAGCCCCACGCGCTGCGCGAGCGCCGCCGATTCGAGCGCCGACGTGATGAGCGCTTCGTACATCACGCTCTGGGCTTCCCACGGGGTCGCGCGCGCGGCGTTCTCGTCCATGATGCGCGCGAGCAGCGACTGGTCCAGGCTGCCCCAGTTCACACCGATGCGCACCGGCTTGTCGTACTTGATCGCCATCTCGATCATCTGGGCGAACTGCGTGTCGCGCTTGGCGCCCTGCCCGACGTTACCCGGGTTGATGCGGTACTTCGACAACGCCTCGGCGCACGCCGGGAAGTCGGCCAGCAGCTTGTGGCCGTTGTAATGGAAGTCGCCGACGAGCGGCACCATTACGCCCATGCGGTCGAGCTGGTCGCGAATCGCCGGCACCGCCGCGGCGGCTTCCGGCGTGTTCACCGTGATGCGCACGAGTTCCGAGCCGGCCTGCGCCAGTTCCTTGACCTGAATGGCCGTGCCGATCGCGTCTGCCGTGTCGGTGTTGGTCATCGATTGCACGCGAATCGGCGAGTCGCCGCCGACCGTCACGAGCTGGCCGCCCCAGCGAATCGCGACCTTGCGCGACTGACGGCGCGGCGCCGGACCGCCAATGATCGGCATGCATTCTACAGAAGCCATGTTTACCCTCTTTCGGTCTTACTGGAGCGTCAGACGCGCCACGTTGCCCGCGTTGCGGGACTTGATCTCGACCGGTTGACCGTTGAATTCCAGCGACTCGACGCCCGCGACGTTACCCACGACGATCCTGAGCGGCGCATCGCCCGTAATTTCCTGTTCGGCACCTGCACGCATGAGCTGGGAGAAGAGCACCTTGCCGCTCTTCGAACGCACTTCGATCCAGCTGTCTGCCTTCAGGCGCAATGCAATCTTGCCATTGCCCGGCGTTCCCGCCACGGCAGCCGACGCGGCCGCCGGCGCCGATGCCGGCATGGACGCCGCCGTAGCCGCACTTGCGAGCCCCGCCACGACGTGTGTCGGATCGGCGGCGGCAATCAGCCCCGGGCCGGAGGGCGCCGCAGCGCTCGCCGACGCGTTGTTCGCAGCGTTGTCCGCGGCGTTGGCGTTGGCCGCGCCGTCTGCGCCCGGCGGCGTACCGTTCGCATCGGCGACGACCGGCTGGCTCGCCGGCTCGGCGGCATCCGTCGCGCCCTGCGTCGATGCGGCGCTTGCGAGATCGGCCGGCTCGGTCGCACCGCGTCCGGCCTTGTGATTGTTGCCGAAGTACCAGGCGGCGCCCGCAATGACCACCAGCGCCGCGAGCGCCCACGGCCACTTGGCCTGCGATGCGGCCACCGGCGAGCGAAAGCGCACGGGGCTCTTCGGAATGCTCGGCTGCCCCGACTGCGGCTGCGGGATCTCGATCGGCGGCGTGCGGCCGTAACGGCGCAGCGGCTCGATCATCGGCTCGGGGTCGCCACCGAGCATGCGCGCATAGCTGCGCACCACCCCCTGGATAAACGGAATTCCCGGCAAGGCATCCCACTCGCCGGCTTCGAGACGCTGGAGTTTCTGCACCGACACCTTGAGGCGCGCCGACACGTCTTCGATCGACATGCCGCGCTTTTCGCGCAATGCCGCCAGTTGCGCCCCCACCGGCGCTCCCAGCTCTGCCAATCCGGCGGCCGGTCCCTGCGACTGACCTTGGCCCTGAGCCTCGGCCTGTCCGCCTGCATCCGCCTGATTCTGGTTATCCATCGATACGCCCCCGTTCGTAAGCAGCCGCCCGCAGCGGCTGAGGATATGCTGACGACAGTCCCGCTACGTCACCGACCGTGCACTCGGCGTGAAGATCTGCGCGGCGCATCGGACGGTTCGGCGAGGAACTGACGGAATCGCGCGAGACGCGAAACGCGCCCCGCGCAAGGAATGCTGTAGTGCGAGACTGATCCGACGGGCGGCACGGCGCGCGCTGGGCCGACGGCCCTCGCCACGGTCCAAGCCCGCCCATGCGCAACCTCATACGGTACGCACCTCGACCGCGATTTTCCCGAATTTTCCTCGCTGCGCAAGCCGCGTGCGGTCTTGCACTTCGCCGGCGAGCTGACCGCATGCGGCGTCGATGTCATCGCCGCGCGTCTTGCGCACGGTCGTGACGAGGCCCGCGTCGAGCAGGATTTGCGCAAATCGCTTGATCTGCGGGTCCTTCGAGCGCAGCAGGCCGGACTCGGGAAACGGATTGAACGGAATCAGATTGAACTTGCACGGCACGTCCCGCGTGAGGGCAACGAGCTCGCGCGCATGCGCTTCGGTGTCGTTCACACCGTCGAGCATGCAGTACTCGAACGTGATGAAGTCGCGCGGCGCCACTTCGAGGTAGCGCTCGCACGCGCCCATCAGTTCGCGCAGCGGATATTTCTTGTTGAGCGGCACAAGCACGTCGCGCAGGGCGTCGTTCGGCGCGTGGAGCGAGACGGCCAGCGCCACGGGCAGCTCCTTGCCCAGGCGGTCGATCATCGGCACCACGCCCGAGGTCGACAGCGTGACGCGGCGACGCGACAGCCCGTAGGCGTTATCGTCGAGCATCAGGCGCATGGCGCCCACGACGTTGTCGAAATTGAGCAGCGGCTCGCCCATGCCCATCATCACCACGTTGGTGATGACGCGCTCGTTCTTGCCCTCGCGCCCCAGGTCGCGGCGCAACGCGAACTCGGCCATCCACAACTGGCCGATGATTTCGCCGAGCGACAGATTTCGCGAGAAACCCTGCTTGCCGGTCGAGCAGAACCGGCAGTTGACGGCGCAGCCCGCCTGCGATGAAACGCACAGCGTGCCACGCGTCTCCTCCGGGATGTAGACGGTCTCCACCGCATTGCCATTGCCCACGTCGAGCAGCCATTTGCGCGTGCCATCGGCCGACAAGTGGTCGGTGATGACCGCCGGCGCGGCGATCGTCGCACGCGTGTGCAGCTTCTCGCGCAGCGACTTGGCCAGATCGGTCATGCCGTCGAAATCGGCGGCGCCCATCTGGTGGATCCATCGCTGAAGCTGGCGGGCGCGGAACGGCTTCTCGCCGAGCGTGCCGCAATAGGCGGCCAGACCGTCCGGATCGTAATCAAGCAGATTCGTAAGGTTGGTCATGGCCGTAGTCCGTCAAACATCCCTTCGGTATCTTCCTGCTATCGAGCGACTGACGCGGCTTAGCGCGCGTAGACGTTCATGCCCGGGAAGAAGAAAGCCACTTCCACGGCGGCCGTTTCGGCGGCGTCCGAGCCGTGCACGGCGTTCGCGTCGATGCTGTCGGCGAAGTCGGCGCGGATCGTGCCCTTTTCCGCCTTCTTCGGATCGGTGGCGCCCATCAGTTCGCGATTCTTCGCGATGGCGTTTTCACCTTCGAGAACCTGGATCATGACCGGGCCCGACACCATGAAGTCGACCAGATCCTTGAAGAACGGGCGCTCCTTGTGCACGGCGTAGAACTGTTCGGCTTCAGCGCGCGACAGGTGCACCAGCTTGGCAGCGGCGATCTTCAGGCCAGCGCCTTCGAAACGGCTGTAGATCTGGCCGATCACGTTCTTGGCAACGGCATCGGGCTTGATAATCGACAAAGTGCGTTCGACTGCCATGAAAAACTCCAAAAAATTAAGCAGTTATATAACCAACATGAACCCGTAATTGTAGCACGAAGCCTGTTATGATGGGGACGGAACCTAGAGTACGCACACCGCTCAAACGCAGGACGGCCGGGCGATCCGGCTTTTCGGCAAGTTGATGCAAGGCGACGATTTCGATGCCCTCCCATGATGGAAGGGTCGCCCGGCGCACCCGTGGATTGAAATTGGGGTTTTTCGCCCAAATATTTTCGGAAACGTCCAGGCGATTTTCCGGACGTCCCGGAGTAAGCTTCAACTTGAGCGGCAAGCCAGACGAACGGCTGCGGGGGATTTGCCGGCATACGCCGGCATCGTATGCGTCAAATGGCGCCAGCCGGTCCCGCCGGCGGTGCAACGACCACGGAGAACTCAATATATGAACCAGGATTTCCAACGTTTCGGCTACAGCGGCGCCGGCGGCATCACGACCGTTCAGGTTCGCAACAAGGTGCTGCGCAATACGTACTGGCTGCTTGCCCTGTCGATGTTGCCGACGATCGCCGGGGCCTGGCTGGGCGTGACTTATGGCTTCGCGCTCTTCGCGGGCAGCCCGATGGTCAGCGTGATCGCGTTCCTCGCGATCGCGTTCGGTTTCATGTTTGCCATCGAGCGCTTCAAGAACAGCGGCGTCGGCGTGGCGCTATTGCTCGGCTTCACGTTCTTCATGGGCCTGATGCTCACGCGCTTGCTGAGCTTCGTGCTCGGCTTCTCGAACGGCGCGTCGCTCATCATGCTCGCCTTCGGCGGCACAGCGGTGATCTTCGGCGTGATGGCGTCGGTTGCCACGCTCAGCAAGCGCGACTTCAGCGGCCTGGGCAAGTGGCTGTTCATGGGCGTGCTCGTCATCCTGCTCGCCTCGATCGCCAACATCTGGCTGCAGTTGCCGGCGCTCATGCTCACCGTGTCGGTCCTGGCCATCGCCATCTTCTCGGCCTACATCCTGTTCGACGTGCAGCGCGTGGTAAACGGCGGCGAGACGAACTATGTCACGGCCACGCTGGCAATCTACCTCGACCTGTACAACATCTTCACCAACCTGCTTGCCATCCTCGGCGTGCTGGGCGGCAACCGCAATTAACATCTTCAATTAACATCTTTGGCGGCCGGCGCGGGCATGCCCCGCACCGGTGCCGAGACGAGAAAGCCAGTCCCGAGGGACTGGCTTTTTTGTTGGGCGGTCGCTCACGCTCGCGCCGGCGCGCCCTCAGCGCGCCCTCATTCCGCCCTCGTCCTCGTCGTGCTCGTGAATCACGCCAGCACCGCCTGCCGCGCCGCCAATCGCCTCGACGCCCTCATCCGGAGTGGCCGCTTCGCCCGTCACAGCGCCCGTCGAATCGTCGGCTGCCGACACGCGCATGCGCGGCACCCATGGCTTGCCAATACTCTCGTGCTCGAACACGGCCATCGATTCCACGTGCGACGTGTGCGGGAACATGTTGACAACGCCCGCGAGCGTCAGACGGTAGCCGGCTTCATGTACGAGCAGACCCGCGTCGCGCGCAAGCGTTGCCGGACTGCAGGACACATACACGATGCGCTTGGGCAATCCTTCGTAGCCCTGCTGCGCGAGCACCGCCAACGCCTTGGAGACGGCCAGCGCCCCCTCTCGCGGCGGGTCGATCAGGTAACGGTCGAAGGCGCCGAGCGCGCGGATATCGTCCGGGGTGATATCGAACAGGTTGCGGCAGGCGAACTCGGTGCGATCGGCCACGCCGTTGCGCTGTGCGTTGGCCAGCGCCCGCTCGGTTAGCGCCGTGCTGCCTTCGATGCCCATGACCGTGCCCGCACGACGGGCGAGCGGCAACGTGAAGTTACCCAGACCGCAGAACAGATCGAGCACGCGCTCGTTCGACTTCGGTTCGAGCAGCCGTAGCGCCCGATGCACGAGCACGCGATTGATCTGGTGGTTGACCTGCGTGAAGTCCGTCGGCTTGAACGGCATCCGGATCTGATATTCCGGCAGCGTGTAGTGCAACTCGGGCTCGAGGGGGTAGAACGGAACGGCCGTGTCCGGGCCCTTCGGCTGCAGCCAGAACTGGACGCGATGGGCGTGCGCGAACGCGCGCAGGATGTCTTCGTCCGCGGGCGTGAGCGGCTCGAGAATGCGCAGCACGAGCGCGGTCACATCCGCGCCGATTGCGAGCTCGATCTGCGGCAGTCGCTCGCGGATCGACAGCGACTCGACCAGCCGGCGCAGCGGCACGAGCATGTCCGAGACATGGCGTGGCAGCACTTCGCACGAGTCCATGTCCGCGACGTAGCTGCTCTTGCGCTCATGAAAACCGATGAGCACGCCTCCCTTCTTCGGCACATAGCGCACCGTCAGACGCGCGCGAAAACGGTAACCCCAGTCCGGACCCTGGATCGGGCGCAGCATCGCTTCGGCCTTCACCTTGCCCAGACGGGCGAGGTTGTCCTCGAGCACACGCTGCTTGATGGCAATCTGCGCACGTGGCTCCAGATGCTGCATCGAGCAGCCGCCGCATTTGCCGAAATGCGGGCATTGCGGCCTGGCGCGCGTGGGGCTGGCGCGCAGCACGTCGATGGCTTCGGCCTGTTCAAACTTGGGCTTGCGGCGATAGCTCAGGTAAGTGACGCGTTCGCCCGGCAGCGCGCCTTCGACGAAGATCACTTTGCCGGGCTTGTACTCCGGCGTGCCCGGCTCGCCCTCGGGCGCGGTGCGGCCGACGCCGCGCGCTTCCATGTCGAGCGATTCGATATCGATGATGCCGGGCTCGGCACCGGGCCGGCCGCGCGAGTTTCGGGAGGAGCGGGTCACGTATTCGTTCTCATGTGCGACAGCAAACCCGGCATTTTAATCGATTCGCACGCCGCTCATGTACACCGCTGCCCGAGATTCACCGCCGGCGCGCCGGGTTTCAGCCCCAGGCGTCGAGATATTCCTTCCAGTGCGGCGCGGATTCCTGGGCGAGCGATCGTTTGACGAAGTCGATTTCCTGCTCGTACTCCGCCTGGCGCAAACCGCCGCGCATCAATTGGTAGCGGCAGTACACCAGATAGGTGTTCACGACGTCCGTCTCGCAGTAATTGCGAATCTCGTCGAGCTTGCCTGCGCGATAAGCCTCCCACACCTTGCTGCCGTCCATGCCCAGCTTGCCCGGGAAACCGCAGAGTTTGGCCAGATCGTCGAGCGGTGCGTTCGCGCGCGCCTGGTACATCGCCAGCAGGTCCATCAGGTCGAGATGGCGCTGATGGTAGCGGCTGATGTAATTGTTCCACTTGAACTCGCGATCGTCTTCGCCCATGTCCCAATAACGCGGCGCGGCAATACCATGGATCATGGCGCGATAGTGCAGCACCGGCAGATCGAAGCCCCCGCCGTTCCACGACACGAGCTGCGGGGCGTACTTCTCGATCGTCCGATAGAAGCCCGAGACCAGCGCCGCCTCGCCGTCCTCGAGCGAGCCGAGCGACTTCACGCGAAAGCCGTCGCGATCGCGAAAGACGCACGAGATCGCCGCCACGCGCTGCAGATGCAACGGCAGGAAGTCGTGCCCCACCTTTTCGCGACGCGCGGCGAATGCCGCCTCGGCGACGGCGTCGTCGGACAGCCCGGTGTAGGCCGGCTCGAGGCGACGCAAGCCGTCGACGTCGGGAATCGTTTCAATATCGAAGACGAGTACGGGAGATGGCATGTGAAAACTCTGGGAAAAGGTCAACCGTGCGCCGCCCGGGATGCGCGTGGCACGGTGAAGTCGGGAAACGCCCGAGGCAATCGCCGTCGACGCTCAGAGCACGGCGTCCTTGCGCACGCCGTTCGACGCGAAGTAGCGCTTGAGCTTCACGAGCGCCTCCTGCTGGATCTGGCGTACACGCTCGCGCGTGAGCCCCATCTCGTCGGCCAATTCCTCGAGGGTGGCGGGCTCGACGCGATTGAGACCGAAGCGACGCTCGATCACGTAGCGATGCTTGGCCGACAGTCGCGAGAGCCACAGTCGCATGAGGTCTTCCAGCTCGCGATGCTGCACCTCCTGCTCCGGCGCTTCGCTGTGATCGTCTGAGAGCAGGTCGAGCAGACTGCTGCCCGGGTCGATTTCGAGCGGCGCGTCGAGCGACGCGACGTGCTCGTTGAGCGCCAGGATGTCGGTGATTTCTTCCGGCGTCTTGCCGGTCAGATCGGCAATGTCCTCGATGCTCGCTTCGCGCTGCTCGCCGCCGTCGATGTAGGCCGCGCTCTTTTCCAGATGACGCTTGGCGCGCAGCACCTGATTGAGTTCGCGAATCACGTGTACCGGCAAGCGCACGGTACGCGCCTGATTCATGATGGCACGCTCGATGCTCTGGCGAATCCACCACGTGGCATACGTCGAGAAGCGAAAGCCGCGCCCCGGGTCGAACTTCTCGATGGCGTGCATCAGGCCGAGGTTGCCCTCCTCGATCAGATCGAGCAACGGCACGCCGCGATTGAGATAGCCCTTGGCGATGCTGACGACCAGGCGCAGATTGCGCTCGATCATTACCTGACGCGCGGCGAATTCCCCGGCCTGCGCCCGCGTGGAGAAGTCGAGCTCCTCGGCCGGGGTGAGCAACGGCTTGACGCTGATGCGGTTGAGATAGTGCTGAACGGTGTCGGCCGTGAGCTCGGCCTGCAGGACGGTGCCGAAGTCGTCGGCGTCGGCGGACTTGCGCTTGCGTGCGGCGCCTTCGCCGACAACGTCCGCGGCGTCGGACGACGAAATGTCGTCATCCTCCGCCTCGCGCTCGTCGAAAGCGTCGTCCACATCCTCGTCCTGCCGGGATTGCCGATCGTCGATGTCCTGATCGGGCTCCGGGGCAGCGAGGTCTTCCTCTTGCGAAGTACGACGCTTTCTCTTGAGCATTCGACCCTGCCTAGTTTATTGAGGCGGCAAATACTTCATCGGATCCACAGGCTTGCCGTCGCGGCGCACCTCGAAGTGCAGCATCACGCGCTCTGCATCCGAGTTGCCCATTTCGGCAATTTTCTGACCCCGCGTGACGGAGTCGCCTTCCTTGACCAACAGTGTGCGGTTGTGCGCATACGCCGTCAAGAAGGTGGCGTCGTGTTTGATGATGACGAGGTTGCCGTAACCGCGCAGTCCGGCGCCCGAGTACACCACTTTGCCCGCGCCCGCGGCGTACACGGGGTTGCCCGCCTCGCCGCCGATGTTCAGGCCCTTGTTCTTCGAGTCGTCGAAACGGCCGATCACCGGTCCCTTGGCCGGCCACGAGAGTTGCAGCTCGCCGCTCGAGACTGCGCTCGGCGCGGCGGAGGCCGCACTGGCGGGCGGCTTCACGCGCAACACCTGACCGACTTCGATCTGATCAGGGTTCTGGATGTTGTTCCAGCGCGCAATGTCGCGATAGTTCTGGCCGTTCTCCAGCGCGATGCGATAGAGGCGGTCGCCCGGCTTGACGCGGTAATAACCCGCCGGCACCGGCGTATTGTCGATGACAGGCGCGGCGGCAGCCGCACTGCCATCGGTCGCCACACCGCCTACGGTACGGTCGACGACCGGCGCCCCGACTTGTCGCGATGCGCACGCTGCCAGCATGCTCAGCAACAGGACACTGGCGACGCGTTGTTGGAAACCCGCTCGCAAATTCACTCAAATCCTCCGCAGAATAGACCCGTCGGGCTTAGATGATGCCCGATTTTAAGGGGACGAATAACACCCTATCAAGCTGCGTCTCGCGCCACTGGCGCGCCCCGACGCGCTCGATCAGGGTCAAAATCTGTTGCTCGCCGCCCACCGGCGCGACCAGGCGCGCACCAACGGCGAGCTGATCGAGCAACGCATCCGGAATCTCCAGACCCGCCGCGGCGATCACGATGCCGTCAAACGGCGCAACGGCCGGCAGCCCCAGCCGTCCGTCGCCGTAATGCAGGCGAATGTTGGGCACCCGCAGGGGTCGCAGGTTGGCTTTCGCCCGCTCATGTAACGGACGAACCCGCTCGATGGAATACACCTCGCGCGCCACGCAAGACAGCACTGCCGCCTGGTAGCCGCAACCGGTGCCGATTTCCAGCACCTTCTCCAGCGTGCGCCCCCCCGCCAGCAGCAATTCGATCATGCGCCCGACCACGGAGGGCTTCGAAATCGTCTGGCCATGGCCGATGGGCAGCGCCGCGTCCTCGTAAGCCTGGTTGGCGAGCGCGGCGTCGACGAAACCATGGCGCGGCACCGTGGCCAGTGCGGCGAGCACGCCGGCGTGTTTGACGCCCGACGCGGCAACCCGTTCCGCCATGCGCGCCCGCACGCGCTCGGACGTGAGCCCGATGCCGTCGGGCGAGTTGGATGGCGGGGCCGTCCCCGCGCGAGCCGTAGCGGCCGCGGCCGTTTTCCTGGGCGCGGCGACGCGAGCGCGAGCGTCCGCACCGACCGCCCCGCCCTTCGATGCGCCGCCCGACGCCGGCCTTGGCGGCGCCTTCGTCCCATGGGGTGCCGGCTGCACATGGGGCGCCGACGCCGGGCGCGACAGCCCTTTGGGGGTGAGCGCATGCGCCGCGTGCGCACCGCCAGGACGCGCCGACGCACCGGCCATTGGCGTGGCCGCGGGGCGCAGGCCGTTGTGCCCCGCATGGTTGGATGTCGCCGCCGGCGCCTTGCCGCTTCCCTGACTTGTCGGCATCGCCGTGCGCATCATCGCGGCAGGCGGCGCCCCGGCGGGACTCGCCCGCGACGCCTTGTCGAGCGCCGGCGCCTTGCGTTGCCGGCGGGCCATCACTTCGGCCAGCGCAAGAGGAAAACGCTTGGGCGGTGTCGTCATCGTTGGGCCACCCCTGCGCTGGCCAGCCAATCGTGCACGACGCCAAGCCGTGCGGTATGCGTGAGATCCAGTTGCAAGGGGGTGACCGAGACGTAATCGTGCGCCACGGCGTGGAAATCGGTGCCTTCGCTGCTGTCGCGCGCATCGCCGGCCGGACCGATCCAGTAAATCGTTTCGCCGCGCGGATTCTCCTGGCGGATGACCGGCTGCGATTGGTGACGTTTGCCCAGACGCGTCGCGAGCGCGCCCTTGAGCCGGTCATACGGTATGTTCGGAACGTTGACGTTGAGCAGGAACGGCGCACCGAGCGGTCGCTCCATGTACCGCTCGATCACTTCGCGGGCCACGCGCGCGGCGCTCTCGAGGTGATCCCAGCCCTTGTTGACTTGCGAGAAGGCGAACGACGGGATGCCGAAGAGGAATCCCTCGGTGGCTGCGGCCACGGTACCGGAGTACAACGTATCCTCGCCCATGTTCTGCCCGTTGTTGATTCCCGAGACGACGATGTCGGGACGTTCATCGAGCAGGCCGGTCAGCGCCACGTGCACGCAGTCGGTCGGCGTGCCGTTGATGAACGAAAAGCCATTGCCCGCCTTGAACACCGAAAGCGGTCGTTGCAGGGTCAGAGAATTGGACGCACCGCTGCAGTTCTGTTCGGGCGCCACCACGGTAATGTCGCCAAGCGGCGCCAGCGCTTCGTAGAGCGCGGCCAGGCCCGGCGCCTGATACCCATCGTCGTTGCTGAGCAGGATTCGCATGCGGCAATTGTAACCGAGGAAAGGTGCGCCGATATGACGCCTTCGCGGCATCTGCCGGCCCACCGCCCCTGCCGGTCGGGCGTGCGCGGCATCGCCCGCCGCGGCCGCGCCCCGCCCAGATACTTCACATCTTCTCGGTTTCTCCGGCCTGCGGCTGCCAGACGAGCAGACGCCGCTCCACCACGCCGACCAGCCCGTCGAGCACGAGCGCGAACGCCGTGAGGATCAGCACCCCGGCGATGACCGCATTGATGTCGAACGTGCCCTCCGCCTGCAGGATCAGGTAGCCCACGCCGCGCGCCGAGCCCAGATACTCGCCGACGACCGCCCCGACGAACGCCAGGCCCACCGAGTTGTGCAGGCTCGAGAACACCCAGCTCGTGGCGCTCGGCAAATACACGCGACGCAGTAGCTGGCGCTGATTGGCGCCGAGCATGCGCGCGTTGGCGAGCACGACCGGGCTCACCTCTTTCACGCCCTGGTAGACGTTGAAGAAGACGATGAAGAACACCAGCGTCACACCGAGCGCGACCTTCGACCAGATGCCCAGGCCGAACCACACGCCGAAGATCGGCGCGAGAATCACGCGCGGCATCGAGTTGGCCGCCTTGATGTACGGATCGAGCAATGCGCCGGCGCCCGGCGAGAGCGCGAGCCACAAGCCGACGGCCAACCCCGCTACCGTGCCGATGGCAAACGCGAGCACCGTCTCGAGCAAGGTCACACCCAGATGCAGATAGATTTCCCCGCTGGCGAACCACTGCCAGATCTGGAGCAGCACCTTCTGGGGCTCGCCGAAGAAGAAGGCTGCCTTGTCAGGGCTGTCGAAGTAGAACGCCGGCAGCAGCGTGGGGCTCGTGAGCACGTACCACACGAGGAAAGCCACCACGAGCAGCAGCCATTGCCACAGGCGCAAGTGCCGCATGATCGAACGATTACGCATGACGAACGAATTCCGGAAATATCAGACGAGCGATCCGAGCGGCCCTCGCACGAGCCAGTCGAACAGGCCGAAGCCATCCGGCAGATCGAACCAGTCCACCCAGTCGAGCCAGCGCAGCCAGCCGCATGCGCTCATCAGGAAGCCGGTGATTTGCCACATGGCATGCCATATCATGTTTCAGACCGCCTTCAATTGCTGGGCGTAGCCCTTGAGCACTTCTTCGCGCAGCACGTCCCAGATCTGGGCGTGCAGTTCGGTAAAGCGCGGGTGGTTGCGGATTTCCGCCACGTCGCGCGGACGCGGCAGATCGATCCGGAACTCGCCGATCGGGTGCGTGCCCGGCCCCGCGGCCAGCACCACGACGCGATCGGACAGCGCAATCGCCTCGTCCAGATCGTGCGTGATGAACAGGACCGCGCGACGCTTGGCCGCCCACAGCTCCAGCAGTTCGTTCTCCATGAGCTGGCGCGTCTGGATATCGAGCGCCGAAAACGGTTCGTCCATCAGAATGATGTCCGGATCCAGGATCAGCGTCTGGGCCATTGCGACGCGCTTTCGCATCCCGCCCGAGAGCTGATGCGGATAGCGATCGCCAAAGCCGCCCAGCCCCACGCGCTTGAGCCACTCCTGCCCGCGCGCCGCCGCTTCGTCAGGCGGCACGCCGCGAAACTCGAGGCCGGCCGTGACGTTGTCGATCGCGTTGCGCCACGGCATCAGCGCTTCGGCCTGAAACATGTAGCCGGCGCGCGCGTTGATGCCCTTGAGCGGTTCCCCGAAGACCTTCACCGTGCCCGAGGACGGCGCGAGCAGCCCCGCGGCGACGTTGAGCAACGTCGACTTGCCACAGCCGGTCGGGCCCACGACCGACACGAACTCGCCCGGCGCAATGTCGAGCGACGTGTCGGCCACGGCCGTGTAGCGCTTTGCCCGATCGTCGCGTGCGACGAAGGTGCATGTAATGCTGTCGAAACTGAGAGCCGGCGCAGTCATCATTTGTACTTGGCGTCGGCCTTCCTGGTGAATTCGTTCGTAAACGTCTTCGACAGATCGATCGACTTGCCCTTGACCGTCTCGTCGAACGCCTGCAGCGTGCGCAGCGCCGTGGCCGGACCGTCGGCGGGAATCAGCCCGTCCGGTGAAATGGCTTCTTTCACGCGGCCCCACGCATCGAGATACAGCGCGCGGTCGCCGAGCAGGTAAGCGTCGGGCACCGTCTTGATCAGGTCCGAAGGCCCGGCCGTCTGCAGCCAGCGCAACGCACGCACCATCGCATTGGTCAGCGCCTGCGTGGTGTTCGGATGCTTCTGAATGAACGACTCGTTCGTGTAGAGGCAGCCGGCCGGCATGTTGCCGCCGAACACCGACACCGTTTCCTTGAGCGTGCGCGTGTCCGAAATCACGCGGATTTCCTTGTCGCGCTCGAGCATGGTGATGACCGGATCGAGGTTGACGATCGCGTCGACGTTGCCCGAGCGGATTGCGGCGAGTGCGCCGGACGAGGCGCCCACCCCGACGAAGGCGACTTCGTTCGGTTTCACGCCGCCCTTGGCGAGCACGAAGTTGGCCATGATGTTCGTCGACGAACCCGGCGCCGTGACGCCGATCTTCTTGCCGCGCAAGTCGGCCACCGACTTGTAGTTCGGCATTGTCTTGTTCGACACGCCGAAGACGATCTGCGGCGCACGGCCCTGCAGCACGAACGCACGGATGTACTGGTTCTTGGCCTGCAGCAGGATCGTGTGTTCGTAAGCGCCCGAGACCACGTCCGCGCTGCCGCCGACGAGCGCCTGCAGTGCCTTCGAGCCGCCGGCGAAGTCCGAGATCTCGACGTCGAGCCCTTCGTCCTTGAAGTAGTTCAGTCGTTCGGCGATGGTAAGCGGCAGGTAGTAGAAGAGATTCTTGCCGCCGACGGCGATGGCGACCTTGGTCTTCTCGGGCTTGCCCTGCGCGAAGCCAGGGCGAATGCCCGCTCCGATGAGGCCGGTGGCGGCCAGTGCCGTGACGAACTGACGTCTTTGCATGGTGATTGTCTCCGTGGTTGCAGCGTGCTTTCTTTGTGTGACGTGCTTTATTCACGGAATGCGAACGGCGTTGCATCCCGTGGTCCCGCGCATTGCGAACGGCTCAGATCACGCCGTTCTCGCGCAGTGTCTTGATTTGCCCGGCATCATAACCCAGTTGCGCGAGCACCTCGTCGGTGTGCGCGCCAAGCGCCGGGCCAAGCCATTGGGTCTCGCCGGGCGTGTCCGAGAGCTTCGGCGTGATGTTCGGCAGATCGACGGGCGTGCCGTCCGGCAACGTATGGCGCTGAATCATCTGGCGTGCAATGAATTGCGGATCCGCGAACATGTCAGCCACCGTATAGATGCGACTGGCCGGCACGTCGGCGCCCTGCAAGACGGCAAGCGCCTCGTCGATCCGGCGCTCGCGCGTCCAGGCACCGATCGCCTCGTCGATTTCCTGCGTGCGCGGCACCCGTCCGTCGTTGTGCGCGAGCGCAGGATCTTCGGCCAGGTCGGCGCGGCCGATCGCATACATGAGCCGCCGGAAGATCGGATCGCTGTTGCCGCCCACGACGATCATGCCGTCGGCGCAAGCATACGTGTTCGATGGCACGATGCCTGGCAGCGACGCGCCGGTGCGCTCGCGCACCATTCCGGCCACGCTGTACTCCGGCACCACGCTCTCCATCAGGTTGAAGACCGCTTCGTAGAGCGCGACGTCGACCACCTGCCCGCGCCCGCCGTTCACGTTGCGATGATGCAGCGCCATCATCGCGCCGATGACGCCGTGCAGCGCTGCAATGGAGTCGCCGATCGAGATGCCGATGCGCGGCGGCGGCAAGTCGGGATAGCCCGTGATGTGACGCAGCCCGCCCATCGACTCGGCAATCGCCCCGAACCCGGGACGATCGCGATACGGACCGGTCTGCCCATAGCCCGAGAGCCGCACCATCACGAGCCCGGGATTCTCGGCCGACAGCGCTTCGTAGCCCAGCCCGAAACGTTCGAGCAAACCGGGCCGGAAATTCTCCACTACGATGTCGGCCTGCGCCGCGAGCTTGCGCACGATCGCCTGGCCTTCGGGCGCCTTCAGATTGATCGTGACGGACTTCTTGTTGCGCGCCTGGACAGCCCACCAGAGCGACGTGCCTGCCGCGTCCGGATGCAGCTTGCGCCACTTGCGCAGGGGATCGCCATGCTGCGGATCCTCGATCTTGATGACCTGCGCGCCGAACTCGCCGAGCATGCGGGCGGCGAACGGCCCGGCGATGAGCGTGCCCAGCTCGAGCACCTTCACGCCGGCCAGCGCGCCGCGCGCGGGAGGCGCGCCCGCGGCGGCTTGGCTGGCGTTTTCGGAAGCGGTGCCGGCGGCGGCGGATTCACCGCGATGCGGCAAGGCAGATTCGAGCGGCATGGACGGCCCGGACGGCCCGGACGGCTTGGACGGCTTGGACGGCTTGGACGATTTGGACGACTTGGACGACTTGGACAACGCGTAGGCTCCTGTGCCGCGTCGACAGCGATGGCCGTCGACTTCCAATCACGGCCCGAGCGGGCTGCGACGTAAAAATGGGTGGCAAACGAAGGTCGTATCGTAACGCGCCGGCCCGCCTTCGGCCAACTGCATGGCAACAGATCGGGGAAAGCGCCGAGACGATCCGGCGAAAATTCCGATCGCGGGGCGAGCGCCGCCCGCCGCGTCGGTCGATTCACGTCTCGAACAGATGTCGCGCGCCGCGCTGCGCCGCGATATAGATGGCCTCGCCGCGATTGCGAGCGCCGAGCCGCCGGTACAGCGCCGACACGTGCGTCTTCGCGGTGCCTTCGGAGATCACCAGTTGCTGACAGATCGTCTTGATGGACAAGCCGCGTGAGAGCAGCGCCAGAATTTCGTATTGCCGCTGGGAGATGCCGAGCAACGCGGATTCGGCCAGTTGCGTCGCCTTGTCGCCACCCAGCGGAAACACCGGCAGACGAGAGAGGGGCAAGGCTTCGCCGAGCGCCTCCTGCCGCCACAGCACCAGCAGCGCCGAGAGCGCCTCGTCTGGCACGAAGCGTCCGCCCGAGAACGCCAGATCGAAGACCGAACGAACCCGCGCGACGGAACTCGGCCACGGCAGGCAGGCGGCCACGCCCGCCTGGAACCAGCGGATGATCTCATCGGGAAAACCCGCATCGCCGATGACGATGACCGGCACGGGCGGCGCACATTCGGCCGCTGCCGCACACAACGCGTCGAGCGCGGGGGTGCGCGCCACCGCCTCGTCGAGCACGAGCGCGCGGCGCGACGGCAACTCGCGCAGCCAAACCCAATCCTGCGTCGTGACCTCATCGACCTGACGCAGGACCGGCGACGTCGCGCTCGCTTCGGTATGCAACGCGACCTGCAGGCCACCCATCCAGCCGGCAGCCTCACCCACGACCAGCACACGCATGGTTTCCCCTGTCATTACGGTCGGCCCCGCGCCGCCGCCCCGCTTCTTGTACGCCCGCCGCATCGCTTCTTCGCGGCCCGCCAGGATGTTGTCGTGTGGGCGGGCCGAGGCAAAAACCGAAGCATGCTTCGAGCGTTCGCCACGGGGTCGACGCGTCAGGCGCCGTCTCGCTTTGAGCGCAGTTTATGCGCGAAGCCCGCATGGCGGCGAGTCCCGGATCGCCGGATTCCGACCGTTGTTGCCTCTGCGCGACAAACCGCGATTTGCGTAAATCGATTACTGAATTCTCGGATTCCGCTATTACTTTTTCCTCTTTCCTTTCTCGAATCGCGCAATAGAATACAAGCAGTGCTGGGAGGATGGAGCCGGGGGGCACGCCATGTTCAAGATCACCATCAATGCGTCGCGCACCGCCATCGCCTGCCTGGCGGGCGCCTGCTTTGCGAGTCCGGCCCATGCCGAACTGACGGGCGCCGGCGGCATGCCGGTCGCCGTGAGCGACGCGTTGCTCGCCACCACTCGCGCGGCCAACCTCCAGGGCGGCCTCGTCGGCAATGTCGGCGGCGCACCATCGGTCGGCATCGCGCCGGTCAACGCCACACCTACGAGCGCAAACAACGTGCGTCTGTGGGACGAAGTGATCCCGCCCGCTCCCTCTCCAAAGCCCACTCAGGCGTCGCTCACCGTGCCGGGTCAGCCGCGCACGCTTGCCGTCAGCGCGCTGTCGGCGCAGGTCGGCGCGGCTGCCGGCATGCAGTCGACGAGCCTGCGGGTCAACACCAATTCGGGCCGCATGCCGCCCGGCTTCCCGCGCTGAGCCGCGGCGCCGAGCGCCCGTTATCAGAACGTGTACGGGAAACGCACGCCGATCACATAGTTCGGCGCGTCCGGCGACATGCCGGCGTTCACGTAGCCATTCACCGTCCAGTGCCTGTTGATGGCGTAGTTGATGCCGAAGTTCAGCGACGCCGCGTTGGTCGCGCTGCCCGCCACCGTGGTGTAGCCGCTGCCCGGCGTTGCCGTCTTCGTCGCGCGCGAAATCGCCGTCGAATAGGAGATCGACAGCGCCGTCTTGTCGTTGAGCGCCAGCGCCATGCCGGCGCCCACCTGAACGATGTCGCCGAGCTTGACCTTGGCGGGCTGCGTCGTTCCCTCGATGGTCGAGATATCGTCGAAGGTGCGCGCGAAGTTGTACGTGTACGCCACGTTGGCGAACAGCACGATCGGATCGTAGGTGCGCAGGAACGACAAGCCGGCCGTCACGGCCCAGATTCCGTTACCGGTCGGCAGACGCGACGGGGTCGTGAGGTTGTTGTTGCTCGGATCGGGCGTGCCGAGCTTGATGCCGAACGGCGAGGTGCCGGTCGGCGCGGTCACGCGCAATGACGCCACGACGTCCGGCCAGTTCGCATTTTCCTTGACCAGTTGGTAGTACAGGGACGCATTGACGTCGCCGATATTCGCCGAGTTCTTGCTGATGTCGCTGATCGACGAGGCGGCCCCGCCCGCGCCACCGGAGATGAAGTCCGAGTTGCGGTACAGATACGGCACGTCGAACGCCACACTCAGACGGTCGTTGATCCCGTAGCGCGTGTTGACGTCGAAGGTCCACACGTTGGCCTTCGTCTGGCCGAGGTTCAACTGGCCGAGGAAGATGGCGTCGAGCGCGAGAAAGCCGCTCAGCACGAGTTGGCGGCGATCGTAGTAGCTGTAGCTGATGCCCGCATCGATGGTGAGCTTGCGGTCGAACAACGGTGCATGCTGCGCCTGCACCACGGCCTCTTCGGCGGGCGTGCGTTGCGCCTCGGTCTCGCTCTTTTGCATTTGCTGCGTGGCGCCGATCGGCGTGGCGGTGACGGGGCCGGCCGCGCCAGCCGCGCCGCCGCCGGGCGTGCCGGCGGAGCCGGCGGCCGAGCCGTCACCGGGCGAGACCTGCGCGATCTGCGCCGTGTCCCACGCGGTCAGGCCGCGCCCGCGCTGCGCCATCTCGATATCCGTGAGGCGCTGCTTGAGAGAAGAAATTTCCCGCTGCTGCCGGTCGACCATGTCCATCAACATCTGGAGACGGTCGTCCGGCGATGGGTTCGTATGCTCCTGAGCCTGGGCCGATAGCGTGAAAAGCAGTACCCCCAACGGAATAGCGGCAACGGGAAAAAAACGGTGAGTGTTCATGATCCCCCCCGGGTAAAGGTGCACACGGGCATCCGCGCGCAATCCAACAAACACGTGTTTCCGACTACGGTTGACCTTGCTGCCCGACTGCGGAGTGATGCGTGCGAGACCCGGGATGACACGTTCGGGGCGAACCCCCGGCTCGCCGACATCACCTTCTTTGTTCGCCGCCGGTACGCTGCGGCGATGCCCCACTTATCGTTGTCGTTCGAATCGGCGCCGGCACCTCACCGGCGGATGCCGATCACGTTGGCCAGCGCGCTTTGCACGCCGGCCTGCCGCAATCCGGCGGACGTGAGCGGACCGGTCTGCAGATTGAGCTGCATCGTGTTCATGACCTGCTGCGCGTTGCCCGCGACCTGCACGACCTGCATGATCTGGTTCATGGCCGCGCCGGCGCCGCCCGCCACGCTCTGGCCGAGATTGCCGTTCGGCGTGTTGAGCGAAATCTGCATGCCGGCCGAGGAGATCGCCACGCTTGCGTTGAGATTGCCGAGCGTGGTCTGCGAGCTGTTCGTCCCCTGCCCGCTTGCCGGTACAAGCGCGGTGATCGAGATGCCGGGCGCGAACTGGATGACGGCCTTGTTCAATGCGTTGTTCGCGTCGCCTGCGACCTGCGTGATCTGTGCGACACCGTTCACGAGCACGCTCGTCGGGCCCGCAACGGTCTGCGTGAGTGGCCGCGCGGCGTTCGCGAGGCCGGGAATGATGCCGGTCGAGGCGCCCGTGCGCACTTGATAGCCGGAACCGTTCTGGCTGACGTCGAGCACGCCGGTGGCCATCAGGCTCGCGCCGGTCGGCATCTGCCATTGGGACTGCATGACGAGCTGAAAGCCCGTGATCATGTTCTGTTGCGCGTACTTACCGGTCGCGTGCGAGAGCACATCATCGCTCACGGGCGTCCAGCTCTCGGGCACCACGCTCGCGGCAAACGCCGGCACGGCGCTTGCCAGCAGCGGAATGGCCAGCATCGGGACATATCGGTTCATGATGTTCTGATCTCAAAACAGGTCCGCCCGGATGATGCCGAAGTCCACCATCGGGGTCGGTGACGTCCCGGTCGCCAGCGCGCTGTCGCGCAGCTTGGTTGCCAGGGATTCGTTTCCTTTGAGCAGCGGTGAATCCTCCAGAAACGGCTTGCCGATGACCGCCAGTACCAAGCCGTTCCATTGCTTGGCGAAATCGGCCTGCTCGATGATGCGATTGCCCAGCGCCGGATCGGAGACGAACACGCGTCCTTCCTTCGCCGCCCTGATGACCACAAAGTGTTGATAGCCGTTGACGTCGATGAGCGCGATGACCGGAATCTTCAGGTCGTAGAGCGCACTCACGTCGACTTTGAAACCTCGCCCCTCGAGCCCGAGCGTCTCGACGAACTTCTTCATGTCGAGCATCGAGAAGCCATTCTTGATGACGGTTTCCGGATTGGAGAACACCATCATTCGCTGGATCATTTCGGTCTCGGGAATGTCGATCCCGTAGCCATAGCGCAGCAGCGTCGCAAGCGCCGCGGATCCGCAACTGAAGTCGTATTCCTGCTGGACCAGATTCACGTAGTGCATCGACTTGAACGAGCGCATCTTCTTGACCGCCGGTACTCCGGTAGAAGACTCCAGGCTCACCGATGCATACTGCGCGTGCCCGGCCACGCTTGCGCACGCCAGAGCGCAAACCGTAGCGATCCTTACCACGGCACGACGCGCATCATTCATGACTGACCTCATGAAAAAACCGGTCCGGGAGACTTCCCCGGACCGGTCGCGTACCTCACTTGATTGCCGAGATCGAGAGGCTGTTGGTCTGAACGTTGCCGATACCCGAGGCCACGTTCACGCCCACGTTGCCGCTCGCCCAGGTGAGCGCACCATTGCCGACCGTCGCATTGGCGATGAAGTCGCCCGAGGCCTTCATGCTGGCCGACTGGTCGCTTTGCGCCGTGGCATTGGCGGCGCCACCCTTATGCCAGCCGCTTCCGCCTTGCGAGACTGCCGCGGCCAGGTTGTTCGACTGCACGTTGCCGATACCCGAGGCCACGTTCACACCCACGTTGCCGGTCGCGCCGGCCAGCGCGCCATCCCCCACGCTCGCCTTGACGTAGAACTGCGAGATGCTCGCCGAGCCCTTCGACGCCTGGTTCGCGAACACCTGTGCCGAGGCATACACCGGCTGGGCGTTGAGCGAGGCGATCGCCACGTTGTTGGCCTGCACGTTGTCCGCGCCCGCCGCCACGTTCACGCCGATGTTGCCGTTGGCGTTAGCCAATGCACCGTTGCCCACCGACGCCCCCATGGTCTGGTATTGCGCCGTGTTGACGTGGTAGGTGAGCGCGCCCTTGGTCCAGGCGGTCGACTTCGTGTACGTGTCGGTGAAGCCCCACAGCGCCGCCGCCGCGATCGAGTCGGCCGATACGGAGTAGTTGCCATGGTTGAGCGTGGCGTGGAAGGCCGCATCGAAGCTCTTCTGCGTGTTCAGGAAGCCTGCCGCGAGGAAGCCGGCTGCCTGCTGCGACTGCTGAGCATAGGCATAGCCACCCCAGGCGGACGCCTGACCCGCGCCGAAGTTGCCGGCGAGATAGCCGCCGTACAGGGCCGCCCCGCCCGGCAGCGGAAGAACGCCGCCGCCCAGGATGAAGCCGCCGCCGGCGATGTTCGAATACTGATACCCGCCGCCCGCGACGAATCCGCCCGAACCGGAGCTCGACTGCCCAGCCACATAGGCCGCGCCGGCCTGGAAGGCCTGGCTCGTGTTCAGGTGGCCGTTGGCGCTCGCGTTCACCCACGACGTGGAGTCGTCGAAGTGCTTGGTGGTCTTGCTGGCGAGGAAGTAGGCGCTGCCCTGGTTCGACACCGTCGTGGTCTTCGAGTCCACGCCATACGTCACCTTGCCCGTCACATAGCTGCCGAGCAGCGGGCCCTTGAGGTTGACGTTGTGAACGTCGGCGACCTGATTGCTCTGCACGACGGCGTTGCCGGTGTTGTCCACCGTCACGCAGCCACGAATGCCGATCAGACCGAAGATGCCGACCAGGTTCAGGACGTTGGTTTCGTTGCCGATGAACGAGAAGCTGTATTGCTGGTGATTGGGCGACGCCATGGCGGAACCCGTTGCTACCAGCAGTGCAGCCGCTGCAATTGCTTTCGTTTTCATGACCATCTCCTTGACGAGAGAGTTACCCAGTTAAAAAGATGTGCCCGCCGGGGGACGGAGCACAAAAACATTTGCGGTTACATTGCCTATCCCAGCCGACTGGTTCACCTGCAACACCCCGCTCACCCCGCGAAACGCGTCACCGGAAATCGATGCCGTGCGGAACTGATCGTTGAGGTTGTTGTGCCCAGCCGGGCCACCCTTGGAGATCGCAGCGGATAGTGCCGTATCCGATACGCTCGCCACTCCAGACGCATCGCCGACCACAATCACGGTCGCGTTGCGTTGAAGATTGCCGGCACCGCTCGCCTGGTTGATCTGCATCAGCCCCGAGGTGCCTGAAAATGCGTTGCCCTGAATCGCGGCGCTGGCCGCGCCGGTCGTGGTCGTGACGAGCGCCTGCTGCTGGGTGCTGCTCGCGCCGGCCGTTACCGCGCCGCCGGTCGCAAGCACTGCGCTGCTCGCCTGCACGTTGTTCACGCCGGCCGCCTGGTTCACGCCCAGGGCGCCGGAAACGCCCACGGCGACGCCGTTCTCGACGGTGGCGTGCGTGCCGGCGAGCTCGCCGTTCACGATCCACACGTCATCGGCGAAGGCCGCGGCGGCGAAGACCGCCACCATGGCCGCGGCGGCGGCGCGAAGCGCGCTCGTCTGAACGGGGCTCATTTGGCCGCTCCGGCAGCACTGATGCTCGTGAGCGGCGCGAGCGCGGAGCTGATCACCGACGGCACCAGCGTGCCGATGCTGCCGACGCCGCCCGAGCCGCCCATGGCGCCGGCGAACCCACCGCCCACGCCGTTCGACGTATTCAGGGCGTTGCCGCCGCGCGCGTTGCCGACGAGCACGCCCATCACCGGGCTGATGCCGGACTGCACGGTGCTCGTGATGAGCCCGGCCGAGCCGTGACCGGTGAGTTCGTTGTCGGTGACCTGTTTGACGGCGCCCATCGCGGTATTGAACGGGCCGGTCGGGAAGGCCGGGACGGCAATGCCGATCGGGTTCTGCTCGCGCGGCAGGCCGCGATACGCGATTCGCGGGCCGATATTGCGCTCGATCACGAGATCGCCCGGCGTGGCCGGCTCGGCCCGCACGCTGCCCGGGAGCATCGCCGGCGCCACGGCCACGAGCATCGTGGCGAAAAGGCTGCCGGCATGCGCGGCTGAGAATTGGGTCATGTCGTTCACCGCGTGGTGTAGGTCACACGCGTGACCTGGACATTGTTCACGCCGTTCGACAACTGCTGCGGACGCGGCGTCGGGGTCACGGCGCCGGGCAGTTCGTCCCACAGCGTCACGCCGTTGGCGAGCGACATGCCCGGCGACTTGAGCATCATGCCGCCCTGCAGATTGCGCCCGCGCTGGCTGCGCAGTTGTTCGTCGTCGATACGGGCAGCCGCGAAGGGAACGCCGGCGACGCCGGCGGCGGCGAGAGGTTCCTTGTCGTCGACGCCGGCGGGGCTTGCGATATTGGCCGCGGCCGAAACGTCGTCTGGCGTAACCTGCAGCGCAACCGGCGCGTCGACGATGACGAGGGCGGCTTGCGCATCCGACATGGATGCGGACGACATGGACGACATGGACGACGTGGGCAACATGGACGATGTTGCGCCCATCGGTGCGCCGGGCATTGCCGAGCCCGTGAGCATCGCCAACTGCATGAACGGCGCGCGCACGGCGGGCACGACTTCCTGGGCTTGTGCAGGGGCTGCGCACAGACCGAAGGTCACAGCGACGGCAGCGGCAAGCGCGCCAGCGCCTTGTCGCACTCGGTACTGCAGGTCGGTAGTGAGAATTCGCATCGTCGTGCCCTCCTTGCCGGGCTCAATAAAGCGACTTCCGTGCCACGCGAGCTAAGTGACTGAAATCATTGATGGAAAATTTTTTGCTCGTGCCGTCGTTGCACCCATGTGCGCGAAAACGTTTCAGCATTGATACGTCGGCCCCGGCGAGCCGCAGATGCCATGTCATCGGCGCCATTCCCAAGCATCCCGAACGACGAATGATGTCGGCGCGTTCAGCGATGCGTCGCGCCGACGCCCGTCGCGCAATGGTCTCGTGTGTCGGTTTCGCGGCAAATTCGAACACCCCCCGCCTGGCGACACGCCAGCGTCATGAACTCGGGCGCAACGCCGCGCCCGCGCTTTGCGCGCGGATGTTTCATCTTTGATGTGCCCGCGCGACACTGCGCGTTACGCGATTCGCGAAGTACATCGCGTCGTGACACACGCGCGCGGCGAAGCATCGCCGTCGATCACGCGTGACGTCGCCATCGACGCGTGCTCGTCGGACACCACTGCGCAATGCGTATGGAGAAGCGAAAAAAATCGAACGTGCGCGCGCGTCGCCATTGCCCGTCGTTATTGACGATGGCAGGATTCGCGAAACGCGAGCCAGGGGAAGAAATCGCTAGAAATTCGAGGGATTGCGCGCGAAGGATCGGGGGGCCAGGAAGCAGGAAGCAGGAGCGCGATCGTCAGGAGCCCAAAAAGAAACGACCGCCCTGTTCATCACAGGACGGCCGCCCTCTCTTCGCCAGAAGACATCAGGCCGGCACGCCCGATTCGTCACCCCGCAATCCATACCGGCACATGAGCCGATACAGGGTAATGCGTGAAATACCCAACTCCGCAGCCACGTCCGTGAGGCGGTGACAGTGGCGCAGCAAAGCCTGCTCGATGGCCGTTCGTTCGGCCTCCGCGCGAATCTCTTCGAGCGTGCGCACCATCGTCGGAACCCACGGCAGCAGGTCGAGATCCTTGGCCGAGATCATGCGGCTGTCGGCCATGACGATGGCGCGGCGCACGCGATTGATCAGCTCGCGCACATTGCCCGGCCAGTGGTATTCGTACATGGCCTGCACGGCGCACTGCGTGAAGCCGCGGATCTTGCGATGGTTGTCGCCCTTGAACCGCTGCAGCACGTGATGGGCCAGGATCTCGATGTCCTGGCCGCGCGCGCGCAGCGGCGGCTCGTCCACGCGCAGCACGCACAGACGATGGTACAGATCCATGCGAAAGCGCCCTTCCTTGACGGCCGCTTCGAGATCGACGTGCGTCGCCGAGATGATGCGCACGTTGACCGGAATGACCTCGTGGCCGCCGAGCCGCTCGATGGCGCCCTGCTGCAAGAAGCGCAGCAGACTGGCCTGGCTCTCGATGGGCAGGTCGCCGATTTCGTCGAGAAACAGGGTGCCGCCGTTGGCCGACTCCACACGGCCGATCTTGCGCGCGTTCGCGCCGGTAAAGGCGCCGCGCTCGTAGCCGAACAGTTCGGACTGCATCAGGTGCGGCGGAATCGCGCCGCAGTTGATCGCCACGAACGGCCCCTTGGCGCGCAAGGAGCGCTCGTGAATCGCCACCGCCGTCAGTTCCTTGCCCGTGCCGGACTCGCCCGAGATGAACACGGGGGCGTCGGTATTGGCGACTTTGCGGATGGTGCGAAAGAGCTGCTGCATCGCCTCGCACGTGCCGACCATTTCCTGATCGCCGCCAACTTGCGGCGTGATGATCGGTACATCGGAGAGCGATGCCATGCCCCACGCGTGACCGATCGAATGAGCGATCTGATCGTTCGTGCAGGGCACGTTGATGTAGTCGAAGCAATAGTCGCGAATCAGACGGCGAATGGCCGTGGTCGTGAGCTGCTCCGGATTCGTCGCGGCCACCCAGCCGACCGTGGCGGGTTGCATGCAGGACTCGAACGCCCCCATCTCGCGGTCGCTGTAACCGCTCGCCAGGTCGATGAGTGCTGCGCTGGTGACCCCCGGGTTGAGAATGCGACTCACGTCGCTGGCGCTTTTGGCCGGCATCACCTGCCAGCCCTGCTCCCCAAGGAACGACAGCAGGCCATCGTTGTGCTTTCGGGAAGCGTAAATCAGGGTGCGCCCGGTATCGTTAGCCATACCTTAACTCCCTGCCTAAGCAGTGCCTGCGCGCATTTGTCGGGTCTCAGACCGGATCGGCGCGACAGGAATACGGCCCCACGCCGCTTGGGAGTTTTCTTTTGTTCCCCGTGTCGTTGGGTCCCCCGAGTCGGCAGGTTCAGTCTAGAAGACCGGGTTGGGGGCAGAAATAGCGAATAACAGCTAATCCGATTGGATGAGAGGAGCAGTACCTACGCGCAAGCACGCCGGCAGTCACGCGCACGTCATGCTCAGAGCGTATGCCTGTCGAGCACGGCACGGGCGATCGTGCCGGCATCCACGTACTCGAGTTCGCCGCCCACGGGCACGCCGCGGGCGAGCCGGCTCACGCGCAATCCGCGTGCCTTGAGCATCTGCCCGAGGTAGTGGGCCGTGGCTTCGCCTTCGTTGGTGAAATTGGTGGCGAGCACGACTTCCTTGACCACGCCGTCGGTGGCGCGACGGATCAACTGCTCGAAATGAATCTCGCCCGGGCCCACGCCGTCGAGCGGCGACAGATGGCCCATGAGCACGAAATACAGCCCCTTGAAGGTCATCGTCTGCTCGAGCATGTTCTGGTCGGCGGGGGTCTCCACCACGCACAGCAGGCTCGTGTCGCGCTCCGGATCGAGGCACGTCTCGCAGATTTCGACTTCGGTAAACGTGTTGCAGCGCGCGCAATGGCGAATCTGCTCGGACGCATGCACCAGCGCTTCGCCCAGCCGCACCGCGCCCTTTCGGTCGCGCTGCAGCAGGTGATAGGCGATGCGCTGCGCGGACTTCGGACCGACACCCGGCAACGCGCGCAGCGCGTCGACGAGTTCCTGAAGGCTCGAGAGCTGGGGGGGCATGCGTCGTCTTCTACGTCTCTATTCGGGGAGCCGCGCCGCTCAGAACGGCATCTTGAAACCCGGCGGCAGCGGCAGGCCGGCGGTCATGCTGCCCATCTTCTCCTGCGCGGTGGCTTCGGCCTTGCGCACGGCGTCGTTGAACGCGGCCGCCACGAGGTCCTCGAGCATGTCCTTGTCGTCGGCCAGCAGGCTCGGATCGATGGTTACGCGTCGCACGTCGTTCTTGCAGGTCATCACGACCTTGACGAGACCGGCGCCCGACTGCCCTTCGACTTCGATCTGGGCGAGCTGCTCCTGCATCTTCTTCATGTTTTCCTGCATTTGCTGGGCCTGTTTCATCAGGCCGGCGATATTTCCTTTGAGCATCTTGACTCCTGAGTAAATCGAGTGGGTCGAATGGTTCGAATGGTTCGAATGGTTCGAAACGGGTCGATGGATCGAATGGGAAAGCCCGCGAAGCGTGTAACGCGCGTTTGATGGTGAAATTCCACAAAGCGGCGCCGCTTCGCGCAAGCAGACTTGCTTATTGTACCGGGCGAATGCTGTTGGGCAGGATTTGTGCGTCGAATTCCTCGATCAGCTCGCGCACGAGCGGGTCCTCGGCGATGGCCTGCTCGGCCGCGCGCTGGCGGGCCGCCGCCGCTTGCGCCGCGAGCGACGCCGCCGTCGTGCCGACCTGCCCCACTTCCACGTGCAGTTGCACGTCCGCGCCGAAGTGCTCCGTGAGCACCTGGCGCAGCTTCTCCGCCGTAGCGGCGTCGGCCAACTGGCGCAATGGCACGCGCAGATGCAGCGTGCGGCCGGCGACCTCGGTCAGCTCGCTCTGAAACGCCAGTTGCTGAGCCAGGCCGCGTGCAGGCAACTCGGCCGCGAGTGCGGGCCATTCACCGGTGAAAACCGGCGCCACGCCCTCGGCTTCGCGATAGACGCAGGCGCGAGGCGCGGGCGCAGGCTCCGGCGCCGCGGGTCCGGCAGGCTCGGGCTCCGGATCGGCGCCCGCGGGGGCGTCGTCCGACGCGCGAGGCGCGCCGGCACGCGGGGCCGGTGTCGCGCCGCCGGAGGTCCTGCCGCCTGCGCCCTTGCGTCCGGCGTTGAGTGCGGCCAACGCCGCGCGCGCCGGCGACATTGGCACACCGTCGGTCGGTGCGCTGCTGCGCGCGGCCGGGGCTCGCCGGGCTTCCGGCTGAGCCGCGGGCGCTGCGCAAACCGTGGCAGCGGTGGACGCAGTGGAAGGGCCGGCGGCCGCAGGCGAATGCGGCGTGCCCGCGGGCGGGGCCGAACGCGCCGGCCCGCCCGTCGACGCACGCGGCGAAGCGGCGGTCGACGGACGCGTGGCGCCCGCGGTCTGCGGCGTCGGCGGCTCGGCCAGCGTGCCGCCGGCGAGCAACGGCGTGAATGCCGCCATGCGCAGCAAGGCCATCGAAAAACCGGTGTATTCGTCGGGCGCGAGGCCGAGTTCGCCGCGCGCGCGCGTGGCGATCTGGTAGTAAAGCTGAACCGCTTCCGGCGAGAAAGCCTCGGCCAGACGACGCACGTCCGCCGCTTCCGGCCAGTCGTCGGAGACCGCCTGCGGCGCGAACTGCGCCAATGCAATTTTGTGCAGCAAACTGCCGAGATCCTGCAATCCGGCGGCAAACGAAAAGCTGCGCTCGGCCATTTCGTCGGCGATCGCCAACAAATCGGTGCGGGATTCGTCCTTGAGCGCGTCGAGCAGGCGCACGAGCACGCTCTGGTCGATGGCCCCAAGCATGCCGCGCACGGCCGACTCGGTGAGCGGGCCGGCCGCATAGGCGATGGCCTGATCGGTGAGCGAGAGCGCGTCGCGCATGCTGCCGCCCGCCGCCTTGGCGAGCAGGCGCAGCGCCTGCGGCTCGTTCTCGATGCCCTCTTCGCCGAGAATATTCGTCAGATGCGACACGATATGGCCCGCCGGCATCTGCTTCAGATTAAATTGCAGGCAGCGCGAGAGCACGGTGACTGGAATCTTCTGCGGATCGGTCGTCGCCAGAATGAACTTGACGTGCGCGGGCGGCTCCTCGAGCGTCTTGAGCATCGCGTTGAAAGCGTGCCCGGTGAGCATGTGCACTTCGTCGATCATGTAGACCTTGAAGCGCGCGTCAGCCGGCGCGTAGACCGCCTTTTCCAGCAGCGACGTCATCTCGTCGACGCCGCGGTTGGACGCTGCGTCCATTTCGACGTAGTCGACGAAACGGCCCTCGTCGATGGCGCGGCACGCCTTGCACACCCCGCACGGCGCTGCCGTGATCCCCGTCTCGCAATTGAGCGCCTTGGCCAGAATGCGCGACAACGTAGTCTTGCCGACGCCGCGCGTACCGGTAAACAGATAGGCGTGATGCAGACGCTGTTGCTCGAGCGCGTGCGTCAACGCACGCACGACATGCTCCTGGCCCACCAGGGTCGAGAAGCCTTTGGGGCGCCATTTGCGCGCGAGTACTTGATAGGTCATGCCAAATTGTAACAGTTCGGCGGTGGGCGTCCGCCCCGACGTCGACGCCCTATCGGACGGCATCCGGGCACAAAATGCGAGGGCTATCGGCGCGATAGAAAAAAATGTTGGGCGATTCTACCAAGCCGTTTTGTCCCACGCGAGGCGCGGGCGCGCTATCGAGACGATCGCCCGCGGGGCGGGGCAATGCCGTGGCCGCAGGCCAATGCCTGCCGGTCGCGCCTAAGGCGTCCATGGCGCCAGCGCCATCGAGCGAGAAGGATGAAATTGCGCAGAACGCGCGGAGAACATCGATAAAACAAGGGAATAGGTGACGAGCCTGACCCTCGGCACTGGCAGAAAACGGTTGTGGCTGCTTCGTTCCCGACCTGACCAGATTGGCCGCGCCGCCATGCGAGGAGGCCCGTCAGCGACAGATTCTACCAGAGTCGACGCGTGAGCAGAAGCCTATTTCCCGCGCATTGCACGACAATCCCGGCCCGAAAGGCCTGCCACGCGCGTGGCCCGGCGCGCGCAAGGGTTTGCGATTTCCGCTAAGATGAGCACAAACTGCATTGGCAGGTGCTATTGAAGCCTGCGATTGCAGCCTCCATATGGAGAATGCACGCGAAGGCCTCCGGCCGGGCGACATCTCCAGCGCCGGTGAAGGCGAGCGTTTTCACCCGGCGTTTCCGAATAGTCAGACGAGGCAACAACACTCATGAGCGACAACATCAAACATATTTCCGACGCCAGCTTCGACGCGGACGTTCTCAAGTCCGACAAGCCGGTGCTTCTCGATTTCTGGGCAGAGTGGTGCGGCCCGTGCAAGATGATCGCCCCGATCCTGGAAGAAGTGGCCAACGACTACGGCGACAAGGTCCAGATCGCCAAGCTGAACGTCGATGAAAACCAGGGCACCCCGGGCAAGTTCGGCATTCGCGGCATTCCCACGCTGATCCTGTTCAAGAACGGCGCGGTGGCCGCGCAGAAGGTCGGCGCCCTGTCGAAGTCGCAACTGACGGCATTCCTCGACAGCCACCTGTAATCCCGGCTCGACGGCAACCGCCGGGGCCCATGTCGCCGCAGTGCGACACCCCGGCGGCGAGCACGCGGCGCAATGCTTGCGCCCGACGCTGCTTGCTATATAATCCGGCCAAAAGCATCCCAAAGTTCTTCGAGCGTTCGCTCACTTTTCCCTGATCCTTCACTTGTCGTCCAGTGGACGGCACCTCCGTATGCATTTATCCGAACTAAAGTCCCAGCACGTCTCCGAACTGCTTGAAATGGCGAACGGTCTCGAGATCGAGAACGCAAACCGCCTTCGCAAGCAGGAGCTGATGTTCGCCATTCTGAAGAAGCGCGCAAAGTCCGGCGAAACCATCTTTGGCGACGGTACGCTCGAAGTGCTGCCGGACGGCTTCGGTTTCCTGCGCTCGCCCGAGACGTCGTATCTGGCCAGCACGGACGATATCTATATCAGCCCGTCGCAGATCCGCCGCTTCAACCTGCACACCGGGGACACGATCGAAGGGGAAGTGCGCACGCCGAAGGACGGCGAGCGCTATTTCGCGCTGGTGAAGGTCGACAAAGTCAACGGTCATCCGCCCGAGGCCTCGAAACACAAGATCATGTTCGAGAACCTCACGCCGCTGCACCCGAACAAGCCGCTGCTGCTCGAGCGCGACATTCGCGGCGAAGAGAACGTGACGGGCCGCATCATCGACATGATCGCTCCGATCGGCAAGGGCCAGCGCGGCCTGCTGGTCGCCTCGCCGAAGTCCGGCAAGACGGTGATGCTGCAGCACATTGCGCACGCCATCACCGCCAACCACCCGGAAGCCAAGCTGTTCGTGCTGCTCATCGACGAGCGCCCTGAAGAAGTGACGGAAATGCAGCGTTCGGTGCGCGGCGAAGTGATCGCGTCGACGTTCGACGAACCCGCCACGCGCCACGTGCAGGTCGCTGAAATGGTGATCGAGAAGGCCAAGCGCCTGATCGAAATGAAAGAGGACGTGGTGATTCTGCTCGACTCGATCACGCGTCTGGCGCGCGCCTACAACACGGTGATTCCGGCCTCGGGCAAGGTGCTCACCGGCGGTGTGGACGCCAACGCGTTGCAGCGCCCGAAGCGCTTCTTCGGTGCGGCGCGCAATGTCGAAGAAGGCGGCTCGCTCACGATCATCGCCACGGCGCTCATCGAAACGGGCAGCCGCATGGACGACGTGATCTACGAGGAATTCAAGGGCACCGGCAACATGGAAGTGCATCTGGAGCGCCGCCTCGCGGAAAAGCGCGTCTACCCGGCGATCAACCTGAACAAATCGGGCACGCGCCGCGAAGAGCTGCTCATCAAGCCGGAAATCCTGCAAAAGATCTGGGTGCTGCGCAAGCTCATCTACGACATGGACGAGGCCGAGGCAATGGAATTCCTGCTTGGCAAGATCAAGCAGACGAAGAACAACGCCGAGTTCTTCGACCTGATGCGTCGCGGCGGCTGATTCCGCCTCGCGCATCGAACGAAAAAAGCCGCGACGCGTCGCGGCTTTTTTCATGGCGTCCGCGCCGACGCCCGATATGCTCGCCCACCCCGCGTCATCCGCCGTCTTCTTCGTTGGACGATGGCGCCCCCCCGCCAGCGTCGCGACGCGGCTCGTCATGGCGACTGTTATATGATGGGACGTACCGCGCGCTGGCCGCCGGCACGCTCCCCTGCCGTTCCCGAAGGAGAATTTGCAATGTCCGAGCAAGATGATTTGATGGCGGAAGCCTTTGCCCACCTCGAAGCCGGCGACCCCGAGTCCGCGCTGGAAATCGGCAAACGGCTCGAGTCGATGCAGTACTCGGGCGCCTACGAGGTGCAGGCCATGGCCTATGCCGACATGGACGAGATGGAACAGGCGGTTGCCGTGCTCGAAGCCGGCGTCGCGCATGCACCGGGCGTCTGGCTGCTGTGGCAACTGCTCGGCAACTACCGCTCCGACCTCGGGCGCTTCCCGGCCGCCATCGAGGCCTATGAGGCCGCCGCCAATTGCGCGCCGGACGAAGATCTGGTGATCGTCGACTTCAACCACGCCAACGCCCTTGCGCGCCACGGCGACTACGCGGCCGCGCAAACGCGTCTGGATCGCGTGCTGGAAAGTCCGCATCTCGCGCAAGCCGGACGCGCCTTCATCGAGAACGCCATCGCCCTGCGCATGCATCTGTTCAACGCGCAGGGCGAACCGCAGGCAGCGATCGACACGTACCAGACGCTGCACAACGCCGAACATGACGAGGAAGGCAGCAACGTGTCGATGGCCGACGTGCTGGCCGAACTCTCGCTCGCCCACAAGCAGGCCGGCGACAATGGCAAGGCGCTGGAAGTCGCCCTGCAGGCCGTGCAGTGCTACAAATGGAGCGACTCCGCCCTGTGGGCGCTGCGCGCGGCACGTGAAGCGCAATCGGATACGGCGCGGGCCATGCATCTGATCGTCGAGGGCCAGTGGCACGAGCCGCTGGAAGACGAGGATCCCGACGGCCCGGCGCCCGAATTCGTGACCACCTACGACGTCGTGGCCGACGACGAAGCCGAAGCGCTGCGTCTGATCGCCGAGTGCGAGCCGCCGCAGGTTCGCGAGTCCCTGCGCATTGCCGAGACACATCCTGCCGATCACGACAATCACGGCGAGGAGCCGCCTGCGCAGTACAAGGGCGTCTATGCCACGGGCGACTACCACATGTATCAACCCGGCGACGACGTCGACTGATATCGGCTCTTGACGCACGCGCGCACGCAGTAAAACGGCGTGCGGTCTTCACAACGCAGAAGGGGCACCGAAATTTCGGTGCCCCTTTTTTCCGGTGCATCGCCCCATCGCGCACGAGGGGCGTATCCCGTGCGCCGGACAGCCAGCGGAAGTCGCTCGCGGCGACTTCCGGCCGAACGGCGAACGTCGCCTTATTTGTAGCCGGCGCGATCGAGAATGCGCTGCGCTTCCGGCAGATTCTTGGCGATCGTGCCGATGGGCACGTCTTCAGCCTTGAATTCGCCGAGCGAGGCGAGCGCCGGGTTGTCGACCTTCGTCGTCGGCACCGCCGGCCACTCGTTGTTGCCGTTGGCGAAATATTGCTGCGCTTCGTCGCTCGCCAGATACTCCAGGAACTTGACGGCATTCGCGTGGTTCGGCGCATGCTTCGCAATGCCGGCGCCGGCTACGTTCACATGCGTACCCTTGCCTGCCTGATCGGGCCAGATGAAACCGACTTTCGACATCAGCGCCTTGTCTTCGGGCTTCTCCGAGCGCGCCATGCGCACGTAGTAGTACGAGTTCGCGAGCGCCACGCCGCACTCGCCCGTCGCAACGGCCTTGATCTGGTCGGTGTCGCCGCCGCGCGGTGCGCGCGCGAAATTGGCGACCATGCCTTCGGCCCACTTCTGCGTGGCCTGCGCACCATCGCGCGCGATCAACGCACCGACGAGCGAGAGCATGTACGGATGCGAACCCGAGCGTGTGCACACCTGGCCCTTGTGCTTCGGATCGGCGAGCGACGCATAGGTCTGCACCGACTTCGGATCGACCTTCTCCTTGTTGTAGACGATTACGCGAGCGCGCGTGGAAAAGCCATACCAGTCGGTGCCCGAGGGGGTGCTCGCGGCGTGCAGCTTGGCGGGAATGCGCGCGTCGAGCGTCGCCGAGCGGGTCGGCTGGAACAGGCCCGCTTCGTCGGCCTTCGCAAGACGCGCGGCGTCGACCATCAGGATCACGTCGGCGGGGCTCTTGGCCCCTTCGCTCTTCAGACGCTCGAGCAATGCCGCGTCGTCCGCCTCGATCCGGTTGATCTTGATGCCGGTCTGCTTGGTGAACGTGCCGTAGAGCTGTTCATCGGTCTGATAGTGACGCGCAGAGTACAGATTCAGCACGCCGTTGCTCTGCGCCTGTGCACCGAACGCGGCGGCCATTGCAGTGCCGAGCACCGTCAGTCGCGCCAATTGTCCGATCGTCTTCGCCTTCATGGGCCATTCCCCCGCAATCATGGTTTCGTAGGAGGGAACAGCATAATGAAAAATCATCTTCAACGCAAATGATTCCCATTCTCATTATTTTCGATGTTCACTATTCGGTTCGGGAAGATGCGCGAAGCCAGAAACTGGTGAGAAACGAGCGGGGGGCGAGCAGGACGCGCGGTGGTGGCACCGCGCCGGAGCCCGCGGTTGTGCGTCGCGCATGGTCGGCGGCACGGAAAACGCCGCCGGCGGGCCGCCAGATCGCCTCGGCAGCATGGCTGCAGGGGGGGGTGGCGGGGGGGTGCCGGATACGGAAAACACCACCACGGCAGTCGCGGGGGATAAGACGGGCGACCGCCACAAAGGTTCCACGACGTGTTACCGCGCTTCGATGCCCCTCTCCAAAAGTGAACTGATATGCGCCCGCGGCGCTCCAATCGCCGTAAAATTGCGCGTCGACGCCAAGCGGCAGCCCGATATCCGAACGATGAACGGCGCCGCACGCGTTTGTCCTGCCCTGTTGGAGTTCTCCCCTTGCTGTCGCTGCTTCGATTCGTGCGCCGTGCGGACCACCCGTCCGCTGGCGACACCCCCGCCTTGCCGTCCGCCTTGCCGTCCACCCAAAGGTCCGTCCGGCCGTCCGCCCTGTTATCCGGTTTGCCCCCTGCTGCCTCGCGCGCGGTCTCGCCTGCCGAGGCCGCGCCGCCGGTCATCAAGGGAACCGCCGCGTTTCGCACCACGCTGAGCGCGCTCGCCGCGGCCGTCATCCTGGCGGGCTGCGCCAGCGCACCGCCGGTCGACACGTCGTCCGGCGCACCGACCTCGCCGCCCGTCGCGCAGGTCCCGCCCGCCACACCGAGCGTTCCTGGCGCACCGCCGAAAATCGTGCGTCCGCTCAAGATCGGCCTCGCGCTGGGCGGCGGGGCCGCGCGTGGCTTCGCACACGTGGGCGTGATCAAGGCGCTGGAGGCGCGCGGCGTCCATGCGGACATTGTCGTCGGCACCAGCGCGGGCAGCGTGGTGGGCGCGATGTACGCGTCCGGCCTGAACGGCTTCCAGCTCAACCGCCTTGCCGCGACGATGGACGAGGCGTCGATCAGCGACTGGACGATGCCGTTTCGCTCGCGCGGCATGTTGCGCGGCGAGGCGCTGCAGTCTTACGTCAACAAGGTGCTCAAGGACCGGACGATCGAGCAGATGCCGCGCCAGTTGGGCATCGTGGCCACCGACCTGCAGAGCGGCGCGCCGATTCTGTTCCGCCGCGGCAATACCGGCCAGGCGGTGCGGGCCTCGAGCAGCGTGCCCGGCGTGTTCGAGCCCGTGCATATCGGTTCGCGCGACTATGTGGACGGCGGCCTCGTAGCTCCCGTGCCGGCCGAGTATGCCCGCCAGATGGGCGCCGATTTCGTGATTGCCGTCGACATCTCGGCCAATCCCGCGGTGCAGGCGACACAGGGCCAGTTCGACATTCTGATGCAGACGTTCACGATCATGGGACAGTCGATCAAGCAGTACGAACTGGAGAAGAACGCGGATGTGGTGATTCGCCCGTCGCTGGCGAAAATGAGCGCCTCGGACTTCCAGGGCCGCAACCGTGCGATCCTGGCCGGCGAGGAAGCCGTCGCCAGGATGTGGCCGGAAATCCAGCGCAAGCTCGCCGAAGCACAATCGCGCGCGACGGCAAGCAGCGCGCAGCAGGCCGCTCGCTGATGCGACATGAGGCGGGCCCGCGCAAAGGCGGAGGGGCCGGCCTCCCCCCAAAAAGAAATGCCGCCCGAGGGCGGCATTGTCCTTTGTGGCGACCCCGCTGGCGCGCGGCACGCTCGCTTACATCGGATGATCGTTCTTGAACAGTTGCTCGACGCGAGAGAGTTCGGCGCTGGCCTTGAGCGTCTCGACGCGACGCGCGCCGTTGTAGCGAGCCGACCAGTACGATTCGCGCAGGTCTTCCACGCGGATCTTGCCGCCGGTGGCCGGCGCGTGCACGAACTTGTCGCCGCCGATGTAGATGCCCACGTGCGAGAAGCTGCGGCGCATCGTATTGAAGAACACCAGATCGCCCGGCTTCAGGTCCGTCTTGGCGATGCGCTCGCCCACCTGACTCATCTCTTCCGAGCGGCGCGGCAGCACGAAATTGAGCGTATCCTGGAACACATAACGCACGAAGCCGCTGCAATCCAGACCGCTGTCCGGCGTATTGCCGCCGTATTTGTAGCGCACGCCGATGTAGTTGAGCGCGCCGAGCACGACGTCCGAGGCCTTGTCCGTCACGTTCGACAGCAGCTTTTGCGCGCGTTGCACACGCGACGCTTCCGCGACGGCCTGTGGCGCGTCCGAGGTGGTATTGAGCGTGGAGGAAGACGGGGAAGACGGGGAAGCGCTGGCGGCCTGGTTGGCGGCGGCAGCGGCACGGGCGGCGGCCGTCGGGCCGTTGTTGTAATCGTCAGCCTTCGCCGTCAACGAAGCGGTAACGAGGCCAGCGGCAGTGAACGCGAGAAGGAGTGTCTTGCGGGTGCGCGGAGGGATCGTCTGCATTGGTCGCCGGGTCGTGTGTGTCGGTAGGCCGATGAGTAGCTCGTCAGGTGTAACAGGAGGCTGCCGTGTCGAACACCTTCGAGTCGCGCCCGGCGGACCTGCCACCGAACCGGCGTCTTAACTTGACGCGTTAACTCGTTGAATATTCAACTTAATTGGTACGCGATAGTAATGTGAACGTCACATGATGTCAAAAGGTAATAGAAAAAAACAATCAACACAATCGGAAAATTTTCATTAACAATCAAGGTTTTGCGATTTAACCGACGTTTCCCGACGTTGCACGACGTTTCGCCCTTATGCCTCTTGCGTCACGCCCCTAGAGCATGGCTGCCGCGACCAACTCGCGCGTGTAATCGTTCTGCGGATCAAAAAATACCGATTCCGTGTCGCCCTGCTCCACCAGACGCCCGTCCTTGAACACCAGCACGCGGTGCGCCATGGCGCGCATGACGGCCAGATCGTGACTGATGAAGAGGTAGCTGAGGTTGTACTTGATCTGCAGTTGCGCGAGCAGATGGAGCACCTGCTGCTGAATCGAGACGTCGAGCGCGCTCGTCGGCTCGTCGAGCACGAGAATCTGCGGATCGACGACAAGCGCGCGCGCAATGGCAATCCGCTGCCGCTGACCGCCCGAGAACTCATGCGGATACCGCGACATGGCGCGCGCATCGATGCCGACTTCGCGCAGCACGTCAGCCACGCGCGCACGGCGCTCGTCCTCGGTCAGTTGCGGGCGATGCAGCGCCAGCCCCTCGCCCACGATCTCCTCGATGGTCATGCGCGGCGAGAGTGAGCCGAACGGGTCCTGAAAGACGATCTGCATGCGCGAGCGCAGCGTGCGCCGCGCCGCGCCACGATACGCCGAGAGCGGCTCGCCCTGAAACTCGATTTGCCCTGCGCTCGTGCGTTGCAGCCCGAGCAGGGCCATCGCCAGCGTCGACTTGCCCGAGCCCGACTCGCCCACGACACCCAGCGTCTCGCCCTGCCGCAGCGCCAGATCGACCGGATGCACGGCCCGGAACCGTCCACGCCGGAACCAGCCGCGCACGCCCGGCTGCGCGCTCGCATAGTCCACCGCCACGCCGCGCGCCTCGAGCAGCACCGGCGCGATCGGCAACACCGGGTGAATCTCGCGCTGCGGCCGGCTGTCGATCAGCCGCCGCGTGTACGGATGTTGCGGATCGGAGAACAGCGTCTGCGTGTCCGCGCATTCGACGAGCACGCCCTTCTCCATGACCGCCACGCGCTGCGCGAAGCGGCGCACCAGATTCAGGTCGTGCGTGATGAGCAGCACTGCCATGCCGCGCTTCTCGGCGGCGTCGCGTTGCAGCTCGAGCAGCAGCTCGATGATCTGCGCCCGGATCGTCACGTCGAGGGCCGTGGTCGGTTCGTCGGCCAGCAGCAGCTTCGGCCGGCAAGCGAGCGCCATCGCGATCATGGCGCGCTGCCGCTGCCCGCCGGAGAGCTCGTGCGGGAAGTGCGCCACGCGCCGCTCCGGCTCGGGAATGCCCGTGCGGCGCAGCAGTTCCACGGCGCGCGCCCTGGCATCCTTCGCGCCGAGCCCTTCGTGCAGCACCAGCGCTTCGGCGATCTGCTCGCCGATCGGATACAGCGGATTGAGCGCGGTCATCGGCTCCTGGAAGATCATCGCGACGTCGTTGCCGCGCACGCCTCGCATCGAGCGCTCGCTCAGCGACGCGAGATCCTCGCCGTCGAGCACAATGCGCCCCTGCACCTGCGCGTCCTGCAGCAGCCGCAGAATCGCCAGAGCCGTCACGCTCTTGCCCGATCCCGATTCGCCGACGAGCGCCACGCGTTCGCCGCGCCCGATGGCAAGGCTCACGTTCTTCACCGCTTCGGTATCACCGAAGCGCACCGACAGATTTTCGATACTCAGCAATGGGGTGCTCACATCGCCCCCCCGGCCGCAGCCTGCTTGTCGGCCACGCGCGTGTCCAGGGCATTGCGCAGCGCATCGCCCATGAACGTGAGCAGCAACAGCGTGAGGACGAGCACGACGAACGTGGCGAGCGAGATCCACCAGGCGTCCAGATTCGCCTTGCCCTGATTGAGCAGTTCGCCGAGGCTCGGCGTGGGCGGCGGCACGCCGAGGCCGAGAAAGTCGAGGCTCGTGAGCGCGAGGATCGCACCGCTCATGCGAAACGGCAGGAAGGTGATGACAGGCGTCATGCTGTTGGGCAGTACATGGCGGCGAATGATCTGCCAGTTCGAGAGCCCCATCGCGCGCGCGGCACGCACGTAGTCGAGTTGCCGGTTGCGCAGGAATTCGGCGCGCACGTAGTCCGACAGTCCGATCCAGCCGAACAGCGAGAGCAGCACGAACAGCAACCACAGGTGCGGCTCGAAGATCGACGCGAAGATGATCAGCAGATACAGCTCCGGCAGCGAGCCCCAGATTTCGATGAGGCGCTGCAGCGTGAGATCGATGCGCCCGCCGTAAAAGCCCTGCACCGCGCCGGCGAGCACGCCGAGCAGCGTGCCCGAGACGGTGAGCGCCAGCGCGAAGATCACGGACAGCCGGAAGCCGTAGAGCAGGCGGGAGAAGACATCGCGCCCGCGGTCGTCCGTGCCCAGCCAGTTCTCGCGCGAAGGCGGCGCGGGATTCGGCGCCTTGGAGAAGTAATTGATGGTGTCGTAGTGATAGCGCACCGGCGGGTAGATCGCGAAGTTCTCGCCCGCGCGAATGCGTTCTTCGATAAACGGATCGAGGTAATCGGTCGGCGTGGGGAAATCGCCGCCGAAGGTCGATTCGGGGTACGTCTTGACGAGCGGGAAGTACCACTGCCCTTCGTAGCGGACGACCCACGGCTTGTCGTTGGCGATGACCTCGGCGAACAGGCTGATGCCGAACAGCACCACGAACGCGACGAGGCTCCAGTAGCCCAGCCGGTGGCTGCGAAAGCGCCGCCATACGCGCCAGCGCGGCGAGCGCGAGGGCGGCGAATGCAGGGGTGACGACGGGTGCTGCTGTGGCGTGGCGAATCGGGTCACGTCAGTGCTCCAGTCGATCGAATTGAATGCGCGGATCGACCAGCACGTAGCACAGGTCGGAAACGAGCTTGGTGATCAGCCCGATGAGCGTGAACAGGTACAGCGAGCCGAGCACGACCGGGTAGTCGCGGCGCTGCACCGACTCGTAAGACAGCCGGCCTAGCCCGTCGAGCGAGAACAGCGTTTCGATGAGCAGGCTGCCCGCAAAGAACGCACCGATGAAGGCCGCCGGAAAACCGGTGATGAGCGGGATCAGCGCATTGCGGAATACGTGCTTGAACAAGACCTTGCGCTCAGAGAGCCCTTTGGCGCGCGCGGTCAGCACGTATTGACGGCGGATCTCGTCGAGGAACGCGTTCTTGGTGAGCATGGTGACGACGGCGAAACTGCCCACCACCGACGCCGTGACCGGCAGCGTGATGTGCCACAGATAGTCGGCGATCTTCGCGGGCCACGACAGCTCACTCCAGTTGTCCGACACGAGCTCACGCAGCGGGAAGAGCTGCCAGAACGTGCCGCCGCCGAACAGCACCAGCAACAGCACGCCGAGCACGAAGCCTGGGATCGCGTAGCCGACGAGGACGACCAGACTCGTGAGCATGTCGAAGCGCGAGCCGTTGCGCACCGCCTTGGCGATGCCCAGCGGCACCGATATGAGGTAGGTGAGGAAGAACGTCCACAAGCCGAGCGAGATCGACACGGGCAGCTTCGAGACGATCAGCGACCAGACGCTCCGGTGATGGAAATAGCTCTGCCCGAGGTCGAATTTCGCGAAGCGCTTGAGCATGAGCCAGTAACGCTCCATGGGCGTCTTGTCGAAACCATATAGCGCCTTGATCTGGGCGAGCTGCTGCGCATCGATGCCGTGACGTCCGCGATAGTTGCTGCCGCCGCCACCGCCGCTCGCCTCGCCGCCCCCGCCGCGCCCCTTGAGCTCGAGCATGACCTGCTCGACCGGCCCGCCCGGCACGAACTGGATGACCACGAAGGTCAGCGTGATCACGCCGAGCAACGTCGGGATCATGATCAGCAATCGTTTGAGTATGTAGGACCACATGGTGAGATGGCAGCTCCTGTCGGTACGCGACGCTCACGCACGGGGCGACGGCATCGGGTTCGCGGGCATCGACGTTCGGATCGGCGCGTGCATGGCGTCAACGTGCGGATGAGGATGACGAGGAAGGGGAGTGTGAACCTGATGAAGCGGATGGCGCGGACGCCGGCGCCGCCGGCGGCGAAGCCGTCTTGCCCCTCGCCGCATTCTCGTCCCACCACGTCGACACCAGCCAGCCCTCGGCCGTGTAGTAGAGCGGCAGCTTGTCCGGGAAGCGCAGGTTGCGCTTGTAGGCCATGCGATGCGTCGACGAGAACCAGTGCGGCACGATGTAGTAGCCGTTCATCAGCACCCGGTCGAGCGCACGTGCGGCGGCCACGAGGTCTTCATAGGTGTGCGCGCGCACGAGCTCGCCCATCAGGGCGTCGACCGCCGGGTCCTTCAGCCCGATGACGTTGTCCGAGCCCTCCACATCGGCCGACTGGCTGCCGAAGCGATCGAGCAACTCGGTGCCCGGGATCTGCGCGTCGGGAAAACGCAGCGAGATCATGTCGTAGTCGAACGTCTCGATGCGCTTCTGATACAGCGCGAAGTCGGTCTGCCGGAAATTGAGCGTGATGCCGAGCTTCGCGAGGTTGCGGCTGTACGCCGAGGCGACCGGCCCCATCGCGCCGCCATCGTCGAGGAACTCGAACACGAACGGCTCGCCCTTCGCGTTGCGCAGCGCGCCGTCGCGGTAGGTCCAGCCTGCCTGTGCGAGCAGCGCCCGCGCCTCGCGCAGGTTCTCTCGCAGGCTCGCCGGCGGATTCGTCGCAGGCTGCTCGACCATCGGCCCGAATACGGCCGGATCGAGCTTCCTGCGCAGCGGTTCGAGCAGCTTTAGCTCCGCCTCGCTCGGCATGCCGCGCGCGGCCAGGTCGCTGTTGCTGAAATAGCTGTAGATGCGCTGGTACTGGTTGTAGAACAGTTGGCGGTTGAGCCATTGAAAGTCGAGCGCGAGATCGAGCGCGCGACGCACGCGCACGTCCTTGAAGAGCGCACGGCGGGTGTTCAGGATGAAGCCCTGCATGCCCGCGGCATTGCGGTGCGCGAATTCGCGCTTGACGAGCTCACCGTCGCGAAAACGCTTGCCCACGTAGCTGCGCACCCAGCTGCGCGCGCGATATTCGGTAATGGCGTCGAATTCGCCCGCCTTGAAGCCCTCGAGCCGCACGATATCGTCCGAGTACAGCTTGTAGACGATGCGCTCGAAGTTGTAGGCGCCGCGCCGCACCGGCAGATCGTTGCCCCAGTAATTCGGATCGCGGCGGAACGTGATGCGCCGTCCGCCATCGTAGGACTCGATCAGATATGGCCCGCTCGCGATCGGCGTCTCGAACGTGAGCGCGTCGAACTTCGTGCGCTTGCCGTCGGGGCCGACGCCCCACTTCGGCGAGAACACCGGCACCGTCGCCACGAGCAGCGGCAAGTCGGGGCTCACGCGCCGAAAGTCGAAACGCACGCGCCGCTTGTCGAGCACGCTCACGCCCTTCACGTCCGCGAGCATCACTTTGAAGCCCGGCGCCGCCTGCGGGCTGAGCAACGTGTCGAACGAGTACTTGACGTCCTGCGCGGTGACCGGATCGCCGTTGTTAAAGCGTGCGGCGGGGTTCAGATGGAACGTGACCGACGCGCCGTCGGGAGCGACGGCGATGTCGTCCGCGAGCAGACCGTACACGGTGGCGGGCTCGTCGGCGCTGCCCGTGCCCAGCGTCTCGAACATGAGCGCGAGCACGCCCGGCGGGGCCGTACCGCGCAGTGTGAACGGGTTGAACTTGTCGAAACTGGTGCGCCGGTCGGGGTTGCCGAGCGTGAGCGTGCCGCCGCGCGGCGCATCGGGATTGACGTAATCGAAGTGGGTGAAGCCTGGCGGATACTTCGGCTCGCCGTATTGGGCGATGGCATATTTGGCCTGGGCCGCGGGGGACGCCAGCGTCCCGGCGAGCGCAAGCGCCGCACACACGGCGAGCCGGCGGCAGCCAAGCGCGGCGCGCGGCATTGCCGCAAGGGCGGTCGACGGCTTGCCGCGGGCCGCAACGCTCGGGTTTGCCGCGGACGCGGCAGTGGCAATGGCGGATGCACGACGTGCGAGAGACGCGGCGGGCGCCGAGGACGCTGAATACGCTGAATACGCTGAATACGCCGAAGGTGCCGAAGCAGCCAAAGAAGCCTGAGAAGTCACGAAGGCCTTGAGCCTGCCCCCGATCATGTGTGGATGCCGTATTGTTCGCGCGTTCATGCGTCTCCCGTACTCGTCGCCGAGCGCCAGCCTCTGCGGGGGCCCGGACGCATCCGGCCCCTGCCCTCGTCGGTCCCTGGCCTCGCGTCCTCAGGACCTCTTGCAACGCCTCGTAACCGCAAGCTCACGCACATTTGCCGCACGACGCTTGGCGGCGAGGCCGGACCGCGCGACAATTGTACCCAAAAGCCCGGCGTTCACCGCACTGAAAGACACATCCGCGCCGGCCCGGTTCCCCCCTATCCGCCCTGGAGGCCGACGTTGAGTGCTACACGATCGCCCGTGCAGAACCCCAACCGTACCCTGCCCCGCTGGCTCGCGAAGTGCTTTTTCCACTGTGTTGAAGCAGCGCAACGGCGCATTGCCCGCAGCTCACTGGTCGGTGACAAACCCATCTTCGACAACGCGCAGTTTCCGTGGGTTGCCGCACTCGAAGCGCAGGCGCCGGCCATCGCGCGCGAACTGGAAGCCGTGCTCGCCACGCCGGGTCGCCTGCCCGCCTTCCACGAGATCTCTCCCGACGTCGCCACCATCACGCAGGATCACCAGTGGCAGACCTTCGTCTTTCTCGGCTACGGCATGCGCGCGCATCGCAATCTCGCGCGCTGTCCCGCCACGGCCGCAGCGCTCGAGGGCATTCCGGGCCTGCGCACGGCGTTCTTCTCGATCCTGTCGCCGGGCAAGCAGATTCCGTTGCACCGCGGCCCGTACAACGGTGTGCTGCGCCTGCATCTCGCGCTGAAAGTGCCGCGCGAGCGCGAGAAATGCTGGATCGAGGTGGACGGTCAGCGTTACGTGTGGCAGGCGAATCACGCGGTGATCTTCGACGACGCCTATGCGCATCAGGTTCACAACGACACCGACGAGACGCGCGTGGTGCTGTTCGTGGATTTCGAGCGGCCGTGCAGGCCGCCGGTGTCGTGGCTCAACAAGCTGCTGCTCTCGTTCGCCCCGCTCACGCCGGAGCTTCAGCAGGCGAAGACGAATCACGAGAAGTGGGAACGCGACTATTACGCGACGCAAACGCCGACCGACGATGCGGCGCATGCGTCGTCGGCCTCCACGCCGGAGCGTGCCACCGCTCGCGCCGCTGCCGCCTCGCCCACGGCGGTGGCAAATTCATCGGACGCTTCGCGCGCGAATGCCACGCCGGGCGACGCGCATCGCACCGAGCCGGTCGTCGACGAACGCGCACACGGGTGAGCCGTCCGTCGCCTCGCCCCCGCGTTCTGCGTCGCGACACAAAAAAAGGCCAGCGAAAATATCGCTGGCCTTGACCCGGAACGCCGCCGGCGCGCAGCCGGGGCGGTCGCGAACGACGTTACGGCTGCCGTCCCGGCTGCGCGAGCGCATCATGCGCGGGCGGCGGCACGAAGTTCGCCGCAAGCACCGCCACTACCGCCGCCGCGGTCATCGCCCCGATGCCGAGCGCCGCGTCGCCGAAATGCAGATACGCGAGCTTCATCGCTTCGATCACCGCGACCGCAACCACGATGGTGATCATGCTGAGCATGCCGGCAATGGTCGCGCGATTTGGACTGTCGACGGCGAAGAGCGACTGGCGATACACCACGCCGTAGCTCATGCCCATGCCGAACGCGTGCAGCGACGTGCCCACGAGCAATGCCGGGTACCCCGGCGCGAGGATCGCGGTGCCGATGAGCGACACGGCCGCTCCGATCAGCATCGCGGCCACGCCCGTGGCGAGCAGCCGGCCGTTCGACCAGCGCCCGACCTGACGCGCGAGCAGCACGTTGCCCAGGATCAGCGCCCCGAACACCGGCACCTGCAACATGGCGTATTGCATCTGCGACATGCCCGCGCGTTCGATCAGGAACACTGGACCGAGCGCGATCCACGTAAGCAACGGCGTCACGGCGATCCCCGTGAGTACCGCACCGCGCCAGAAGCGTGCGCTCGAGAGCGGCAGCCTGTAGCCGGCCCACAGGTGCCTCGCGTTCAACGCGTTGCGATCATGCCGCGAGAGTTCGGGCATGGTGCGGTACAGTCCGATGAACGACCCCACGGCCACGATGGCGATCAGCCAGAAGATGCTGCGCCACGGCCAGTACGACACGACGGCCGCGCCTGCGAGCGGCCCGAACAGCGGCGAGAGCAGCGACACGTTCGCCATGAGCGCCATCACGCGCACGGCGGTCTTCTCCTCGAAAGCCTCGTGCACGGTCGGATAACCGACGGTCAGCACGAAGCAGCAGCCCATGCCCTGCAGGAAGCGCAGCACGATGAACTGCGGCATGGTGCGCACGTAGTGCATCGCCAGGCACGCGAGGACGAACATGCCGAGGCCGCAGAGCAGCACGCGACGACGCCCGAAGCGATCGGCCAGCGGGCCGAGCAGCCACTGCAGGCTGGCGTTGCCGAGCATGGCGGCCGTGAGCGCGAGCGTGGTCATGTCGGCCGACGCGCCGAATTCGCGCGTGACGAGCGGCATGCCCGGCATGATCATGTCGTTCGAGATGTAGACGGCAAACTCGAAGAGAACCAGCGAGAACGGAAACCAGAATCTTGAAACAGGCGTTGCTGAGTGAGACACCTCGTGAAGGCTCCTTTGCGTCCCTCGCGCTCGTGACGAAGCGAAGGCTCACGTAAAAAGACAACACCCCCGATGCCTGCGAGGCACCGGGGGTGTCTGTTGCACCGCCGTGCATCATGCACGGCATTCGATGGGTCAGACGTCCAACAGTTCGACCTCGAAGACCAGCGTCGCGTTGGGCGGAATCACGCCGCCGGCGCCGCGCGCGCCGTAGCCCAGTTCGGGCGGGATGACCAGCTTGCGCTTGCCGCCGACTTTCATGCCGGCAACGCCTTCGTCCCAACCGCGAATGACCATGCCGCCGCCGAGCACGAAGGCGAACGGATCGTTGCGATCCTTGCTGGAATCGAACTTCTGGCCGTCGGTGAGCCAGCCGGTATAGTGAACGGTGACGGTCTTGCCCGGGGTGGCTTCGGCGCCGTCGCCCACTTGCAGATCGTCGTATTGCAGGCCGGAATCGGTGGTGATGATCGACATCGTTGTCCTCGCTCGAAGAAGAGATGAAATCGACGCGCGAGATATCGCCAACGCGCGAACTCGGGAAAGAAAAAACCCCCGGCTCTCCGCGAAGAGCCGGGGGTGTTCCGCCAAGGCGACTTGGCGGAGACGGAGGGATTCGAACCCTCGATCCAGGTTTTGGCCCAGATGCTCCCTTAGCAGGGGAGTGCCTTCGACCTCTCGGCCACGTCTCCCAAACTTGTCGTCACATCAGGGAGGTGATGTAACGAAGGCGTGATATTACCTACTGTTCGCGATGCCGTCAAACATTATGCGCATCGAAATCCAACTTTTTTTGCGCGCCTGTCATGCGCCCGACACGTTTGGAGATATTTCCCCGCATCGTGAGGGCAAAATCGCGTCTCGCGCCGCATGCACGCGCGCGCACGCGGCGCGATTTTGCCCGACGTCCCGCTCAGGCCTGATCGAGCTCGAACGCCTTGTGCAGCGCCCGCACGGCGAGCTCCATGTACTTCTCGTCGATCAGCACGGAAATCTTGATTTCCGAGGTGGAGATCAGCTGGATGTTGATACCCTCTTCGGACAGCGTGCGAAAGGCCTTGCTCGCGATACCGACGTGCGAGCGCATGCCCACGCCGACGATCGACACCTTGGAGACCTTCGGATCGCCCACGACTTCGGCCGCGCCGATGTGGCCCTGCACGTCGCTTTGCAGCAGCGCCATGGCGCGCTGGTATTCGCCGCGCGGCACCGTGAACGTGAAGTCGGTCTTGCCGTCCACGCTCAGGTTCTGGATGATCATGTCGACGTCGATGTTCGCGTCGGCGATCGGGCCGAGGATCTGGTAGGCGATGCCCGGACGATCCGGCACGCCGCGCACGGTGATCTTGGCCTCGTCGCGCTGGAATGCGATACCCGAGATGATGGCCTTTTCCATTTGTTCGTCTTCCTCAAAAGTAATCAGCGTGCCCGAGCGCGCTTCTTCGTCGAGCGCGATCATCGGGTCGGTCAGGCTCGACAGCACGCGAGTCTTGACCTGGTACTTGCCGGCGAATTCCACCGAACGGATCTGCAGCACCTTGGAGCCGAGGCTGGCCATTTCCAGCATCTCCTCGAAGGTGACCTTGTCGAGCCGGCGCGCCTCGTCGACCACGCGCGGGTCGGTCGTGTAGACGCCGTCGACGTCGGTGTAGATCAGGCACTCGTCGGCCTTGAGCGCAGCAGCCACGGCCACGGCCGAGGTGTCGGAGCCGCCACGGCCGAGCGTGGTGACGTTGCCGTTCGGATCGATGCCCTGGAAGCCGGTGATGACGACGACGCGGCCGGCGTTCAGATCGGCCATGACGCGCGTGTCGTCGATTTCGGAAATGCGGGCCTTGGTGAAAGCGCTGTCGGTCTTGATCGGTACTTGCCAGCCGGCATAGCTCACGGCGTCGACGCCCGCTTCCTTGAGCGCGAGCGCCAGCAGGCCGACGCTCACCTGCTCGCCGGTGGCGGCAATGGCGTCGAGTTCGCGCGGATCGGGTTGGGCCGAAATCTCTTTGGCGAGGCCCAGCAGACGATTGGTCTCGCCGGACATGGCCGACGGCACCACCACCATCTTGTGACCGGCCTTATGCCACTTGGCCACGCGCTTGGCGACATTCTTGATGCGCTCCACCGAGCCCATCGACGTGCCGCCGTATTTGTGTACGATCAGAGCCATAACATTGCTAACACATTGATTTAAAACCGTTTATGAATCCTGCGCGGGCACCTGACATGAGGGGCCGGTGACGTTTCGATTCGCGGAACTTTTGATTATCGCACGAATGTATCGCGATGGAGGCGGTTTGGCGCAGATTGCACTGTGTGCGGTATCGCCGGCGGCATCCGGCAGCAGATTCTGCTGTTTTTCTCCGTGTGGACGGCGTGTTATGTGCGCATGGCGCCCCCCCCCCAAGTCGCACCCATTCACGCTTCGTCCCGCCACGTCATCGTCCATCGCGCCCCGCCGCCCGCCTTTTCCTGCGCCACGCCGTCGATGCCCAAGCGCGGCACGAAGACGATTTCGTCACCCTGCCACACGACGGGCACATGCCGCAGCCAGGCGGCCACGCCCCGATGCTGAAACCAATGCTTGAGCGAACGTGAATGGCCCGCCGCGTGCTCGCGCCAACGCTCGCCCCCCACACGCGCCCGGGCGACCAACGGCTTCGCGCGCAACGCGGCCTCGTCGATCGACGCCTCGCACGCTTCGCCCGCCGGCGCCGGGGCGAACACCACGCTTCCCTGCCATTGTGGCAAACGCCACTCGCGCTGCCCCGTCCAGTGCAGCACCACGTCGTCCTCCACGCCGTCGGCACGCGCATAGTCATACACGGGCGTCCACTGCAGCACGTCCCGGTACAGCCGCAACACCGCATCGCCATGCGGCAGAGTGAGCGACGCGTCGGGCTGCGCGTCGCGAATCTGACGCACCCACTCGTCGAGCCGCGCCTGCGGCGGCATCGCCAATCCTTCGCGCGCCACCCAATACCGCAACAGGTTGGCCAGCCGCCCGGCGTCGAGCGCCTGCACGGCGCTTCGCTGCAACGCCGCGCGCCCCGCCTCGTTCGGCTCGCCCGCCGCGACCACGGCAGCACGCTCGAAATCGAGCTGGGCCAGTTGATCGAGCAGCGATTGCGCCTGCGCCGCATGCCGCGCGAATCGTGCCAGCGTCTCGCGATACGCCGGCACATGCGCGGCGATCGCCGGCATCACGTCGTGGCGCAACGCATTGCGCAAGTGCTGGCGATCGTCATTGGAGGGATCCTCGACCCACGCGAGCGAACGCGCCTTCGCATACGCGCGCATCGCCTCGCGCGACACATCGAGCAGCGGACGCAGCAGTCGCACAGTGCGTGCGCTGCGTCCGACCACGGGCAGCGCGCCATGCGCGGACATTGCCGCCACCCCCGGCAATCCCGCGCCGCGCAACATCTGCAACAGCACGGTCTCGGCCTGGTCGTTGGCATGATGCGCCGTGAGCAGCCACGTGGCGCCATACGCCTCGCAACCCTCGGCCAGTGCTTCGTATCGGGCCGCGCGCGCCGCGCCTTCGATGCCCTGCTTCGCGTTGCGCGGCACCGTGACATGCTTGAGCACGAATGCGAAACCACGCAGTTTCGCCTCTCGTGCGCACACGGTCGCCCACTCGTCGGCATGCTCGGACAACCCATGGTGAACGTGAATTGCCAACGGTTGGGCCACGATCTCGCCGGCCGCGCGGCGCGCCTGCACCCAATGCGCGAGCGCATCGAGCAGCACCATCGAGTCGAGGCCGCCGCTCAACGCGAGCGCAAGGCGCGGGACGTGAGCGGGCGCGGCAGGGGTGGCAGGGCCAGCAGAGGTAGCGTTGGGCGACGGGCAAGACGCAGGGCAGACGACGTGCGCCGAAAGCGCGAGGCGCAAAGCGACGTCCATATGTGCCACTGCCGCGTCGCATCGGGCAGATGCGAACGCGGCAGCGGATGATTCTTGATGCGGCGTCGGCGCCGGCGTCATCGCCACGACGGGCGACGACGCACCGCCTGGCGCTTTACTTCGCGCCGGCTTCCTTGAATTTGCCATAGCTCATCAGACGCTCGAAACGGCGCTCGAGCAGTTCCTTGTGGCTCATGCCCTGGAACTGACGCAGCGAATCGGCCAGCGCACGCTTGAGCATGCCGGCCATGCCGAGCGGATCGCGATGCGCGCCGCCGAGCGGCTCGTTGACGATCTTGTCGATCAGCCCCAGCGCCTTCAGGCGATGCGCCGTGAGACCCAGCGCTTCGGCCGCTTCGGGCGCCTTGGCCGCGCTCTTCCACAGAATGGACGCGCAGCCTTCCGGCGAAATCACGGAATAGGTCGAGAACTGCAGCATCATGACCGTGTCGGCCACGGCCACGGCCAGCGCGCCGCCCGAACCGCCCTCGCCGATGATCGTAGTGATCAGCGGCGTCTTCAACTCTGCCATCACGTACAGGTTGTGACCGATGGCCTCGGACTGGCCGCGCTCTTCCGCGTCGATGCCCGGATACGCACCCGGCGTATCGACGAACGTGAAAATCGGCAGCCCGAACTTCTCGGCGAGCTTCATCAGACGCATGGCCTTGCGATAGCCCTCGGGACGCGGCATGCCGAAATTGCGCAGCGCACGCTCCTTGGTGTCGCGCCCCTTCTGATGGCCGATCACCATGCAGGCCTGGCCGTTGAAACGCGCCATGCCGCCCACGATGGCGTGATCGTCCGCAAACGTGCGGTCGCCATGCAGTTCGTGAAAGTCGGTGAAGATGTCGCGCACATAGTCGAGCGTGTAGGGACGCTGCGGATGACGCGAGATTTGCGAAACCTGCCAGGGCGACAGGTTGGTGTAGATGTCCTTGGTGAGCTGCTGGCTCTTCTTTGAGAGGCGCTCGATCTCTTCGGAAATGTCGACGGCTGAATCGTCCTGCACGAAGCGCAGTTCTTCAATCTTCGCTTCGAGTTCGGCGATCGGCTGTTCAAAATCCAAAAAGGTGTTCTTCATCAGGTTTCCCCGGAAATGCGGCAGCGTATTGTACCGCCGGCAACGCCCGGCCGGTCGAGATAGGCAACTTTCATCGCCACATGACCCGCAATAGACGCGAATAATGAATCAATGAGACGGAATGGACGCGGATTATACGTCCTTCGCTGAACAATCAGTATTGAACCGGCACCGGCTCGAGACTGCGCCACATATACCAGGTGGCAACGGAGCGCCACGGCTCCCAGTTGGCGGCCACTTCACGCGCTTCGCTGCGAGTGACGGGCTCTCCGCTGAAGTAGTTGACGCTGATCGCGTTGATGAGCCCGACGTCGTCGAGCGGCAGGACGTCCGGGCGCAGCAGGTTGAACATCAGGAACATTTCGGCCGTCCAGCGGCCGATGCCGCGAATGCCGGTCAACTCGGCGATCACGGCCTCGTCGTCCATGCTCGCCCAGGCGTCCACGTGCAACGCGCCCGACTTGAAGTGCGTCGCCAGATCGAGAATGTACTCGGCCTTGCGCCGCGACAGGCCGCAGCCGGCAAGCGCGTCGTGCCCGGCCTTGATGAACTGCGCCGGCGTGAGCCGTGGGCAGATCGCCACGACCCGATCCCACACGGCCTGCGCCGCCTTGACGGAAATCTGCTGGCCGACGATCGAGCGCGCGAGCGTGACGAACGGCTCGCCGCGACCGGTCAGATGCGCCGGGCCGAACTGCGGAATGAGCTTCTTGAGAATGCGGTCGCGCTTCATCAGATCGGCGCACGCCTGATCCCAGAACGCGGGACGCGTCGCCCCTGGGGCGACCGGCAACGGCACCACGCCGGCGACCTTCGCCTCGACGATCTCGCCTTCGATGCGCTCGATGGCGGGCGTGACGATGCGCGTCTCGCCGTCGCGCTTGGCGATGACGCGGCGCGTGGAGGCCGTACCGGAAGCGGCCGGCACTCCCGGTTTCGACGTCACCTTGCGTGCGACCTTGGCGCCCGGCAGCACACCCGGCTTCCCGCTCGCCCGGGGCGCGACCTTGCCGGCAGTGCGCGGCGTCGCTTCCTTCGGACTCGCCGGCTGCGCACGCTTGCGCGCCGGGCCTGCCGCAGCCGCCGCTCCCGCCCCCGCCCTCGCTTTGGTCGCTTTGGTTGCCTTGGCGGTCTTCGTTGCCGGCGCTTCCTCCACAACGCGCGTGGAAGTCTTGCCCGCCGCGACCGCGATGCCGGTTCCGGAGCGCTTGGAGACCGGTGCGCGGCGAGCGCCGTCGAGCGGCGCTGCCGGCTTGGTCGTCTTCGTCGCGCGCTGGGTCGACGCGGTCTTGGTCGCCACCTTCGCGGCCACGGATTTACGAGTCACCATGAGTTTTTGCCTCGATGCGTCGCGCTCACGCACGACGCCATTCGGTGGCGCCTCCGGGACGATCTTCCAGCACGATGCCCTCGGCCAGCAATTCGGCACGGATGCGATCGGCCTCCCCAAAGTTGCGCTCGCGCTTGGCCCGTGCCCGCGCCTCGATGCGCGCCTCGACGGACGCGCGCAGCGCATCGCCGTCGCCCGCCGCCTCGCCGCCGGCCGCTCCCTGCAGGAACGTCTGCGGATCGCGGCCAAGCAGCCCGAGCGTGCCCGCAAGCCCCTGCAGCTGACGCACGAGCGCGCGATCGCGCTGCTTGTTGATTTCGCCGGCGAGTTCGAACAGCACCGAGATGGCCACCGCAGTGTTGAAGTCGTCGTTCATGGCCGCCGCGAAACGCTGCGCGAACGGCTCGTTCCAGTCGAGCGGGGCGCCGTCGCCCTGCACGTCCTTGAGCGCCGTGTACAGACGCGTCAGACCGCCGCGGGCATCTTCCAGGTGCGCGTCGCTGTAATTGAGCGGGCTGCGATATTGCGCACGCAGGATGAAAAAGCGCACGACCTCGGCGTCGAACTTCGCCAGCACCTCGCGAATCGTGAAGAAGTTGCCGAGCGACTTGGACATCTTCTCGTTGTCCACGCGCACGAAGCCGTTGTGCATCCAGTAATTCACGAAGGTCTCGCCCGTCGCCCCCTCGCTCTGCGCGATCTCGTTCTCGTGGTGCGGGAACTGAAGATCGGCGCCGCCGCCGTGAATGTCGAAATGGTTGCCGAGCAGCTCGCAGCTCATGGCCGAGCACTCGATATGCCAGCCAGGACGGCCCCGCCCCCACGGCGAGGCCCACTTCGACTCTTCCGGCTCGGCGTCCTTGGCGCGCTTCCACAACACGAAGTCGAGCGGGTCCTGCTTGGCCGTATTGGCCGCCACGCGCTCGCCCGCGCGCAGGTCTTCGATGGACTTGCCCGAGAGCTGACCATAATTGGCGAACTTGCGCACGGCGTAGTTCACGTCGCCGTCTTCGGCCTGATAGGCATAGCCGTTGCGCTGCAGCATGCCGATCATGTCGACCATCTGGCCAATGAACTCGGTCGCGCGTGGCTCGTGATCGGGACGCTGCACGCCGAGCGCATCGGCGTCTTCGTGCATGGCCGCGATGAAGCGCGTGGTGAGCTCGCGCATCGTCTCGCCGTTTTCCACGGCGCGCTTGATGATCTTGTCGTCGATGTCCGTGATGTTGCGCACGTAGGTCACGCGATAGCCGAGCGTGCGCAGCCAGCGCTGCACCATGTCGAACACCACCATCACGCGCGCATGACCGATGTGACAGTAGTCGTACACCGTCATCCCGCAGACATACATGCGAACTTCGCCGGGAACGAGGGGTACGAACGGCTGTTTGTCTCGCGCGAGCGAGTTGTAGACGCGGAGTGAATCCATAGATAAGCGCTTGACCATCGTCGCAGCGGGCGGCAGCAGCGCCGGACGCTGCGACGATGTCGTCGACGCCGGCGCACGATCGAAACCGTGCGAGCGAACGCGACATCGCGAGGCGGGCTGCGCGCCGTGCGGTAGAAAAAACGAACCTGCGAACCGCATCCGCCGCCAGCAGGACAAATGGCGCGGGTCGGGCGCAGGTGTTTTGTTAGAATGCGGCCGAGTATAGCATCTCTTGCGCACCTCTCAGGTATCCCAAGCACCCACTATGACGCAACCCAGCCGGTCACTTTCGCACCCCGCAACGCGCCTTCTCTCCCGACGCCGCTCACCTGCCGCAGCCGCACGCCGCGCGCGCTCGCTCGCGCTCGTCGGCGCGACGCTCGGCCTCGCAGGCGCGCTGTTCGCCCTGCCGGCCGGCGCGCAGGCGATCATCGATCCGCCGCCGCCCGCACCGCTGCAAACGCCGCAGCAGGCAAGCGAGTCGGCCATCAACAAACTGGTCGACAAGGGCAACTTCGGCGAAGCGCTCGCGAAGATCGACGAACACCTCAAGCAGTATCCGCGCGACGCGCAGGTGCGCTTCACACGAGGACGCGTGTTGATGGAGATGGGCCGCAACGCCGAGGCGATCGACGCCTTTACCGCGCTCACGCAGGACTTCCCCGAACTGCCCGAGCCCTACAACAACCTGGCCGCGCTCTACGCTCAGGCCGGCGAATACGACAAGGCGCGCGCCGCGCTCGAGAGCGCGATCCGCAACAATCCGGGCTTCGCCGTGGCGTATTCGAACCTGGGCGACGTCTACGCGAAACTCGCGCAGCAGGCTTATCAGAAGTCGCTCAAGCTCGCGCCCACGGCACGCGTGTCGAACCGCGAGAAGATCCTCTCGAACATGCTCGCGCCGCAGCGCGCCGCCCCGGTCAGCCAGGCGCCCTCCGCGCCCAAGGCCGGCGACGACGCGGCGCTGCGCAACGTCGGCAAGTCGGGCAACTAGACCTTTCGCGGCCTCTCGAACCGGCGCCCTCGTTCATCGCCCGTTCGCCCTTCATTCGTCGTTCCTTCCTCCTTCATTCATTACGGAGACAAACGCATGTCCTTTCCGAATCGCCTGCGTCGCACGCTGCTCACCGGCGCGCTCGCCGCTGCAGCGTTGGCCGGCGCGAGCGTGAGCGCCTTCGCGGACTCGCCCCCGAGCGCAGCGGGCGCCGCCACGCAGCAGGCGCAACCGCGGGTGCAGTTCAAGACGTCGGCCGGCAGCTTCGTGGTCGAGCTCAACCCCAAGGCGGCGCCGAAGACGGTCGAGAACTTCCTGCAATACGTGAACTCGGGCTTCTACAACGGCACGATCTTTCACCGCGTGATCAACGGCTTCATGATCCAGGGCGGCGGCTTCACGCCCGAGATGTCCGAGAAACCCACGCGCGCGCCGATTCCGCTCGAGTCGCAAAACGGCCTGAAGAATGCGGCCGGCACCATCGCCATGGCACGCAGGTCGGACCCGAATTCCGCCACCGCGCAATTCTTCATCAATGTGAAGGATAATGCGGGCTTGGACTACCCCAACCCGGACGGCTACGGCTATGCCGTCTTCGGCAAGGTGGTGGCCGGCATGGACACCGTCGAGAAAATCAAGGGTGTCGCCACGACCAGCAAGGGTGTGTATCAGAACGTGCCGGCAACGCCGGTCGTCATTGAATCGGCCAGCGTCGTCAAACGCTGAACTCCTCCGGCCTGCCGGGACCATTTCATCAGAAGGAAAGCATCATGGTTGAACTGCACACCAATCACGGCATCATCCGTATCGAGCTCGACGAAGCCAAGGCCCCGAAGACGGTCGAGAACTTCCTGAACTACGTGAAAGCCGGCTTCTACGACAACACGGTGTTTCACCGCGTCATCAACGGCTTCATGATCCAGGGCGGCGGTTTCGAGCCGGGCATGAAGCAAAAGAGCACGCAGGCGCCGATCGACAACGAAGCCAACAACGGCCTGAAGAACAGCAAGTACACGCTGGCCATGGCCCGCACGAACGATCCGCATTCGGCCACCGCCCAGTTCTTCATCAACGTGGCCGACAACGACTTCCTGAACCACAGCTCCCCCACGCCGCAAGGCTGGGGCTACGCCGTGTTCGGCAAGGTCGTCGAAGGCCAGGAAGTCGTCGATGCGATCAAGGGCGTGAAGACCGGTTCGAAGGGCTTTCATCAGGATGTGCCGGTCGAGGACGTCGTGATCGAGAAGGCCGTCATCGTCGCGTAAGCACCCTGCCCGCTCACTGCGACAATCGATGCCGGTATCGACTGCGCGGTGCCCGCAATGCCCCGTGACACCACGGGGCGACGGGCCCGCGCTTTTCATTTCCGACCTTCACCTCTCGCCCGCTCTGCCGCGCACGGTGCAAGTGTTCGAAGACTTCCTGCGCGGTCCCGCGCGCGAAGCGTCCATCCTTTTCATCCTCGGCGACCTGTTCGAATACTGGGTGGGCGACGACATGCTCGGCGCCGACATGCCCGTCTCGGGCCGCGACGCGCCCGCCGCCTCGACCACTTCCGCCTCCGCCACCACGACCGAGCCGCTTGGCGCGTTCGCGCGGCGCATGACCGCCGCGCTGGCCGAGCTCGCGGCCAGCGGAGTGCCGATCGCCGTCATGCGGGGCAACCGCGACTTTCTGCTCGGCGAGCGCTTCGCACGCGCTGCCGGCGCGGTGATGCTCGACGATCCGTGCGTGTTCTCGTTTCTCGGCCAGGCGCTCGTGCTCAGCCACGGCGACCAGTTGTGCACCGACGACGTGGGTTATCAGCGTTTTCGCCGCGTGGCGCACTCGCCGCTGGGCAAGGCGTTTTTCCTCGCGCTGCCGCTACGGGCGCGCATGGTGCTCGCCGATCGCATCCGCCGACGCAGCGCCGCCCGGGGCGCTCACCGGATGGCGTATGCCGACGCCAATCAGCACGCCATCCACGCCTTGCTCGACGCCGCAGGCGAGCGCACGCTCGTGCATGGCCACACGCATCGTCCGGCGCGCCATGCCGACGGGCGTCGCGTGCGCTGGGTGCTGCCCGACTGGGAGTTCGACGTGACGCCGCCTCGCGGCGGCTACCTGCAATGGGACGCTCGCGGCCTGCGCGCCGTCGATCTGGCGCCCAGCACGTCGGGCCTGCCGGCCGCCGACGCGACTGACACCGACACCGACACCGACACCGCCGACGGGTAAGCCGTCCGCACGAAAGTACGAAAGTACGAAAGTGCGAAATGAAACCAAGCGAAGCGACCCGTCATGACGGCGGGCCGCTTCGCTTTGACCGTGCCGCGCGCGATGCGCTTCACATTTCCTGGATCTCCTTGCCGAGCTTGCGCAGCTCGGCCGTATCGATCCGGCTCGCGCCCAGCGCCTCCAGGTGCGCACCAAGCTGGTTGAGCGCGGCGACCATCACGTCGATCTTGTGCGCCTGATCGGTCGCGTTCTCGATCAAGCCGTGAATGGCGAGCGAGACGGGATCGTCCGCGTTCGGCGTGATGCCGTATGCCGAGAATTCCGCCTTGCGTCCATTGCCGCCCGGCGCGCCCGCGGCTGGTGCGGCCTGTGCGTCGGTCCGCGGCGCCTCGGCGCTGCGCGGACGAATGATGCGCGCGGGATTGCCCACGGCCGTCCCGCCGGCCGGCACTTCCTTGACCACCACGGCGTTCGAACCGATCTTCGCCCCTTCGCCCACGGTGAAGCCGCCGAGCACCTTCGCGCCGGCGCCGACGATCACGCCGGCCTCGAGCGTCGGGTGGCGCTTCGCGCCGCGCGTGAGCGACGTGCCCCCGAGCGTGACGCCCTGATAGATCGTGCAATCGTCACCGACCACGGCCGTCTCGCCGATGACCACGCCCATGCCGTGATCGATGAAAACGCGGCGGCCGAGCGTTGCCCCCGGGTGAATCTCGATGCCGGTGAGAAAGCGCGCGTACTGCGAGATGTAGCGGCCGAGCCACTTGAAGCCCGCGCGCCAGCAACCGTTGGCCACGCGATGGAGCATGACGGCGTGCAAACCCGGATAGCAGGTCAGCACCTCCCAGTTGCTGCGGGCGGCGGGGTCCTTTTGCCGGATGGCGGCGATATCTTCGCGAAGACGGGTAAACATGAGCCTGAAGTCGATCCTGTGGTGCGCGTCCTGCCGCCTCGGGGCAGGATCGTCGCGGCGTAACCGGAGAGCCGCCGGCCGGCACGGCGCGCGGGCGGTGCGGCGGGGCATGACCTGGGGCGGTGGCACCTGGCGCAAACGGCAGGACCACGCGTGTCGGCACAGGGCTAACAGTGCACGTGATAAGGCAGCGAGGCGGCGCAACGCTGGCGCAAACGATTCATATCCGCGAGAGACCGATAAGCTTGTGACTGAAGATTGTATGGGGTTTTGCCAATGTGTGCAGACGCCCCCCTTTCGACGAAAATGGCCGCAGCGCGGCCATCGTCGCTCGTCACGTCGGCCGCGTGCTCAACGCCGGATCTTGCGCTCGAGGATGTGCTTGGCGATGCCGCGCAGGATGTTGACCTCCTCGCGCTCCAGATGGCTCTTCGCGAAAAGCCGGCGCAGGCGCGTCATGAGCTTCCTGGGATTGTCCGGATCGAGAAAATCGAGCTCGACGAGCGCGCGCTCCAGATGCGCGAGCATGCCCTCGACGTCGTCGCGCGTCGCGAGCGAATCGTGCGCGCCCGCGCCGGGCGCCACCGGCGCTGCCGTCGATGCTGCCGCGCTCGCCTGCCCGCTCCCGCCCGACGAGTCGCGCCGCTCGTGCGCGAGGCATGCCAGGCGCGCTTCATACGCGATTAGTTGTACCGCCTGGGAAAGATTGAGCGAGCTGTAGCGCGGATTGGCGGGAATGTGAACGAGTGCGTTGCAGCGCTCGACATCGGCGTTCGACAGCCCCGTGCGCTCACTGCCGAACACGAAGGCCACCGCCTCGCCCTGCGCCGCATGTTGCACGGCCAGCGCGGCGCTCTCGCGCGGCTCGGCGTTCGGCGGTCCGTACTCGCGCGAGCGCGCCGAGAGCGCGACGGCCCAGCTCACGCCGTGCAGCGCCGTGTCCAGGTCCGGCACGACGAGCGCGCTCGCCAGCACGTCGTCCGCGCCACTCGCGAGCGCCACGGCCTGCGTTTCGCGCAGGACTTCGGCGCCACCCCGCGGCGCGGCCAGCACGAGACGGCCAAAGCCCATCGTCTTGATTGCGCGCGCGGCGGAGCCGACATTGCCGGGATGGCTCGTCTCGTTGAGCACGAAGCGCACGCGATCGAACAACGGCGGCGCGGCGGTGGGATCGACGGCGCCGGAGGAATCGAAGGGACTGGCAGAAGCAATGGACTGAGACATAGAACGACGGTGACGGCAATGACGCCGGGGCAGCATGACGTGGGCGGGCGCTTGCGGAGCAGCCCCGTGCGGCAGCGCCTTGAACACGTTGACCGGGCGCTGACTGGCGTTAATTGACACTAAGCGACACTAATCGGCACCAAGCGGCACTAATCGGTATCAAGCGGCACTAATCGGCACCGAGCGGCGCCCATCGGCACGAACCGACGGCGGCCGGCGGCTGATCGGCGTCCGAGCGGCGCGGGCGGGTCCGTGCAAACGCCGCTATTTTGCCTGAATCGCTTCGCGTGCGGGGCACGACGTGCCGGGTCGGGGGGCCAGGATCGGGCGCATCGACCACGCGCCCCCCGGGCCTGGGGGCACCGCCGCACCTTCTCGAGATGCCCCGCCGACGGGCGCGGTGGAGCGCACGGGACCGACGGCTGCCGCAGTAAAAGGGTCAGAGCGCAAAAACGGCAAAGCGGACCGCACGCCTTTTTGCTAAAATACGCGTTTTCGTCCTCGCAAACGAGTCGCCACGCGCGCGGCGCTTGCCGGGACATCGCTCTTGCCCAATTCGTTCGCTTTGTCCGCCATGCCTGCCGTCCGGCCCACAGGGGTCGCCTGTTGCGCGGCGATGGCCTTAACAGGAATCTGTCATGCAGCATCCCATGCTCAATATCGCGGTGAAGGCCGCGCGCCGTGCCGGTGGCATCATCAGCCGGGCTTCCCTCGACGTTGACGTCATCAAGGTCAGCAAGAAGCAGCACAACGACTTCGTGACGGAAGTGGACAAGGCGGCAGAGCAAGCGATCATCGACACCCTTCTCCAGGCCTATCCCGACCACGCCGTCCTTGCCGAAGAATCGGGCGAGGCGCACGGCAACTCGGATTCGGAATATCAGTGGATCATCGATCCGCTCGACGGCACCACGAATTTCATTCACGGCCTGCCCTACTACTGCACCTCGATCGCGCTGGCGCACAAGGGCGTGGTCCAGCAAGCGGTGGTCTACGATCCCACCCGCAACGAACTCTTCACGGCCTCGCGCGGCCGCGGCGCCTACCTCGACGGCAAGCGCATCCGCGTCTCGCGCCGCGACCGTCTGGCCGACGGCCTGATCGGCACGGGCTTCCCGTTCCGAGACCTGCAAGGCGTGGAAAACTACCTCAAGATGTTCGGCACGATGACCGAACACTGCGCCGGCATCCGCCGTCCGGGCGCCGCCGCGCTCGATCTGGCGAACGTCGCCGCCGGCCGCATGGACGGTTTCTTCGAGCAGGGCCTCAATCCGTGGGACATGGCCGCGGGCAGCCTGCTGATCACGGAAGCGGGCGGTCTGGTGGGCAACTACACCGGCGACTCGAACTTCCTGTTCGAAGGCGAGATTCTCGCGGGCAACCCGAAGATCTATGCGCAGATGGTCAAGCTGCTCGAGGGCTATTCGTGCGCCGGACGTCCGGCCGCCAAGTCGAAGACCGGCGCGAGCGCGACGGAAGACAACGCGCAGTCGTAAGCCCGCGCCCCCCCCCCCGACAAGCACGAAAGCACGAAAAAGGGCTGCCCCTGGCAGCCCTTTTTTTCTTTTCCACGGCGCGTCCGGCAGGCGCCGCCTGCCCTTGCGTTCCTGCGTCAGCGTTTCAGGCGCCCAGGCGCGCGAGCACCGTCTCGCGACCGAGCAGCTCGAGCACCGCGTCGATCGACGGCGTGTGCGTGGTGCCCACCACGAGCAGGCGCACCGGCATCGCGAGTTGCGGCATCTTCATACCGTGCTGCGCGAGCGTGGCCTTGAACGCCGCCGAGATCGCCTCCTTCTTCCACTCGGGCAAGGCGGCGAGCGCCGCGGCCAGATCCTTCACGGCCGCGCGCGCGGCGTCCGTCATGTGCTGCGCCAGGTCCGCGTCCGACGGCGCCGGCTTGCGATAGAACATCTGCGCGCTTTGCGCAATGTCCTTGACCGTGTTCGCGCGATCCTTGAACAACGCGACCACGCCGGCGAGCGCGGGCCCGCCCTCGATCGACACGCCCGCCTTCTGCAGGAATGGCTCGGCCAGGCCGGCCAGACGATCGTTGTCTGCCTGCTTCAGGTACTGGCTGTTGAGCCACAGCAGCTTTTCCGGGTTGTGCTGCGCGGGCGACTTGCCCAGATGCTCCAGATCGAACCACGCGACGAACTGCTCGCGCGAGAACACTTCGGCGTCGCCGTGCGCCCAGCCCAGACGCGCCAGATAGTTGAGCACGGCCTCCGGCAGGAAACCTTCCTCGCGATACTGCACAACGCTCATCGCGCCGTTGCGCTTGGACATCTTCTCGCCCTGATCGTTGAGCACCGTGGGCAGGTGCGCGTAGACCGGCGGCTCCTTGCCCAGCGCGCGGAAGATGTTGATTTGGCGCGGCGTGTTGTTCACGTGATCGTCGCCGCGAATCACATGCGTGATATCCATGTCGATGTCGTCGACCACGACGCAGAAGTTGTACGTCGGCGTGCCGTCCGGGCGTGCGATCACGAGATCGTCGAGCTCTTCGTTCGAGATTTCGATGCGGCCCTTCACGGCGTCGTCCCACACGACGCTGCCCGTGAGCGGGTTCCTGAAGCGCAGCACCGGTTGCACGCCGGGCGGCGGCTCGGGCAGCACCTTGCCCGGCTCCGGGCGCCAGCGGCCGTCGTAGCGCGGCTTCTCGCCGCGCGCGCGCTGCTGCTCGCGCAGTTCGTCGAGCGCTTCCATGCTCATGTAGCACGGATACACATGGCCGGCGTCCTTCAACTGCTGCAGCACTTCGCGATAGCGATCCATGCGCTGCATCTGATAGAACGGCCCTTCATCGTAGTCGAGCCCGAGCCATTGCATGCCTTCGAGAATGACTTGCACCGCTTCCGGCGTGGAGCGCTCGAGATCGGTGTCCTCGATGCGCAACACGAACGCGCCGGCGTTGTGACGCGCGAAGGCCCACGGATAAAGAGCGGAACGGATGTTGCCCAGGTGGATGAATCCGGTCGGGCTAGGCGCAAAGCGGGTGCGGACAGTGGTCATGATTTGGCTTCGGTGCATCGCGTTGGCAACAAACAAAAACGCCCGCGGCGGAGGGTCTCGCGCAGGCGGGTCGCCAACATTCGGAAGCCGTCATTATATCAGCCGAGTGCGTGCATTCGCGGCACAGTCCGAGCCGGGCTCGGAATTTCCTGGGGAGCCATCGGGCGCCTTACCCGCATGCGCACGATGAATCCCGCTGGCGGCTCGCGTGGCCGCTCAGAGCTTGGCCAGCGAGACCTCGGTGGCCTTGACGAGCGCCACGACTTCGGAGCCCACGTCCAGACGCAACTCGTCGATCGAGCGCGTGGTGATGACCGACGTGACGATGCCGCTCGGCGTCTCGACGTCGACTTCGGAGAGCACCGGGCCGCGCAGGATTTCGCGGATTCGGCCCTTGAACTGGTTGCGAACGTTGATGGCGGTGATACCCATGGTGAACTCCAATGTACGTAAAGTGTGAACGAAAAAATCGGCAAGCGGCGTAGCGCGAGCGTGTCAGACCGCCCAGCGCACGGTGGCGGCGGGCCAGGTCGGCGCCGGCGCGGCGGCCTGCGGCGCGTTGGGCGGCTCGGCTTGCAGCACGCGTGCGAGCACCTGCGCCTCGAGCCCGGCGAATTCGGCGCTGCCGCGAGCGCGCGGACGCGCGAGCGACACCGCCTGGTCCAGCCCCAACCGGCCGTGTTCGATCAGCACCACGCGATCGGCAAGCGCCACGGCTTCCTGCACGTCGTGCGTGACGAGCAGCGCCGTGAAGCCGTGCGCACGCCAGAGACGCTCGATGAGCGCGTGCATCTCGATGCGAGTGAGCGCATCGAGCGCGCCGAGCGGCTCGTCGAGCAGGAGCAGGTCGGGCTGATGAACGAGCGCGCGCGCGAGCGCCACGCGCTGGCGCTGACCGCCCGAGAGCTGGCTCGGCCAGTCATGCGCACGTTCGGCCAGACCGACTTCGCGCAGCACGTCGAGCGCCCTTGCGTGCGCGGACTTCGGCAGACCGAGCGCCACGTTCTGCAGCACCGTGCGCCACGGCAGCAGCCGAGCGTCCTGAAACATGATGCGCGTGGCGACATTGGCTGCACTGGCCACGCCGGCGGCGCCCGTTACACCACCTGGGCCCGTCACTCCCGTCACGCCCGTCACGCCCGTTACGCTCGTTACGCCCGCCGCCCCCCCATCGGTCTCGCCCGCGAGCGTGTGGCCGTCGAGCGCGATGTGGCCGGCGTCTGGCGTCTCCAGCCCGGCGATGAGCCGCAGCAGCGTGGATTTGCCGCAACCGCTGCGCCCCACGATGGCAGCAAACCCTCCGCGCGGAATGGACAGCGAGAAGTCCGAGAGCACCGGGCGTGCGCCATAGCGCTTGCTGATCGCCTCGATCCGCAGGCCCGAAGCCGCCGGGCCTGCCGTCGAATGCACGACCTTCAGGTTGGTCGCACTCGCGTGCGCGTGGCCCGCCGCAGTGCGCGACGCGGCATGCGCGGCTCGCGCGCTTGCATTGACACCGAGCGGCAACTGCGTGCCGAACGGATCGGCATGGGGGTCGAGCGACACGCCGGCGGCGGCACGTTGCTCGGCGGTCCACTCGGCTTCGATGTCGACGCCCGCGACCGGGGCGAGTTGTTGTGCGCTCATGCGACAGCTCCTCGTTGAAAGGCCGGATGCCAGCGCAACCAGCGAAACTCCAGTTCCTTGGCCAGCACGTCGGCCAGCTTGCCCAGCAGGGCGTACAGCAAAATGCCCACGAGCACGATGTCGGTCTGCAGGAATTCACGCGCGTTCATCGTGAGATAACCGATGCCCGACTGCGCCGAGATCGTCTCCGCCACGATCAGCGTGACCCACATCAACCCGAGCGAGAAGCGCACGCCGACGAGGATCGACGGCAGCGCGCCGGGCAGGATCACGTCGCGATACAGCGCCCAGCCGCGCAGACCATAGCTGCGCGCCATCTCGACCAACGCCGGGTCGACGGCGCGAATGCCCGCGTAAGTATTCAGATACATGGGGAAGAACACGCCGATGGACACGAGGAACAGCTTGGCCTTCTCGTCGATGCCGAACCAGAGAATGACCAGCGGAATGAGCGCCAGATGCGGGATGTTGCGCAGCATCTGGAACGAAGAATCGAGCGCCGTCTCGGCTACGCGCGACAAGCCGGTGAGCATGCCGAGCAGCAGGCCCAGGCCGCCGCCGATCAGAAAGCCGATCACCGCACGCCCCGTCGAGACGCCGATGTCGCGCCAGATCTGGCCACTCACGGCAAGCTGCCACGCCGCGTCGACCACGGCCGAAGGCGCGGGAAGCACGCGCGTGGAAAGCCAGCCCGCCTGTGCGGCAGCCTGCCACGCCGCGACGAGCGCAACGGGCACGATCCACGGTGCGAGCCGCCGTGCGCCGGCGCGCCAGAGGCGTTGCAGCAGCGGCCCGGCGGCAGCCGCGCCCGCCGTTACGGGTCGCGCCGGCGAGCCGTTGCGGTCCTGCCGAAGGCCGCCGTCGGCGGCGTTGGCGACGTTGGCGACGTTGGCGGTGTCAGTGGCGTCGGAGTGAAGCGTTTGCGTCATGCTCGTTTGCGTCATGCTCATTTTTCCCCGGGCTCTCGCAGCCCGTATCCATGCGGGCGAGCGTCACACGACGGTGCCGCCCGCTTCCAGTCGGCGTTCGGTTCTGTCTCGCGAATTCAGCTTTGCGAAGCGCGCGGCACGAGGTTGTTGGCCATCAGCTCGCCGACGGGGCCGGCGAGCGGCGCGCTGCCGAGCCGCTCACGCACCTCGCGCGGCAGATGCGGGAACACCAGTTCGGCGAAGCGATACGCTTCTTCGAGATGCGGATAGCCCGAGAGGATGAACGTGTCGATGCCCAACTCGGCGTATTCGCGCAGGCGCTGCGCGACGGTCGGCCCGTCGCCCACGAGCGCCGTGCCCGCGCCGCCGCGCACCAGCCCCACACCGGCCCACAGGTTCGGCGCGATCACGAGCTTGTCGCGGCGTCCGCCGTGCAGCGCCGCCATGCGACGCTGCCCTTCCGAATCCATCTTCGCGAACTGCGCCTGCACGCGCGCGATGGTGTCGTCGTCGAGCTTGCTGATGAGCGCGTCGGCCGCGCGCCACGCTTGGTCTTCCGTCTCGCGCACGATCACGTGCAGCCGCAGCCCGAAACGCAGCGTGCGGCCGCGCCGGGCCGCACGTGCGCGCACGTCGGCGATCTTCTCGGCCACGTCGGCCAGCGGCTCGCCCCACGTCAGATAGACGTCGAGCTGCTCGGCGGCGATCTCGCGCGCAACGTCGGACGAACCGCCGAAGTACAGCGGCGGATGCGGCGCCTGCACCGGCGGGAAGAACAGCTTCGCGCCCTTCGCACGCAGATGCCTGCCTTCGAAATCCACCGTCTCGCCGGTATGCGACTTCTCGAACAGCGCGCGCCAGATGCGCAGGAACTCGTCGGTGACGGCATAGCGCTGGGCGTGGTCGGCGAAAAAGCCGTCGCCTTCGAGCTCGCCCGCATCGCCGCCGGTCACGACGTTGATCAGCAGCCTGCCCCCCGACAGGCGATCGAACGTCGCGGCCATGCGCGCGCTCAGGGCGGGCGATGCAATGCCCGGGCGCACCGCCACGAGGAACTTGAGACGCCGCGTGGCGCCGATGAGGCTCGACGCCGTCACCCAGGCGTCTTCGCACGAGCGGCCCGTAGGCAGTAGCACGCCTTCGTAGCCGAGCGCGTCGACAGCGCTCGCGATCTGGCGTGCGTAATCGAAGTCGAAGACGCGCCCTCCCTCGGACGTGCCCAGGTAGCGCGTGTCGCCGTGTGTGGGAATGAACCAGAAGACTTGCATGCTGGCTCCGGCGATCAGGCAGCCAGCGTGGCGCGCGCGAGCCCGGGGCGCGCGGCGGCGGCCGGCCATTGGCGGATCACCTCGCGCTCGTGCAGCCACCGCGAGAGCTGGTCGACGGTCGCGCCCAGGCGCTCGGCAATGGTGCTGTCGAGCAGCGCGCCGTCTTCCTTGGGCACCTGCTGGTCGACGGCAAAGACCCCGCGCAGGATGTGCTGTGCGCCCAGCGCCGAGAGCACCGGCTTGAGCGCGTAGTCGAGCGCGAGCAAATGGGCCGGGCTGCCGCCGGTGGCAAACGGCGCGACGAGCTTGTCGGCAAGGCCGTCCTGCGGCAGCACGTCGAGAAAGGCCTTGAGCAAGCCGCTGTACGCGGCCTTGTAGACGGGCGTGGCCACGACCACCGCCTGTGCGCCGGCCACCTGTGCGAGCGCGTGACGCAGATCGTCGTGGGACGTGTCGGCCGAGAGCAGCGCGGCCGGCGCGAGTGCGCGGATGTCGATGCGCCGCACGGCAATGCCGGCCGCGGCGAGTTCGTGTTCGACGAAGCGCAGCAGCCGGGCGCTGCGCGAGGCGCCCGACGGGCTGCCCGAGATCGTGACGGCGTATGTCATACTTCCCTGCCAAAGACGGGCCGTGTCACGCACGCGTCGCGCGCCGGCCCTGTGGATTCGAAGCACACCGCATACGTGCACACGACGCGACGCGCGCCCGGCACCCGGTGCGGGCCGGGGTCCGCCGGCCACTGATGAACCAGTTTAGCGAGGCGGTCCGCGCGTTCGAACCAATGAATCCGGGATTGCTTTGCGCGTTTTTTCATAACCTGTAGTCATGCACCGTTCGCGCCTTATTCCCCGGCGTGGTGCTTCGTCCGATTTTTCCCTGGCCATGTCCGCCCCGATCCTCGAACTGCGCGAGTACTGTCCGACCGAGAACAGCGACACCCACGACTTTCACCAAGTCGTGATCGGGCTGTCCGGACGCATGGCGATCTCGCTCGATGGCGACGCCGCGCGATACGGCCGCGTGGGCGCGCGCAACGGCGTGGTGATCCCGGCCGGCATGCGCCACGACTACCGCGGCGACGGGCCCAACCGTCAGGTGGTGCTCGATGTACCAGTGCGGCTCGCCGCGCTCACCGGCGCCGCACGCGCGTTTGCATGCGAGGCGTTCTTTTCGCTCGATGCGTCGCTGCTGGCGCTCGCGCGCCGTATCGCGGCCGGCGTGGACGCGGGCCGGCCGCTCAGCGAGACCGACCCCGTCGTGCGCGAATGGCTCGACGCCCTCATGGCCCGGCTCGCGCCCGCCCGCCACGCGCAGCGCACCGTGCGGCTCGATCTCGCACGCGTCGACGCCCGGCTGCGTGCCGATCTGGCTGCGCCCGCCGACACCGCCACGCTCGCGCGCGAAGCAGGCATGAGCGTGCGGCACTTCCACGAGTGCTTCGTCGCGATGACCGGCGAGACGCCGCATCGCCACCTGATGCGCCTGCGCCTGGCGCGCGCCGCGCAGCGGCTCGCAAGCACCGACGCTGCGCTGGCCGACATCGCGCTCGACGTCGGCTTCAACGATCAGAGCGCCCTTACCCACGCGTTTCGGCGGCATTTCGGCCAGACGCCCGCCGCGTGGCGGCGCGAGCAGCGCAGCGGGCAGCCGGCTGCCGAATTTCACAAGCCGCAGGCGGCGCCGGGACGCTAGTCTGTGCGCTTCATCATCCACCGATATCCATCGATTCAGGAACGGAACGGGGAACGGAACGGGAACGGAACGAGGAAGGGAGCGAAGAAGGGAGCGAGCATGGCCGAGACCATCGAATGGCAGGACTTCGAGAAAGTCGAATTGCGCGTGGGGACCATCGTCGCCGCGCGAGTCAACGAGAAAGCGAAAAAACCGGCCTACGTGCTGGAAGTCGATCTGGGCGAGCTGGGCATGAAGACGTCGAGCGCGCAAATCACCGTGCACTACACGCCCGATTCGCTCGTCGGTCGCCAGGTGCTGTGCGTGTGCAACTTCGCGCCGAAGCGCATTGCCGGCATCGCCTCGGAAGTGCTCGTGACCGGCTTTGCGGACGCGCAGGGCGCCATCGTGCTCGCGGGCGTGGAACGCCCGGTGCCCAACGGCGCGCGGCTGCACTAGGTCTGCCAAGTCCGCCACGTTCGCCAGGTTCGCTGAATCCGCCAGGCCCCGGGCGGTGGCATCGCGCAAAAGCGACTGCCGTTCGTCTCATGAATTTCCCCCCGCGGACACCAATCGCACGATCCATGGTCGAATGCGGCGACGCTGCACGGCGCCCCGGCAACCGCGCCAATGCATCGGCCAACGCGCGTGAGCGCAGCAACACGGCACTTGGGGGGAAACGATTTTGAAATCACTGTCTTACCGATTGTCTCTCGGCCTCGCCGGCCTGGCCACGTTCTGGGCGCTCGGCATGCTGAGCATCAACGAGTTCGGCAAGAGCGCAGCACTCATGATGACGGCGCTGCCTGGGCTTGCAGGCCTGTGCCTGTGGCTGCGCGCGCCCCGCGCGTGGCTGAGCGCGACGGCGCTTGGCGTGCTCGCCATCTTCTTTCTCGATGCGGCGACGAAGGGCTTTCTGCGCGATTATTTCGGCATGCGGCCGAATCACCTGCTAGTGCTCCAGGCGGTGTTCAACACCAATCCGTCGGAGGCGGGCGAGTTCTTTATGCATCACTGGCGCGACGTCTTCGAAGCGAGCGCCGCCTTCGCCGCGATCATGGCGAGCGTCGCCGCGCTCGAGCGCCGTCTATCGCGCGCGGAAGCCGCCCGGCGGCCGACGCCGATGCGGCGCGGCGGCAAGATTGCCGTCGCCACGCTGCTCGCCGGCTTCCTCGCGCTGCACCTCAATCCGACGATGGCCAAGGAAAACCCCCTGCTCTACTGGCCGATCCGCTATCTCGACTACAAGGCGCAGCTCGCGCACGCCGACAAGCTCCAACGCGAGCTGGAAGCCAACATGACCCGACGAGACGCCTGGCAGGTGCGCTATCGCGGGCCGGCCAACCACACCGTCGTCTGGGTGATCGGCGAGAGCCTGAATCGCAACAACATGTCGCTCTACGGCTATGCGCGCAACACCACCCCAATGCTCGATTCACTGCGCGAGCATCTGATCGTGTTTCGCGACGTAGTGTCGTCGGAGCCGGCCACGATGGCCTCGCTCATGAAGATGCTCACGCCGGCGAGCCTCGACGATCCCGAAGCGTGGACCCGTCAACCCGATCTCGTGATGCTTGCCAGGGAAGCGGGTTATCGCACTTACTGGATCTCGAATCAGGTGCCCAACGACGGCTGGCTCGGGCTCGTGGCCGGTCGCGCCGACAAGCGCGTATTCATCAACAAGGGCTTCGGGCGCGGCGAGAACAATGTCGACGGCAACCTGCTGCCCGAATTCGACGCGGCGCTCGCCGACGACGCGCCCCGCAAGCTGATCGTCGTGCATCTGCTCGGTGCGCACCCGACCTACAACATGCGCTACCCCGAGGAATACGCGCGCTTCGACAGCGGCGACGATGCCGTGATGACCGGCCTCAAGGCGCAGGGACGCTCGCTGTGGGTGCGACGTCTGCGCAACGAGTACGACAACGCCGTGGCTTACAATGACTTCGTCGTGGCGAGCCTCATCCGCAAGACGATGGCCGCGTCGGCGAAGGCCGGCGGCGCCTCTGGCGCCAGCCTGCTCTTCAGTTCCGATCATGCACAGGAAGTCGGGCACACGCGCAATCACACGGGCCAGTCAGTCGCGGACGCCTCCGGCTATGAGATTCCGATGATCGTATGGACGCGCACCGGCGTGGACGCCCGCACGCGCGCCGCGCTCGAAGCCCGCCCGTATCAGACGGATCGGCTCGAGCACACCATGCTGGGCCTGCTCGACATCGACACGACCTATTACAGTCCGGCCCACGACGTTCTGAGCGACGCCTTCGTGCCGACGGTTCGGCGCATCAACGGCCGAGCCTACGCACCGTCGCCCTCGCCGTCTTCCCTCGCACCCCGCACGCTTTTCGCGACCTCGCCGGCACGGTCGGCGCCATCGATTCCATCGCAAGAAACGGAGCGTTTTCGCTAAGCGCGCCGCCTAGACTGCTCCGCAGGCAACCCTGCCGCACGGAGCAGACTCGATGGCAAACGGTACTTCACGCAATGCGTTGGACGAGCGTCCGGCCACCTCACACACCGGCGCTGCCTCGCCGCCCGCCGGGCGCGACGCGCCTCCCACGGCGACCCTGGTGGCCGATCTTTCGCGCGCAAACCTCGCCGCGCAGTTGAGCGAGCAGATGACGCTCGCCGTCATCCCGATCGTCGCGGTGGTTGCCCTGGGCGCATCGGCCGGACAGACCGCCTCGCTCCAGGGCGCGGCCGCGCTGCCCTTTCTTGTGCTGTCGCTGCCCGCGGGGGTGCTCGCCGATCGCTATCGCCGCAAACCGCTGATGATGGCAACCGAACTGCTTCGCGCGCTGGCATTGCTGCTGCTTTTTGCATTGTTGCGCAGCGGCACGCTGACCCTCACCGCGCTGGCGGTGCTCGGCTTCGCGATGGCGACGGGCACGGTCGTCTTTGGCGCGGCAGCGCCCTCGCTGGTCGGCTCGCTGGTCGTCCCCGGCGATCTGCTCGCGGCGAACCGGAAGCTGGAAATCGCACGCAGCGTCGCATTTACCGCCGGCCCGGCGCTCGGCGGCCTGCTCGCCGGCTGGGCCGCCGGCACGCCGGCCTTTGCGGGCGCGCTCGTGCTCTCGCTCGCCAGCGCGTATTGGCTGTCGCGCCTGCCCCTCGAAGCGCCCCGCCCGGCCTCGCGCCGCCATTTCGGCCGGGAACTGATCGAAGGCGTGCGCTTCGTCGCGGCAAACGACTATCTGCGCCCGATCGTCATGACGGCCCTCGTCTTCAATACTTCGTGGTATCTGCTGCTCGCCGTGTTCGCCTACTACGCGATTCACTCGCTCGCGTTCACCGCACCGACGGTGGGCGCCGCGCTCGGCGTGTACGGTCTCGGGATGGTGTGCGGCGCATTCGGATACGCGCGAATCGCGGCGCGCCTCACGTTCGGCAGGCAGATTCTGCTCGGTCCCTTGTGTGCATGCCTGGCCGCGTTCATGGTGGCGAGCACGTGGTGGCTCCGGGGCGGTGCGAGCGCCCATGTGATCGTCTTCGGCACGTTCTTTCTGTTCGGCTTCGGGCCGATCGTCTGGACGATCTCGACGACGTCGCTGCGTCAGGTCGTGACGCCCGGCAGGCTGATCGCACGCGTGTCGGCCGCGACGATGACAGCGACGTTCGGGGCGCGGCCGCTGGGGGCGTTGGTCGGCGCCTCGCTGGCCGCGTCGCTCGGCGCCCGCGCGTGTCTGTTCGGTATGGCCGTGGGGTTCGCGGCGCAGTTGGCGATCATCGCCTCGTCGCGGGCGGCACGGCTCGCGTCGCTCGACAGCGCCATGGTGCCGGCGGGCGAAGGCGTCCCACGGGCGTGAAAAAACCGGTGCGACGGCTCACACCGGTTTTCCCGAACGCCCGGCCGCAGCGCTCAGGCGCCCAAGATTTCGCCAAGCGCCTGCGTCAGGGCCTGGCACTCCGGCTCGGTCCCCACCGTGATGCGAAGGAACTGCGCCACGCGCGCATGCCTGAAGTGGCGCACGATGATCGAGCGCTCGCGCAACGCGGCGGCAAGCGTGGCCGCGTCGTGCGACGCATGGCGCGCGAACACGAAGTTCGCCTTCGACGGCAACACTTCGAAGCCCAATGCGCTCAGGCGCCCGGTCAACGCCTCGCGGCTCGCGATCACGGCCTGGCGCGTCTCGTCGAAATATGTTTCGTCCTCGATGGCCGCCACCCCGGCCGCTTGCGCGAGACGATCGAGCGGATACGAGTTGAAACTGTTCTTCACGCGTTCGAGCGCTTCGATCAGATCGGGATGCCCGATGGCGAAGCCCAGGCGCAAGCCCGCCAACGAGCGCGACTTCGACAGCGTCTGCACCACGAGCAGATTCGGGTATTTCGCGATCAGCGCCGCCGCGCTCTCGCCGCCGAAGTCGATGTAGGCCTCGTCGATCACCACGACAGCGTCAGGACTGCCGGCCAGCAGGCGCTCGATCTCGCCCGAGGCCAGCGCACGCCCCGTCGGCGCATTCGGGTTCGGAAAGATGATGCCGCCGTTCGGCCTCAGATAATCGTCGATATCGATTTCGAACGACGCCGTGAGCGGCACGGTCTCGAACGCCACGCCGTACAGCCCACAATACACGGGATAAAAGCTATAGGTGATGTCGGGAAACAGGATCGGCTTGTCGTGCCTGAGCAGGCCCTGAAAGACGTTGGCGAGCACTTCGTCGGAACCGTTGCCCACATGCACGTTGGCCACGTCCAGTCCGAAACGCTGCGCGATCGCCTGCTTGAAGCGGCGCGCATCCGGATCGGGATACAACTTGAGCGCGTCGGCGCGCTCGCCGAGCGCTTCGCGAATCGCCGCGAGCACGCGCGGCGACGGACCGTATGGATTTTCGTTGGTGTTCAGCTTGATGAGCCGCTGCATCTGCGGCTGCTCACCGGGCACATAGGGCGTGAGTTCCGCCACGCCCGCACTCCAGAATCGACTCATGGTCCGCGCCCCGGTCACTTCGCGAAACCGCGCGCCAGATCGGCCTGGATGTCGGCCGGCGACTCCAGGCCCACGGCGAGACGGATCAGCCCTTCGGTGATGCCGGCGGCCGCACGCGCCTGCGGCGTAATGCGGCCATGCGTGGTGCTCGCCGGATGCGTGATGGTCGTGCGTGTGTCGCCGAGGTTGCCGGTGATCGAGCACACGCGGGTATTGTCGATCACGCGCCATGCATTCTCGCGCTGCTCGGCGGGGGTGGCGCCCTTGAGCTCGAACGCCACGATCGCGCCGCCCGCCGTCTGCTGGCGTTGTGCGAGTTCGTATTGCGGGTGCGACGGCAGGCCCGGGTAGAACACGCGTGCCACTTGCGGCTGCCGCTCGAGCCATTGCGCCACGGCCAGCGCGTTGGCCGACTGCTTCTCGACACGCAGCGACAGCGTCTCCAGCCCCTTGAGCAGCACCCATGCGTTGAACGCGGACAGGGTCGGCCCCGCGCTGCGCACGAACGTGAAGATCTTGCCCATGATGAAGTCCTTCTTGCCGACGATGGCGCCGCCAAGCACGCGGCCCTGGCCATCGAGATACTTCGTCGCCGAGTGCACCACGACGTCGGCGCCGTATTCGATCGGGCGCTGCAGCACCGGCGTACAGAAACAGTTGTCGACGACGAACAGCGCGCCGGCTTGCTTGGCGATCTTGCCGATCGCCGCAATGTCGGCGATTTCGGTGAGCGGGTTGGACGGCGTCTCGAGGAAGAACATCTTCGTGTTCGGGCGAATCGCGGCGCGCCACGCATCGAGGTCGGTCGGATCGACGAAGGTCGTCTCGATGCCGAAACGGTTGAAGATGGTGGAGAAAACGTTGAGCGTGGAGCCAAAGATGCTCTGCGAGCTCACGAGGTGGTCGCCCGCCGAGAGCGCGGTCATCACGACCGAGACGATGGCACTCATGCCCGAGGCCGTGGCCATGCACGCTTCGCCGCCTTCGAGCGCCGCGAGACGATCCTGGAACATCGACACCGTCGGATTGGTGAAGCGCGAGTAGGTAAAGCCCTCCTCCGAATGCGCGAACCGCTCGGCGGCCTCTGCAGCGCTCTTGAACACAAAGCTCGAGGTCAGGTACAGCGCCTCGGAGTGCTCGCCAAACTCGGAGCGCTGCGTGCCCGCGCGCACCGCCAGGGTATCGAAGTCGAAGGAGTCCATCGTGTGTCTCGTCGTGGTGTCAAGGCCGCTGCCCGTACCGCCGTCTGCCTTCCGCTGGCGCATTCCGGCGGTCGAATCCCGACCCAAAAAAAGAAAAGCCCGTTTCGCTGGTCAGCAAAACGGGCTCGAAATCCATCTGTCTAGGCCTCGCTTTAGCTGTTTCGGGGATATTCCCCCACGTCCGCAAGCTGAAATCAAATCGACGTTCGGTGCAGTGTAGCACGTTGCAGGCGAAGAAGGAAAATCCTCGCCGCCTGCCCCGCCCTGCCGGCCACTCCGGGGTTTCCCCGGTTTCCGAGGCCGCCGGCGATGCGGGAAATAGCCTCTCCGGCCTCACAGGCCAAGCTGTGCTCCGCGCGGCTCGGCCTCATCGGCCTCGGGGCTTTCCACGACCGGCGCCTTCGGCGCCTTGCGTTGCTGCTCCAGGCGATCCAGGTATTCCGGCGTGACGTCGCCCGTGATGTAATTGCCGTCGAAGCATGATGCATCGAAGTCGGTCAGATCCGGGTTGATGTCGCGCACGGCGGCCTTCATGTCCTCGACGTCCTGATAGATCAGTTCGTCCGCGCCGATGATGCGGGCCACTTCCTCGTCGCTGCGGTCATGCGCCACCAGCTCGCTGCGCGTGGGCATGTCGATGCCGTACACGTTCGGGAACTTCACGGGCGGCGCCGCGGAGGCGAAGATCACCTTGCGGGCGCCGGCATCGCGCGCCATCTGCACGATTTCCTGGCTGGTGGTGCCGCGCACGATCGAGTCGTCCACGATCAGCACGTTCTTGTCCTTGAACTCGACGCGCATGGCGTTGAGCTTCTGACGCACCGACTTCTTGCGCATCGCCTGGCCCGGCATGATGAACGTGCGGCCGACGTAGCGGTTCTTGAAGAAGCCTTCGCGATAGTTCAACCCCAGGCGCTTGGCGACCTGCATGGCCGCCGGACGGCTCGAGTCCGGAATCGGCATGACGACGTCGATGTCCTTGTAGTCGATCTCGCGGCGGATCTTCTCGGCGAGATAGTCGCCCATGCGCAGGCGCGCGTCGTAGACCGGCACGCCGTCGAGCACGGAATCGGGACGCGCCAGATACACGAGTTCGAAAATGCACGGATGCATCGACGCCGACGGCGAACACTGCTGCGAAGTGAGCTCGCCGTCGTTGCTGATGAAGATCGCCTCGCCCGGTTTGACGTCGCGCTCGAACGCGAAGCCCATGCCTTCTAGCGCCACCGACTCCGAGGCCACCATCCATTCGGTGCCGTTCGGGCCGTCGAAGCGGCCGATGCACAGCGGACGGATGCCGTTGGGGTCGCGGAACGCGAGCAGGCCGAAGCCCGAGATGATGGAGACGATCGCGTAGGAGCCGCGCAGGCGGCCATGCACCTTGCTCACCGCCTGGAACAGCGACGCGACGGACAAGCCTTCGCGCGAGCTTTCCTGCAGTTCGTGCGCGAGCACGTTGAGCAGCACTTCGGAGTCGGACGTGGTGTTGATGTGACGGCGGTCGACGCGGAACATCTCGTCCTTGAGCTGTTCCCAGTTCGTCAGGTTGCCGTTGTGCGCGAGCACGATGCCGTATGGGGCATTCACGTAGAACGGCTGGGCCTGTGCGGCGCTCGACGAGCCGGCCGTGGGGTAGCGCACCTGGCCAATGCCGACCGTGCCCGGCAGGTCGCGCATGTTGCGCGTGCGAAACACGTCGCGCACCATGCCGTTGCCCTTGTGCATATAGAACGAGTGGCCGTCCGTCGTGGCGATGCCGGCGGCATCCTGGCCGCGGTGCTGCAGCAGCAGCAGGCTATCGTAGATGAACTGATTGACCGGGGATTTGGAGACTACACCGACGATGCCACACATGGCATGAATCCTTCAAAAAACATCGAAATCTGCGTCAAACGGACTGTATTATCCGTCATTCGGAAACCTTCTGCAGGCCGGTCGACGGCGCGGCCGATCCGCCGCTGCGCATGCCCCATCCTTGCGATTGCGCCCCGGCGGCGCCCGAGCCGCCCTGGCTCGTCATCCCCCGGCCGCCGTGGATCATGTCTGCGCCCATCAGGGCCGAAATCCCCGACACGCGCGCGCCATCGCCCTGCGCGCCCCGCGCGTCCGGTGTGCGCTGCCCCGCCGGCCGGGCTTCGATAGTCGTCTCGACCCGGCTTCCCTGTCCGCCCTGGCCTTGCGGCGCCGCGCGCGGCGCTTCCGACGTGCCGGGCGCAGGAGACGGCGCGCCGCGATAAGGTTCCAACTGTGGCAGCGGCACCGGCGCGTTCAGCGAATTCACCCCCGGCATGCTCGGCACGGCCGCCTCGGGCTTGCGCAGATAGTGCTGAACCGGCTCGGGGAGGTACGGCATGAGTCGCTCCAGCCCCGCCTCCACCCACGGACGCGTCAGCGAATGCTGCCATGCCGGTTGCTGCGGCAATGCCGTCAATCTGGCGGCAACCATCAACAACATCAAGAGCAAAACGCCGCGAACGATCCCGAACAGCATGCCCAGGCCGCGATCGGCCGGACGCAGGCCGATCAGATCGGTCATGCGTCCCACGAGCGCGCTCACGATTCCCGCGCCGAACACCACCGCAACGAGCACCAGCAGGAAGCCCAGCGCGCCCTGCGTCATCTCGCCGCCAGGCAGGTCGGCCGGCAGCCAGTGCGCGAGCGTCGGACCGAAAGCGCGCGCCACGAAGAACGCCACGACCCAGCCGACCAGATTGAACAGCTCGCGCACCAGCCCGCGCAGCATGCCCAGCAACATCGACCCGAGCAGGATCGCGATGGCCGCGTAGTCGACCACGGTCAGCAGACCGCCGTGTACGGTATCGCCCAACTCAACCTGCCTCGGCGACCTGCGCGGTCAGGCCGGCGTCGCGAATCTTCTTGCCTGCCGCTTCCGCGCTCGCACGGTCGGAGAACGGCCCCGCTCGCAGCAGATAGAGCTCACGCCCGTCGACCGTGCTCTTGACCATGTAGCTCGGCACGTTCACGAGCTTGAGCTTGACGAGCCACGCCTGCGCGCGATCCTGCGTCGAGAACGCGCCGATGCGCACCAGGTACTTGCCGCCCGCGGCTGCCGGCTTCTGTGCATTGTCGTGCGTGTCGGCGGCCTTCGCCGGCTTGGGGTTGTTCTGCGCGAACTGTGCGATCGGGTCGGCCACATTGTTCTGCGGCCGGGCTTGCGTCTTGGCCGTGTCATGCGGCTCGGCGGGTTTGGCGGCGGGTTTGGCGTCCGCGTGCTGCTCGGGCTTGCGGGTCTCGGGCTTCGCTTCGGGCTTGTGCTCCGGCTTGGCCTGCGCCACCTGTGGCTCGGGCACGCTGCCCGGCGCCGACGGCACGGCAGCGACCGGCGCGGCAGACGAAGACGAGGAAGACGGCAGGCCCGTCGGGGCCGGCGCCGGCACGGACGGCCGGGTCGCGCTGTTCGCCAGCGCGTTGCCGTCGACGGCCTCCTCGCCCTTGTCGAGCGATGCATCGGTCGATGGCCGCGCCGCCTGCGGCTTCACGCGCACGGGCGGAGAATTGGCGTCCTTGCCGGGGATCTGGATCGCGATGTCATCGGCCGCCGGCTTCGGTTCGGGCGCGAGCACCATGGGCAAAATGATGACCGCGGCGAGCACCAGCGCCAACGCGCCGACCAGACGGCGGCGCGCGCGTTGCTTCTCGGGCAGCAGCGGGTCGAGTTGCTCGTGCTCGCTGTATTCGCCCCCTCCCGCCGCACGGGTGCCGGTGCGGCCGCTCCTGCGGCTACCGCGCTTCGGGGAAACGGCTTCGGCGTCTTTCTTGCGGAAGGAAAACAATCCCATAGGCCCTTGGCTCAGGTCGAAACTCGCGTCGTTGGACTGATCATCGCGCATCCGGTGCGCCATGCGCATGACATTTCTGGTAAGCAAATGTCACGGCAACGCACCGTTCGCGGTCAATGGCGCTGCAATTTGCGGTGCGACATCACACCGGCCACCGTGTAGAACGATCCAAAAACCGCAATTCTATCATTCTCGCCGCACTGCTCGAGCGCGGCGGCGTAAGCTTTCTCGGGGGATTCGAAGGTTTGCACCGAATGGTCGGCATCTTCGTGAAACCCTACGGCGCGCAGCTTCTCTTCGAGCAGCGCCGGACTCGCCGCGCGCTCGGTGGGCAGCCCGCACAAGCGCCAGTGATCGACCTTGTCGACAAGGTGGCGCAGCACGCCCTCGATGTCCTTGTCGGCCATCGCGCCGAACACGGCATAGGTGTAAGGAAAGAAACCCATCCCGTCGAGATTGTGTCCGAGCGCGGCGGCCGCGTGCGGGTTGTGGGCGACATCGAGCACGACGGCCGGGCGTCCCGGCAGCACCTGGAAGCGCCCCGGCAGCTCAACGGATGCGAGGCCCAGCCGGATGTCCTGCGCGGACACCGGCAGCGCCGCGCGCATCGCCTCGAGCGCGGCCAGCGCCGCCGACGCGTTGAGCAGCTGGTTCGCGCCGCGCAGCGCCGGATAGGCCAGCGCCGGACGCCGCATGTGGCGCCCGCCGTAGCTCCACTGCTGCTTGTCGCCCTGATAGTTGAAATCGCGCCCGAACAGCCACAGGTCCGCGCCGATGCGCTCGGCTTCGGCCAGCAGCGTGGCCGGCGGCATGGGATCGCCGCAGATCGCCGGCTTGCCCGCACGGAAGATGCCCGCCTTCTCTTTGGCGATGGCCTCGCGCGTGTCGCCCAGATACTGCGCGTGGTCGATGTCGATGCTCGTGACGACGGCGCAGTCGGCGTCGACGATGTTGACCGCATCGAGCCGCCCGCCCAGGCCGACTTCGAGAATCACGGCGTCGAGCCCGGCGCTCGCGAACAGATGCATGATCGCGAGCGTGGTGAATTCGAAGTACGTGAGCGAGACCGGTTCGTCGAAGCTCGTGCGGGCGCGCTCGACCGCCTCGAAGTGCGGCAGCAGCGTGGCGTCATCGACCATCTCGCCGTTCACGCGCGCGCGCTCGTTGAACTTGATGAGGTGCGGCGATGTGTGACAGCCCACGCGATAGCCCGCCGAGAGCAGGATCGCCTCGAGGATGGCGCAGGTCGAGCCCTTGCCGTTGGTGCCGCCCACCGTGAACACGGGGCACGGGAATTTCAGTCCGAGCGCCTCTTTGACGCGCCCGATACGCGCGAGGCCCATGTCGATGCCCACGGGGTGGGCGGTTTCCAGATGGGCGAGCCAGGCGTCGAGAGTGGAGTATGTCGGCATGAATGTGCGGGCAGAAATGCAAAGCGCGGACGTAACGAGGTAACGTCCGCGCTTCGGGTTCTGCGAAGTAATGCGTTCACGTGCCGCTTGCGCGACACTGCGTGGCGTTGTGACATTCTACGCCGTTGCCCGGCCCTTTGGGGCACCGCAACCGCGCGTGCCACGCGACGGGCGCGACGGCTGTCGCGCCCTCCGGACTCAGGCGACCGCGTCGGCCGGCTGGCACTGCATGAGGGCGATCAGACGCGCGATCTCTTCGCGCATCTTGCGCCGGTCGACGATCATGTCGATCGCGCCTTTCTGCAGCAGGAATTCCGAGCGCTGGAACCCTTCGGGCAGCTTCTCGCGCACGGTCTGCTCGATCACGCGCGGGCCGGCAAAGCCGATCAGCGCCTTGGGCTCGGCCATCACCACGTCGCCGAGGAAGGCGAAGCTCGCCGACACGCCGCCCATGGTCGGATCGGTCAGCACGGAGATGAACGGCAGCTTGGCGTCGGACAGCTTGGTCAGCATGGCCGTGGTCTTGGCCATCTGCATGAGCGAGAGCAGGCTTTCCTGCATGCGCGCACCGCCCGACGCGGTAATGCAGATGAACGGCACGCCCTGCTCGAGCGCATTCTGCGCGCCGCGCACGAAGCGCTCGCCGACGACCGAACCCATCGAGCCGGCCATGAACGAGAACTCGAAGCACGCCACCACGACCGGCAGCGTGTGGATCGCACCGCCCATGACGACCATGGCATCGGTCTCGCCGCTGTCGTCCATCGCTTCCTTGATGCGATCGGGATACTTGCGGCTGTCCTTGAATTTCAGCGCGTCGACCGGCACGATCTCCTGGCCGAGCTCGTAGCGGCCTTCGGGATCGAGCAGCGCGTCCAGACGCGCCCGCGCACCGATGCGCATGTGGTGATCGCACTTCGGGCAAACGTGCAGATTCGCTTCCACGTCGTTGCGGTACAACACCGCTTCGCACGACGGGCACTTGATCCACAGCCCTTCCGGGATGCTCTTGTTGCGCTGCGTCGGATCGGTTTGCTTGATCTTCGGGGGCAGCAGCTTGTCGAGCCAGCTCATAGTTTCTCCTTGGCAAACGCCCGCTCGACGAGGGCGGGCGTTTCTGGCGACCGCGCCACGCGGCCGTTTCGATTCAGCGTTTCACCGGGCGGATCATCGCGTTCGGACGCGAACGTTTGGACGCGAACGTTTGGACGCGAATTTACGCGGATTTGACGCCCTCGTCGAGCGCCTGGCGGATGCCGCCGATGAATTCAGCCAGCGATTTTACCGCGTTCTGGCCTTCGAGATCACGCGGCGTGTTCTCGAGCCGCTGCACGATGGCGCTGCCGATGACCACGGCGTCGGCCACCGACGCGATGGCGCGCGCCGTCTCGGCGTCCCGAATGCCGAAGCCCACGCCGACGGGCAGCGCCGCCGCGGCCTTGATTTCGGGGATTCTCGCGGCCACGCTGGCCAGGTCCAGGCTCGCCGCCCCGGTCACGCCCTTGAGCGAGACGTAATACAGGTAGCCGCTCGCCTGGCGGGCGACGGCCGCAATGCGCGCCTCGGTCGACGTGGGTGCGAGCAGGAAGATCGGATCCATGCCCTGCGCGCGCATGGCGCGGGCGTAGCCCTCCGCCTCCTCGGGCGGATAGTCGACGACCAGCACGCCGTCCACGCCGGCCCTGGCGGCGCGCTCGGCGAAGGCCTCGAGCCCCATCGCCTCGATCGGGTTGGCGTAGCCCATGAGCACGACCGGCGTGCGGTCGTTGGTCTGGCGAAACGCCGCCACGTAGCCGAGCACCTCGGCCAGGCTCACGCCGCGGGCCAGGGCGCGCTCGGAGGCACGCTGGATGACCGGGCCGTCGGCCATCGGATCGGAGAACGGCACGCCGAGCTCGATGACGTCGGCGCCGTTGTCGGCGAGCGCATGCATGAGCCTGACCGTCCAGCCCGGCTCGGGATCGCCCGCGGTGATGAACGGAATGAGGCCCTTCTTACCCTGCGCTTGCAAGGCTTGGAACGTCGCTTGAATGCGGGACATGATCGGAAAGTCTCTGAAGTCGTTGGTTGGCGAGCGCGTGGTAGTGCGCGTTGAGCTCGAAGCCGACGAAACGCCGGCCGTGCAGCGCGCAGGCCACGGCCGTCGTGCCGCTGCCCATGAACGGGTCGAGCACGAGCCCGCCGGGCGGGCAACTGGCGAGCACCATGCGCTCGATGATATGCAGCGGTTTCTGCGTCGGATGATCGACGCGTTCGGGGTCTTGCCGGTGCAATCGCGAGATCGACCACAGATCCTTGGGGTTGTACCCCAGCTCCAGCCACTTGCTGCCTTCGAAGATACGGCGCGAGCGCGCCTTCTTCGTGGCGGCGTCATACGGCACGCGCACGGCGTCGAGATCGAAGTAGTAGTCCTTCGAGACCGCGAAAAAGCCGATGTTGTCGTGCACCGACGAGAACCGCCGCGTGCTCCCGCCCATGCTGGGCACGCGGCGGTCCCAGATGATCTCGTTGATCATCAGCAGGCGCTGCTTGAGGAACACGAACAGCTCGGGCGCGTATTGCCACGTGCAGAACAGGTACAGCGAGCCGCGCGGCGCGAGTTTCGGGATCGCCGCTTCGAGCCAGCCATACGTCCAGCCGAGGAAGTCCTCGCCGGAGCGCTTGTCGGAGTCGTTGCCGTAGTCCTTGCCGAGCCCATACGGCGGGTCGGCAAGGATCAGGTCGACGCTGCCGTCTTCCAGTTCGTGCACGTGCTGCAGGAAGTCCGCATGACGCAACGTGATGTCGCCCGGCGCCCACCGCGCGCGCAACTCGCCGGCCGCTTCCATGGCCTCGAGTCGTGCGGCGGCGGCTTCGGTGGCGTCCACGGGACGCTCGGTCCCGAGGACGTCATTTTGTGCCTTGCGATCGCTCAGATCGGTCATGCTGGTTCTGGTTACCTTTGTCGGATCGATGGAGTCTCGCCTCGCCGGTCATGCGCGGCGTTGCGCCCTCATGCGCCCTCGGGCGCGGGGTTGGCCAGCGCCATCACGGTGTGCATGTCCTTGTCGCCGCGCCCCGAGAGGTTGACCAGCACGATCCGGTCGCTCGGCAGCGTCGGCGCAAGCTTGCACGCATAGGCAAGCGCATGGCTCGACTCCAGTGCGGGAATGATGCCCTCGATCCGGCAGCAATCGTGGAACGCCCTGAGGGCCTCGGTGTCGGTGATGCCAACGTACTCGGCGCGTTTGATGTCGTGCAGCCACGCGTGCTCCGGCCCCACACCCGGATAATCCAGCCCCGCCGAGATGGAGTGCGTCTCGGTGATCTGGCCGTTGGCGTCCTGCAGCAGATACGTGCGGTTGCCGTGCAGCACCCCCGGCGTGCCGCCGATGATCGACGCCGCATGGCGGCCGGTCTCGATGCCGTCGCCCGCGGCTTCCACGCCGATCAGCTTGACGTCCGGCACGTCGATGTACGGGTAGAAGATGCCCATCGCGTTCGAGCCGCCGCCCACGCAGGCGAGCACGTAGTCAGGCTGGCGGCCGGCGAGCTCGGGCATCTGCACCTTGCACTCCTCGCCGATCACGCTCTGGAAGTCGCGCACGAGCATCGGATACGGATGCGGGCCGGCCACCGTGCCGATGATGTAGAACGTGCTCTCCACGTTGGTCACCCAGTCGCGCATGGCTTCGTTGAGCGCGTCCTTGAGCGTCTTCGAACCGGATTCCACGGGAACGACGGTCGCGCCCAGCAACTGCATGCGATAGACGTTGGCGGCCTGCCGCTTGACGTCTTCCGCGCCCATGTAGACCACGCACTCCATGCCGAAGCGCGCAGCAATGGTGGCGCTCGCCACGCCGTGCTGCCCCGCGCCCGTCTCGGCGATCACACGGCGCTTGCCCATGCGACGCGCGAGCAGCGCCTGGCCGATCACGTTGTTCACCTTGTGCGCGCCCGTGTGGTTCAGGTCCTCGCGCTTGAGGTACACCTGCGCGCCGCCCAGCTCGCGGCTCCAGCGCTTGGCGTGATAGATCGGCGACGGACGGCCGACGTAGTGCTTCAGTTCGTAATGAAATTCTTCGAGGAAGGCCGGATCGTGCTGGTATTTGGCATACGCGTCGCGCAATTCGTCGAGCGCGTGAATCAGCGTCTCGGCCACAAAGACACCGCCATACGGGCCGAAATGGCCGCGGGCGTCAGGCAATTCGTACATGGTCGTCACTCTTCGCGGTACCGGTGGCGGGCCCTGGCGGCCGCCGCACCGGCGGGTTGCTCATTCGGCGTCCGCGGCACGCACTGCGTGCACGAACGCCGTCATGCGGGCGGGATCCTTCACGCCCCGCGACGCCTCCACGCCGCTCGACACGTCGACGGCGTATGGCGTCACCTGCCGGATGGCATCAGCAACGTTGTGTGCGTTCAAGCCACCACTCAAAACGGCCCGACGCGCGATGTCTTTTGGAATAAGTGACCAATCGAAAACCTTTCCTCCACCGCCGTAACCCTCGACCAGGGCATCGAGCAAGAGGCCTTGCGCGGCGGTGTATGCGTTGGCGAATTGTAGCAAATCGCCGCTGTCTTTCGTCTCGGGGCCGATACGCATGGCGCGCAGGTACGGACGGTGTCCGGCCGCCGCCGCGAGCGCCGCGCACTGCCCCGGCGTCTCGTCGCCGTGGAACTGCAAGCTCGTGAGGGGCACGGCCTCGACCGTGCGGGCGATCTCGCCGGCCGTCGCGTTGACGAACAGTCCGACCACGCTCACGTATGGCGGGACGCGGCGGGCGAGTTCGGCCGCGCGTGCGAGATCGACGAAACGGGGACTGGGCGGATAGAACACGAGGCCGATGGCGTCCACGCCGAGCGCGACGGCGTGATCGACGTCGGCCGGCTGCGACAGGCCGCAAATCTTGATTCGGGTACGAGTGTTGAGGGATTTCATGCACTGCCCCACGGCATCGGAAACGGCCACGCGGCCCAGTTGGGCTCGGGCACCGCGAAACGATCAGGATACCCCACGCGCGCAAGATACAGGCCGTCGGGCATGAACGTCGGCGCGGCGTGGCGGCGGTCGCGGCTCGCGAGCACGTCCGCCATCCAGCTCGCGGGCTGGCGTCCCCGGCCGATCGCCACGAGGCACCCCATGATGTTGCGCACCATATGGTGGAGGAAGGCGCTCGCGCGAAAGCGGAACACGAAGAAATGCCCCTGCTGCCCGATGTCGATCGCGTACAGGTGCTTCACGGGCGTCTTGGCCTGGCATTCGGACGAGCGGAACGCCGAGAAGTCATGCTCGCCGACGAGCGTCTGGCTCGCGGTGCGCATCGCGTCGAGATCGAGCGGCGTGTGCAGCCAGCCGCAACGGCCGTCGAGCAGCGGCGAGCGTACGGGGTGGACGTACAGCACGTAGAAATAGGTGCGCTCGAAGGCGGCAAAGCGGGCATGGAAATCCTCCGGCATCGCCTGCGCCCATTGCACGGCGACGGTCTTGGGCAGAAATGCGTTGACGCCGCGCACCCACGAAAACATGGCGCGATCGAGCTCGGTGTCGAAATGCACGACCTGGCCGATGCCATGCACGCCGGTGTCGGTGCGCCCGGCGACGGTCGTCGCCAACGCCACGCCGCCGAACTCGCGCAGCGCGGCCTCGAGCGCCTGCTGCACGGTGTTGCCGTGCGGCTGCGATTGCCAGCCGGAGAACGCCGTGCCGTCGTAGTGAATGCCCAGTGCGATTCGCATATGCGCCAAAACGTGATGCGCGCCCCGCGGCGCGCCTGCGGTAAAAGAAAAACGGGCGCCCAACCTACGGGCGCCCCAAACTACGGTCAATCTGTGCGGTCTTCGCCGTTGCGTCGCGCGGCCGTCACTTGCCCAGCTCGGCGAGCCGCGCCCGCGCGACCGACTGCTGCGCGGCGTCGCCGCCGGCGATCACTTCTTCGAGCAGCTCGCGGGCGCCGTCGTCGTCGCCGATGCTCTGGTACGCCATCGCCAGCTCCAGCTTCGTATGGAACTCGTCGGGCACCTGCGGCTCTCCCGACGCCGTCGCGACGGCATGCGGCACGATCGGATCGGCGCCAGTGGGCGGGGCAGACGCGGCAGCCGGCGCGAGCTCGGGCGCTTGCGGCGCGGCCGGCGTTCCGGCATACGGCGTGTCCGGCGCCGGCGCCGCGAGCGTCTCGTGCTCGACCCGCGCTTGCTCGCCCATTGCGGACGGCAAGGTCGACAAGACCGGCGCGTCGTCGCCCTTCAGATCGAGACTGAAGTCCGACAGATCGAACGACATCGGCTTGAGCGACGGCGCTTCGTGCGCTTCGTGCGCTTCGTGCATTCCGTGAACTTCGTGCGCCTGGTCCACATAGCTGCCGCGCGAGCCCTGCGAGGCGGCGCGCGCCTGCGCCATCGCCGCGTCGAAATCGGCATCGCTCAGTTCACCGTCGAACTCGGCAGCGTCGGCCTCGGCGGCGGCTTCCTCATGCGCCGGCGAACCCAGCGGCGCCATCTTGAACTGCACGGAACCGAGACCCTGCGTCAACGAGGGCAAGGCGTCGCTCGAAATCGTGCCGACGTGCGCCGGTTGGCCCGGAATCGACAGATCCAGATCGCCCAGCATGCCGGCCACGCCGCCTTCGGGGACTGCGTCGGCTGCGATCGCCCCCGGCATCGAGGCGGAGCGGGCAGATGGCGTGGATGGGATGGATTCGGGCGCCTCGTCCACTTCGTCCACTTCGTTCGCTTCGTTCGCTTCGTTCGCTTCGCCCACTTGGTTCGCTTCGTTCGCGCCCTCGGGGTGTGGCGCCGCGGCCGCCGCAGTACCGGCGACTGTCGCCGCGCCGCCTGCCGCCCCTGCGACACTCAAGGCTTCCAATGACGACAATGTTGCGTCGACCGGATCGTCATGCGGCGTGGGCGCTTCGCCGGCCTGCTCCGCAAAGGCGGCATCCCAGTCGATCTCCGGCTCGCCAGCGGCCTGCACAGCGCTTTCCGGCCCAACGGCCAGTGGCTCGCCGGCGACCGGCTCTGCGGCCGTTTGCAAGGCTTCGTGCACGCTTTCGCCAAGGGGCTCCCCCGACGTCTCGGCGCGAGCGGTGTCGGCCGGTTCGTCGCGCGAATGCTCCTGTTCGGCGCCCCACTCGCCCGGCGCGCCGGCGCCTGCCGCCACCGGGCCGGGCGGGGTCTCGTCGAGCGCCGCCACGCCATGCGCGTCAGCCGGCTCGGCCCACGTGTCGTCGGCGGGCGGATGCAGATGTTCGTCCGCCTCAGCCTGGTTTGCGGCATACAGCGCGGCGGCACCCGCAGCACCTGCTGCAGCTACCGCACCGGCTGGCGCGGCACCGCGCGAGGACGTGGCTTCCTGGGCCGCGTCGTGCGGTGCGCCGACGCGCTCGCGTTCGTCGTGGCTGTCGGGGCCGCCGTGGCCGCCCCGGTCATCGCGGCCGTCGTCATACGGTCCAGGCTGGCCGGCTGGCGTCGCAGCGCGCCCCCGGCGCATCAACCACCACAGGCCGAGCAGCACCGCCAGCGCGCCGGCGCCCGGCAAGAGGTACGGATTCTCGCGGACCGCGCGCCAGCTCATGCCGGCGTTCGCGGCGGGCTGGGCGTCGGCCGCCGGGGCGCTGGCGGCGGCCTCGGCCTTCGCTGCGGAAGCCGCTGCGCCGGGTTGCGACGCCCCTGCTTCGGCCACCGGCGACGAAGCCGTCGCGTCCGAAGCGGCGGACGCCGTCGCGGCGCTCGCGCCGACATCGGCAGCATTGGCGGCATTGGCAGCATTGGCGGCAGCGGCGGTATCACGCGCGCCGGCGCCCTGCCCCGCGTTCTTCGCACCGGCGGCGGCAGCGGCTGCTGTCGCCTTCCCATCGGCCGATTTCGCGGTCTTGTCCTGCGTGCTCGCTCCGGAAGCGGTGGCGGCCTGCTCCTCCAGACTGGCGACGGCCTGGTTCTTCATCGCCAACAGCTTCTGGAGATCTGCTACGTTCTTTTGCAACTCGTTCACCCTGCCCTGGGCTTCGGCCTGTGCCTTGCCCTGGGCGATCTGTTCTTCTTCGCTGCCGCTTGCGCGTCCGGACGCACCGGCCGCGCCGCCCTTGCCGGGTCGCGACAGCTTCAATTCATCGCGCGTGGCGGGGGCGGCGGCTTCCGGCGCCTTGCCCGCTTCGATCGCGCCCTGTGCACTGCGGCCACCGGCCGGCGCCGCCTGCTGCGCCGCCGAATCGGCCAGCCGCGCGCGATACGCGTCAAACTGCTCGCGTGCCGCGGCCACGAATTTGCGGGCCTGCGCGGGAGGAATGCTCTGCACCTGATCGTCGGCGGGACGGTTGAGCGTCGCCCCCTTGCGCAAACGATTCGGATCGTTCCCGATGAACGCGGAGCGGTTTGCCTCGAACAAGGCCGTCATCATCTGCGCGAGCGTCGTGCCGCCCTCGCCGCCCGTGAATTCGCGGGCGATCGACGACAGCGACTCGCCTGCGCCAACCGTGCGCGCGCCGTCGGGCGACGCCGCAACAGCGGCGGAAGACCCCGCCGGGGCGTGCGCGGACGCGGCGGCGCCGGCAGAGGCGGGGGCTGGCCGGGAGGCAGACGGGGAAGCAGACGACGAAGACGCCGCCGCCGGCGTCGCGGCAGCGACAGCGGCAGGCACGACGGCCTGCGGCTGCGCGGCACTCGCTTCGGGAATCGCCGAGAGCGTGACCGCGCTGGACTGACGGCCGGTGCGCCATTCGAGCACGAGCAACAGGTCGAGGAACGACGTACTCACCGGCTCGGCCGAGTCGACATGCACGAGGTACGTACCGCTATATCCGGGCTCGCGCCCGCCCGTGGGCGAGACGGACACGGAGAGCTTCTCGAGCGTGGGGTCGTAGCGCAGGCCGGCGTGCCGGAACGCCTCGCGCGGGGCGAGTTTGACGGACAGACCGTCGGCTTCCGCCTGCGACACGTTGCCCAGCACGATCACCGCGCGCAGTGGCTGGCCCGGCCCCGAACGCACCTGTTGCGGCCCGAATTCGGCGGCCCCTGCATTCAGAAGCCCGAGACTCCACAGAACAGCCGCCGCCGCACTCAGGCGAAACGAATTGCGGGACGAATTTGCGCGCTTGCCGATCGAGTATTTCCGCACTGTGTCTTGTCTAGCCTGTCAGTCGTTTGTCGTTGGCGCCCTCACCGGAAAGACGGCGAAAAGGACTGCCTCCCAAAGCGCGGACGGCGGCCTCGCGGGCCGCCGTTCTTCACGCCTTACCGATGCGCTGCGACGCTCAAGCGTCGAGCAGGATCCGCAGCATGCGACGCAGCGGTTCCGCCGCGCCCCACAACAGTTGATCACCCACCGTGAATGCCGACAGGTACTCCGGACCCATCGACATCTTGCGCAGGCGACCCACCGGGATCGTCATCGTGCCGGTCACGGCCGCAGGCGTCAAATCGGTCATCGACGCCTCGCGCGTGTTCGGCACCACCTTCACCCAGTCGTTGGCCTGGCCGATGATGTCGGTCAGTTCGTCTAACGGCACGTCCTTCGTCAGCTTGATGGTCAGCGCCTGGCTATGGCAGCGCATGGCGCCGATACGCACGCACAGACCGTCCACCGGAATCGCGCGCGTGCCCGGGAAGCCGTCGCCCAGCCCCAGAATCTTGTTGGTCTCGGCGCCACCCTTCCATTCTTCCTTCGACTGGCCGTTGCCCAGGTCCTTGTCGATCCACGGAATCAGGTTGCCGCCGAGCGGCACGCCGAACTGCTTCGTTTCTTCGGCGGTAAGGGCGTGCTGCTTGGCCAGCACCTTGCGGTCGATTTCGAGAATGGCCGAATGCGGATCGTCCAGCAGCGCCTTCACTTCGGCGTTGATGCTGCCGAATTGCGTGAGCAGCTCGCGCATGTGTTGCGCGCCGCCGCCCGAGGCCGCCTGATACGTCATCGACGTAAGCCAGTCCACCAGGCCATGCTGGAACAGGCCGCCCAGGCCCATCAGCATGCAGCTTACCGTGCAGTTGCCGCCGATGAAGTTCTTCGTGCCCTTCACGAGCGAATTCTTGATCACGTCGAGGTTGACCGGATCGAGCACGATGATGGCATCGTCCTTCATGCGCAGCGTGGAAGCCGCATCGATCCAGTAGCCGTTCCAGCCCGCGGCGCGCAGCTTCGGGAAGATCTCGGTTGTGTAGTCACCGCCCTGGCAGGTAATGATGATGTCGCATTTTTTCAGCTCGTTGACATCATTGGCGTCTTTCAGCGAAGTTTCGTTCTTCGCCATCGACGGGGCTTTGCCGCCCGCGTTGCTGGTGCTGAAAAACACCGGCTCGATCAAGGCGAAGTCGTTCTCCTGCTGCATGCGCTGCATCAGGACCGAACCGACCATGCCCCGCCAACCTACCAGACCTACGGTTTTCATTTATCCACTCTCTTATCGTTGCAATTGCGCCGGGGGCGTCTCACGACGCCCCGTCGGCTCTATAGCGCGGCAACCACCGCCGCGCCCATTTCGCGCGTACCGACCTTGGTCGCGCCTTCCTGCCAGATGTCGGGCGTGCGCAAGCCCTGCGCCAGCACCTTCTTCACCGCGTTCTCCACGCGCTCGGCCTGTTCGGCACGGCCCAGCGTGTAGCGCAGCATCATGGCCGCCGACAGAATCGTGGCCAACGGATTGGCCACGCCCTTGCCGGCGATGTCGGGGGCCGAACCATGCGACGGCTCGTACAGCCCCTTGTTGTTGGCGTCCAGCGACGCCGACGGCAGCATGCCGATCGAGCCCGTGAGCATCGCGGCTTCGTCCGACAGGATATCGCCGAACATGTTGCCAGTCACCACCACGTCGAAGTTCTTCGGCGCCTTGACCAACTGCATCGCGGCGTTGTCGACGTACATGTGCGAGAGTTCGACGTCCGGATACTGCTTCGCGACCTCGATCATCGTGTCGCGCCACAGTTGCGACGTCTCGAGCACATTAGCCTTGTCCACCGAGCACAGACGCTTGCCGCGCTTGGCCGCCGCCTGGAACGCCACGTGGGCGATGCGCTCCACTTCCGGCACGCTATAGCGCATGGTATCAAAACCTTCGCGCGCGCCTTCGAAAGCGCCGTCCGGCGACTGACGAAAGCCCTTGGGCTGGCCGAAGTAGATGTCGCCGTTGAGCTCGCGAATGATCAGGATGTCGAGCCCTGCCACGATCTCCGGCTTCAGGCTCGAAGCATCGGCCAGTTCCTTGTACAGGATGGCCGGGCGGAAGTTGGCGAAGAGCTGCAGGTGCTTGCGCAGCCCCAGGATGGCCTGCTCGGGGCGCAGCGCGCGCTCGAGCGAATCGTACTTCCAGTCGCCCACGGCGCCGAACAGGATGGCGTCGGCCTCCTTGGCGAGCTTGAGCGTGGCGTCCGGCAGCGGATGGCCCGCGGCCTCGTAGCCCGCGCCGCCCACGGGCGCCTCTTCCAGTTCGAATTTCTCGTCGAGCGCGTTGAGCACATTGACGGCTTGCGCCACGATTTCCGGACCAATGCCGTCACCCGGCAACACTGCGATTTTCATGCGATCTCCTTGGATGCTCGGGTTCAGCCCGGCAAGCGCGTTGCGAGCCACGGCTGCTTGGCGAGCCGCTCGGCCTCGTAGGCGCGAATCTTGTCGGCGTGACGCAGGGTCAGGCCGATGTCGTCGAAGCCGTTGAGCAGGCAGTACTTGCGGAACGGCGCGATGTCGAATTCGTAGGCGCGGCCGTCGGCGGCGATGACCGCCTGCTTGTCGAGGTCGATGGTCAGCTGATAGCCGTTGAACGCGGCCGTCTCGTTGAACAGATGATCAACCTGCATTTCGGACAGCGCGATTGGCAGCAGCCCGTTCTTGTAGCAGTTATTGAAGAAGATGTCGGCAAAGCTCGGCGCAATGACGGCACGGAAACCGTATTGCTGGAGCGCCCACGGGGCGTGCTCGCGCGAGCTGCCGCACCCGAAGTTCTTGCGCGCGAGCAGGATCGTCGCGCCCTGGTAGCGCGGCTGGTTGAGCACGAAGTTCGGGTTGAGCGGGCGCGTGCTGCAATCCTGGCCCGGCTGGCCCACGTCCAGATAACGCCACTCGTCGAACAGGTTCGGGCCGAAACCCGTGCGCTTGATCGACTTCAGGAATTGCTTCGGGATAATCGCATCGGTATCGACGTTCTCGCGGTCGAGCGGCGCCACCAACCCCGTATGGACGGTAAATTTTTCCATCACAAACCACCTGATCAAAACAGTTCGGCGGCAGGCCCGCCCCTTTTGGGGCACGGCCTTCGACGCCGGAAATTTCGTGGGTGCGCGGCGCGACGCGAATCGCCTCGCGCCGCGCACCGTCGCATCACTTCTTCGCCGCGTTCTCGAGCGCGGAGCCTGCCGCCTGCGTGTCCTTGCCCAGACCCGCCATCGTGTTGCAGCCCGCCACGCCCAGCACCAGCACCGCACCGATCAGCATCCACAGTTTCTTCATGGTGTTCTCTCTTTTATAGAAAGCGTCAAACGACGGATAAATCGATGCGTCGGCGTCAGACGAGGCGCCGCACGTCGACGAAGTGGCCTTCGATCGCGGCCGCCGCAGCCATCGCGGGGCTCACCAGATGCGTGCGCCCACCCGCGCCCTGACGGCCTTCGAAGTTGCGGTTCGACGTCGAGGCACAGCGCTCGCCCGGCTCCAGACGGTCGGCGTTCATCGCCAGGCACATCGAGCAGCCAGGCTCGCGCCACTCGAAACCGGCAGCCTTGAACACCTTGTCGAGCCCTTCTTCCTCGGCCTGCTGCTTGACCAGACCCGAGCCCGGCACGACCATCGCCAGACGCACGTTCGACGCCACGCGGCGGCCCAGCTTCTTCACTACGTAGGCAGCGGCGCGAATGTCCTCGATGCGCGAGTTCGTGCATGAACCGATGAACACCTTGTCGACGTTGATGCTCGACATCGGCGTGTCCGGGGCGAGCGCCATGTACTCGAGCGCGCGTTCCATGGCGCTGCGCTTGACCGGGTCCTTCTCCTTCTCGGGATCGGGCACGCGGTCCTCGATGCTCACCACCATTTCCGGCGACGTGCCCCAGCTGACCTGCGGGCGCAGCGTGCTCGCGTCGATTTCCACGACGTGATCGAAGTGCGCGCCGGCGTCCGAGTGGAACGTGCGCCAGTAGGCCTCGGCCTGCTGGAATTCCGCGCCCGTCGGCGCGAACGGGCGGCCCTTCACGTAGTTGATCGTGGTGTCGTCCACGGCCACCAGCCCCGCACGTGCGCCGGCCTCGATCGCCATGTTGCACACCGTCATGCGGCCTTCCATCGTGAGCGAGCGGATCGCCGAGCCGGCGAATTCGATCGTGTACCCCGTGCCGCCGGCCGTGCCGATCTTGCCGATGACGGCCAGCACGATGTCCTTGGCCGAACAGCCGCGCGGCAACGTGCCCTCGACCTTCACGAGCATGTTCTTGCTCTTCTTCATGAGCAGCGTCTGGGTGGCGAGCGTGTGCTCGACTTCGGACGTGCCGATGCCGAACGCGAGCGCGCCGAACGCGCCATGCGTGGACGTGTGCGAGTCGCCGCACACCACCGTCATGCCAGGCAGCGTGGCGCCCTGCTCCGGGCCGATCACGTGCACGATGCCCTGACGCACGTCGTTCATCTTGAATTGGGTAATGCCGTAGCTGTCGCAGTTGCTGTCCAGGGTGTCGACCTGCAGACGCGAAACCGGATCGGCAATGCCTTGCGTGCGGTCCGTTGTCGGCACGTTGTGGTCCGACACGGCCAGGTTGGCCGACAGACGCCAGACCGGACGCTGCGCGAGTTTTAGCCCCTCAAACGCCTGCGGACTGGTCACCTCGTGCAACAGGTGACGGTCGATGTAGAGCAACGTGGTGCCATCGTCCTCGGTATGCACGACATGTGCATCCCACAATTTGTCATACAGCGTCTTGGCCATGATAAAAACGCGGGGCTAAATATCGTTCTGGGAACCGAAATCGTTCCGGAACTTTTGATTATGCCATAGCGCTTTCGCGCCGGCGGAATACGAAATCCCCGGAAAACCGGGCGGTAGGCGCACGATCAACCGGGGATTTGTGCGAATCACGGCAGCTCGTGCCGTGGCTTCGAATATAGCGCAACGAGGGCTCGTTGCGGGTCGCACCGCCTTGCCGTTTCGGCAAGGTTGCGGTGCCGGCACGGCAAGCGGGGGCCGTGCCGGACGCGTCGGGAAGCTTAGCGCTTCTCGATCGGCGTGACGTCGCGCGGCGTGTGGCCGATGAAGAGCTGGCGCGGACGACCGATCTTCTGGTCCGGCTCGCCGATCATCTCGTTCCACTGCGCGATCCAGCCCACGGTGCGGGCCAGCGCGAAGATGCAGGTAAACATCGAGGTCGGGATGCCCAGTGCGCGCTGGACGATGCCCGAGTAGAAGTCGACGTTCGGGTACAGCTTGCGCGACACGAAGTACTCGTCTTCCAGGGCGATCTTCTCGAGCTGCATGGCCAGCTTGAACAGCGGGTCGTCGTGCAGGCCCAGTTCGTTGAGCACTTCGTAGCACGTCTCGCGCATGAGCTTGGCGCGCGGGTCGTAGTTCTTGTACACGCGGTGGCCGAAGCCCATGAGCTTCACGCCCGAATTCTTGTCCTTCACCTGCTTGATGAACTCGGGGATCTTCTCCGGCGAGCCGATCTGCTCGAGCATGTTCAGCGCGGCTTCGTTCGCACCGCCGTGCGCCGGGCCCCACAGACAGGCGATACCGGCAGCGATACACGCGAACGGGTTCGCGCCCGAGGAGCCGGCCAGACGCACGGTCGAGGTCGACGCGTTCTGCTCGTGGTCGGCGTGCAGGATCAGGATACGGTCGAGCGCGCGCACCAGCACGTCGTTGACCTTGTACTCTTCGCACGGGTTGGCGAACATCATGCGCATGAAGTTCGCGGTGTACGACAGGTCGTTGCGCGGATACACGAACGGCTGACCGATGCTGTACTTGTACGCCATGGCGACGAGCGTCGGCAGCTTGGCGATCAGGCGAATCGCCGAGACTTCGCGGTGATTCGGGTTATTGATGTCCAGCGAGTCGTGGTAGAACGCCGACAGGGCACCGACCGAGCCGGTCAGCACGGCCATCGGGTGCGCGTCGCGGCGGAAACCGCGGAAGAAGAAGTTCATCTGCTCGTGAACCATCGTGTGACGGGTCACGGTTTGCACGAACTCGTCCTTTTGCTGCGCGTTCGGCAGCTCGCCCTTGAGCAGCAGGTACGAGGCTTCGAGGAAGTCGCAGTGAGTCGCCAGTTGCTCGATCGGGTAGCCGCGATACAGCAGCTCGCCCTTGTCGCCATCGATGTAGGTGATGGCCGAGTTGCACGACGCCGTCGACATGAAGCCCGGGTCATACGTGAATTTGCCGGTCTGGCCGTACAGCTTGCGGATGTCAATTACATCCGGGCCCATCGTTCCCTTGTAAATCGGCAGTTCGACGCTCGGCGAACCGTCAGAGAAAGATAGGGTGGCTTTATCATCAGACGGAGTCATATCGCTTCCTCAAAAAAATACTTAAACCCCTACACGGCACGCAAAAGCGCCAGCAGGCGCCGCACGTCCGGCCCGTCCAGATCCGCCTCGGGCTCTTTACGCGCTAGCAGCAGATCCATCAAATCGTTGTCGCTCAAGTCGAGCAGTTTCGTGAGGGCGCCCACGTCCTCGTCGGTCAGCGAAGCTTCGTACCGGGCAAAGAACCGCTCGAGGATGAGGTCGTTTTCCAGCAAACCGCGACGTGCCCGCCAGCGCAGGCGGGCACGTTTGACCGGATCGGACTGGTGAGTGTTATCCGGCATGATCGTTCCGTCAGACGGCGCGACGCACCATCAACTCCTTGATCTTGCCGATGGCCTTCGTCGGGTTCAGCCCCTTCGGGCACACGTCCACGCAGTTCATGATCGTGTGGCAGCGGAACAGGCGATACGGGTCTTCCAGATTGTCCAGACGCTCGTTGGTCGCCGTGTCTCGGCTGTCCGCGATGAAGCGATAGGCCTGCAGCAGACCGGCCGGGCCGACGAACTTGTCCGGGTTCCACCAGAAGCTCGGGCACGAGGTCGAGCACGATGCGCACAGAATACACTCGTACAGACCGTCGAGCTCGTCACGCTGCTCGGGCGACTGCAGACGCTCCTTCTCAGGCGCCGGCTCGGGGTTGATCAGGTACGGCTTGATCGAGTGGTACTGGTTGAAGAAGTGCGTCATGTCGACGATCAGATCGCGAATGACGGGCAGCCCCGGCAGCGGACGCAGCACGATCTTGTTCGGCAGATCGTTCATGTTGGTCAGGCAGGCCAGACCGTTCTTGCCGTTGATGTTCATCGCGTCCGAGCCGCACACGCCTTCGCGGCACGAGCGGCGAAAAGCGATGCCTTCGTCGATCTTCTTGAGCTTGACCAGGGCGTCGAGCAGCATGCGCTCGTGACCGTCGAGCTCGACCTCGTAGGTCTGCATGTACGGCGCGGCGTCCTTGTCCGGATCGTAGCGATAAATTTCGAAAATGCGTTTCATGATCTTGCGAATCCCTTAGAAGGTCCGCGCCTTGGGCGGGACCGAGTCGACGGTCAGCGGCTTCATCTGCACCGGCTTGTATTCCAGACGGTTGCCTTCGCTGAAGAACAGCGAGTGGCGCATCCAGTTCGCGTCGTCGCGCTCCGGATAATCGCGATGAGCGTGAGCACCGCGGCTTTCCTTGCGGGCTTCGGCTGCGATCATGGTGGCCTTCGCCACTTCGATCAGGTTGTCGACTTCCAGCGCTTCCATGCGCGCCGTATTGAATACCTTCGACTTGTCCTTGAGGTGGACGTGCGACACGCGCTCGGCCACTTGCTTGATCTGCTCCACGCCTTCCTTGAGCAGCTCCGAGGTACGGAACACGCCGGCGTGCGACTGCATCGTCTTGCGGATGTCGTTGGCGATATCCTGAGCGTACTCGCCCGAGGTCGACGCTTCCAGGCGAGCCAGGCGCGCCAGTGCGTTTTCACCGGCGTCGGCCGGCAGCGGCTTGTGCTCGCCGTGGTTCTTCACGAAGTCGACGATGTGGTTGCCGGCCGCGCGGCCGAACACCACCAGGTCGAGCAGCGAGTTCGTGCCCAGACGGTTCGCGCCGTGGACCGACACGCACGAGCATTCGCCCACGGCATAGAAACCGTTGACCGGCGTCGACGCACCGTTCTTCTCGACGACGACCTGGCCGTGGTAGTTCGTTGGAATACCGCCCATCTGGTAATGGATGGTCGGCACGACCGGAATCGGCTCCTTGATCGCGTCGACGTTGGCGAATTTCAGTGCGATTTCGCGAATCGACGGCAGGCGCTTCATGATCGTCTCGGCACCGATGTGCGAGAGGTCGAGCAGCACGTAGTCGCCGTTCGGGCCGCAGCCCCGGCCTTCCTTGATTTCCTGGTCCATCGAGCGCGACACGAAGTCACGCGGCGCCAGATCCTTGAGCGTCGGGGCGTAGCGCTCCATGAAACGCTCGCCGTTCGAGTTGCGCAGAATGCCGCCCTCGCCGCGCACACCTTCGGTGATCAGCACGCCCGCGCCGGCCACGCCGGTCGGGTGGAATTGCCAGAATTCCATGTCCTCGAGCGGAATGCCCGCACGCGCGGCCATGCCCAGACCGTCACCGGTGTTGATGAACGCGTTGGTCGATGCGGCGTACACGCGGCCGGCGCCGCCAGTGGCGAACAGCGTGCACTTGCCTTCGAGCAGATAGACTTCGCCGGTCTCCAGTTCCAGCGCCGACACGCCGAGGACATCGCCCTCTTCGTTGCGGATCAGATCGAGCGCCATCCACTCCACGAAGAAGTGGGTCTTGGCCGCCACGTTCTGCTGATACAGCGTGTGCAGCAGCGCGTGACCGGTACGATCGGCCGCCGCGCAGGCGCGCTGGACCGGCTTCTCGCCGTAGTTGGCCGTATGGCCGCCGAACGGGCGCTGATAGATCGTGCCGTCCGGGTTACGGTCGAACGGCATGCCGAAGTGCTCCAGCTCGTAGACGGCGTTGGGCGCCTGGCGGCACATGAACTCGATCGCGTCCTGGTCGCCGAGCCAGTCGGAGCCCTTGATCGTGTCGTAGAAGTGGTAATGCCAGTTGTCCTCGCTCATGTTGCCGAGCGAAGCGCCAATGCCGCCCTGCGCGGCCACGGTATGCGAACGGGTGGGGAACACCTTGGACAGCACGGCCACCGACAGACCGGCCTTGGCCAGTTGCAGCGACGCGCGCATGCCCGAACCGCCTGCGCCCACGATGACAACGTCAAAGCGGCGGCGCGGCAGCGAATTTTTAATTGCAGCCATTCTTTACACTCTCCACAGAATCTGCGCGGCGTAGCCAGCACAACCCAGCAGCCAGACGATCGTCAGCGCGTACAGCGCCAGTCGCAGGCCGACCGGCTTGACGTAGTCCATCCAGACGTCACGCACGCCAACCCACGCGTGATAGAACAGCGCGAGCAGCGTGACGAACGTGGCCAGCTTCATCCACTGATGCGAGAAAATGCCGGCCCAGCCTTCGTAGGAGAAATCCTTGGCGGTGAAGAACCACACGAGAAGGATCACGGTGTACACGGCCATGATGACCGCGGTCATGCGTTGCGCAATCCAGTCGCGCAGGCCATAGTGGGCGCCGACGACGAGGCGCTTCGAACCGATGTTGTTCTGTGCCATTTAGAACGCTCCGAACAGCTTGAGGGCGACGGCCAGCGTCAGCACCAGCGACACGACCAGCACGAGCACCGCGGAGTTCTTGCCCGCTTCCTTGTTCACGGCGTCGTGGTTGAAGTCCATGCGCAGATGGCGCAGACCGGCGCAGAAGTGCTGCAGGAAGCCCCATGCGAGCGCCAGGATGACGAGCTTGACAAACCAGTTGGAGGCGATGCTTCGCAGAACGTCGAAGCTGAGTTCCGACGTGAGGCTCTGTTCGAACAGGTAAAGTGCGAACGGCAACAGAAGGAACAAGATCACACCGCTAATACGGTGCAGGATGGAAACGATACCAGCCGGTGGGAGACGGTACGTGACAATCTGTCCGATACCGATATTCCTGTAGACTGGCCGCTCTTTTTTTACCACTTCAGCCATGCTAGACCCCATGTAGTTACATCAGCCCCGGATTTTAGCGCCGATTCTAGTGCGATGCACCATGCCGGTTCCAAACCTCCGGAAAATCCTGCTGACGGCGCACGTCACGCCGCCGCCCCAACTGCCTCCGACTCGCAGGCGCTCGCCGGCCACGACACCGGCTCACCCCTGGCAAGTCGCCCTGCCCTCTCAACTCAGTTCGTTCTGGTAATGATGTTCCGTGGTGACGTACCAGCCCCGGCGCACTTCCACCGGCTTGTCTCCATAAGTGAAGGAGACGCGCTCCACGCTCAGCAGCGGGAAACCCTTCGGCACCTTGAGCAAATCCGCGGTCATGTCGTCCGCGGCCACGGCGCGGACTTTTTCCACGGCGCGGATCATGCGCGTGCCGAACTCATCTTCGAACAGGCCGTACATCGGCCCCTTGTATTCATTCAGCTTCTCCGCCGTCAGGCCGCGAAACAGCGCCCCGGGCAGCCAGATTTCGTCGAGCACCGTCGGACGGTCCGAGAAATCCATCATGCGGCGAATCAGAATCACGCCGTCGCCCGCGCGCAGCTCGAGCTGACGCGCGATTTCGGCCGGCGCTCGCATGCGGCGGCACTCGATCAGGCGGCTGGGCGGGTGATGGGGTTCGCCCGAATCGGGCGCAAGGCGCAGGAACCGGAACTGCACCCGGTCCTCGTGATGGGTCGCGACGAAGGTGCCGCGCCCCTGACGGCGCACGAGCAGATTCTCTGCGGCCAGCTCGTCGATGGCTTTGCGCACCGTTCCCTGGCTTACCTTGTAGCGCGAGGCCAGATCGACTTCACTGGGGATGATCTCGCCAGGCTTCCATTCGCCGGCTTGCAGGCTCTGCGTGATGAGCCCCTTGATCTGCTGGTACAGCGGGCTGAAGGTCGGCGACGCTCCCGCGGCGCCCGCACCCTGCGCGGCCGCGGCGGCCGGTGCGGTGTCGCGCGCGCTGTCCGGTCGCTGCTGGGCATCGACAGGCGGCGTAGGGTTGGATGTGTCGCGAACGTTCGCATTCATGGCGAGGATTTGACCACAAATCAAGACCTTCGTCCATCGAATAACAGCAATAATCCTATGTCTTATATAAGACATAAGATAGAGTTGACATTCGTTGTGGCGACTCCTACACTGACGCGGGCTAACAGGGGCCTGCCGCCGCAGCACGGCTATCTTATAAGAGAGTCCGGTGCTTCGCACTCGTCGATGGCGGCCTACCCGCAGCCCGCAAGCTTCCGTAGGTCAAGGAATTTTAGAAGCTTCATGTGACGCGGCGCTGTCAGCCTGGCAAAAATGCCACCCGGACGGCGAGCTTATCCTGAGCTTCGCAGGAATTTGTACACGTCTGGAGAGATTCTCATGGCAAAACCCGCAATGCGTGTCGCCGTCACCGGCGCCGCTGGCCAAATCGGCTACTCCCTGCTGTTTCGCATCGCCAATGGCGACATGCTCGGCAAGGATCAGCCCGTCATCCTGCAACTGCTCGACCTCCCGCAAGCTCAGGCCGCCGTCAAGGGCGTGGTGATGGAGCTGGAAGACTGCGCGTTCCCGCTGCTCGCCGGCGTGGTCGTGACCGACGACCCGAAGGTCGCCTTCAAGGACGCCGACGTCGCTCTGCTGGTCGGCGCCCGTCCGCGCTCGAAGGGCATGGAGCGCAAGGACCTGCTCGAAGCCAACGGCGCGATCTTCACGGTGCAGGGCAAGGCTCTGGACGAAGTCGCCAAGCGCGACGTGAAGGTGCTCGTGGTCGGCAACCCGGCCAACACGAACGCCTACATCGCCATGAAGTCGGCACCGAACCTGCCGAAGGAGAACTTCACCGCGATGCTGCGCCTGGACCACAACCGCGCCCTGTCGCAGATCGCCGCCAAGACCGGCAAGCCGGTTTCGAGCATCGAAAAGCTGGCCGTGTGGGGCAACCACTCGCCCACGATGTACGCCGACTACCGCTTCGCGACGATCGACGGCCAGAGCGTGAAGGCCATGATCAACGACGACGCCTGGAACAACGATGTGTTCCTGCCGACCGTCGGCAAGCGCGGCGCCGCGATCATCGAAGCCCGCGGCCTTTCGTCGGCCGCTTCGGCCGCCAACGCCGCCATCGACCACATCCACGACTGGGTGCTCGGCTCGAACGGCAAGTGGGTCACGATGGGCGTCCCGTCGGACGGCTCGTATGGCATTCCGGAAGACGTGATCTTCGGCGTGCCGGTGATCTGCGAGAACGGCAAGTACAAGCGCGTGGAAGGCCTCGAGATCGATGCCTACTCGCGTGAGAAGATGAACATCACGCTCAACGAGCTCGAAGAAGAGCGCGCCGGCGTGGCCCACCTGCTGGGCTGATCCCCGGGGATTTCGGCCCTGCGCGACGCCAAAAGCGTTGCAACGGGCCGGAACCGCGCCGGCGGCTTACCCCCGGTGCCGGCGCACCCCTGCCCCGCTCAGGCGTTTTTCCTGCAGAGTCGGAGCCACAGTGACGAAGAGAGTGACGAAATATTGCGCGGAACTCCGCGCCGTCGATCGCGCTATGACACTCGCACTTGCGCTTGCCATGCCCTACGTCGCGCCTGACGCATTCCTGGCCAAGCGAATGCCGCGCTGCCCCGCCGCCCGCCGCGCACCGCAGCGATCCCTGTCTGCCGGGATCGCGCCACGTTCGTTTCGCCAGGGGTCCGGTCAACCGTTTCACCGGTGCGGTCCATCCCGCTCCTCGCATTTCGCCTCTGTTGCCGGTTTCGCCTCTTCTGCCGGTTTCGCCTCTTCTGCGGGTTTCGCCGGTTTTGCCTCCAGTTCACCCGGTATCTTCCGCTTCGCACCAGCCCTGCTCGCCGGCATCGCGAACGCCCGCGGTCCCCTGCGGCGAGCCGCCACGTTCCACACCGCAAACCGTGATGCAGCGACGCCGGTCCCTACCGCCGCCGCCCGCCGCGCATGCCCGGCACGAATTGAAAAAATTTGTACGGTAACGCCGAAGGACGCAGACTTCGTAAGATAATCTGCGCTTTTATTCGCCTACCGTTTGGAGACTCACTATGAAGAAGCTTTGCCTGACCGCGCTGGTTGCCCTGTGTTCCGCCGCCCTCGTGCCGGCCGCGTTCGCCGCTGACGCGACCAGCAAGACGACCACGAAGAAGGCCGCCCCGAAGAAGAAGGCGCCGGCAAAGAAGAAGGCGGCCGCGGCCGCCGCCCCGCTGCAGCCGGACGAAGGCTCGGAGCTGTGGAGCTGCAAGGAAAACAACAAGCTGTACATCAAGGGCGACATGAAGCGCGACCAGGTGCTCACGATGTTCTGGGAAGGCCGCAACTACAAGCTGCCGCGCCAGCAGACGACCACCGGCGCCGACCGCTTCTATGACGCCGCAAGCGGCATGGACCTCGTCGTGATCCCGGCCAAGGCGATGCTGTTCACGCACCGCGACGGCGGCAGCCGTCTGGCAGACGAGTGCATGACGCAAGCGATGTCGGAGCAAAACAAGCTGGCGCCGACCCAGTCGAACGAACTGATCAAGGTGACCAACTGAGTGCATGCCCGGTGGGTGCCGACCCAGTTCGCGTGATGCGCCAGCCGCTTTCCTGCCGCAGCTTCAGCATGACTTGCCGTACCCGATACGTCGATACGCCGATACGCCGGACCTCTGACGGACCGGCAGCGCAGCGAGCGCCCACACAAGCGCCCGTGCGATGCCGGTCCCGCTAACCGCATCACCACCGCTTCGTTTTTCTGTATCACTCAAGGAAAGATCATGGCCCACAACCTCCACAAAACGCTTAAAGAGTTCAAGCTCGGCGACAAGAAAGGCAAGTTCTACTCGCTGCCCCAACTGGGTAAAGCCCTGGGTGTGAACGTCGAACGCTTGCCGGTGTCGATTCGCATCGTGCTCGAGTCCGTGCTGCGCAACTGCGACGGCCAGAAGGTCACCGAAGAGCACGTCAGGCAGTTGGCCAACTGGAAACCGAACGCCGAGCGCGTCGACGAAATCCCGTTCGTCGTGGCGCGCGTGGTGCTGCAGGACTTCACCGGCGTGCCGCTGCTGGCCGACCTGGCCGCCATGCGCAACGTTGCCGAGCGTCAGGGCAAGAACCCGAAGCGCATCGAGCCGCTCGTGCCGGTGGACCTGGTTGTCGACCACTCGGTGCAGATCGATCATTTCCGCGAGAAAAAGGCGCTCGACCTGAACATGCAGCTGGAATTCCAGCGCAACAACGAGCGCTATCAGTTCATGAAGTGGGGCATGCAGGCGTTCGACACGTTCGGCGTGGTGCAGCCGGGCTTCGGCATCGTGCACCAGGTGAACCTGGAGTACCTCGCACGCGGCGTGCACAGGAAAGACGACGTGTACTACCCCGACACCCTCGTGGGCACGGACAGCCACACCACGATGATCAACGGCATCGGCGTGGTCGGCTGGGGCGTGGGCGGCATCGAAGCCGAAGCCGGCATGCTCGGCCAGCCGGTCTACTTCCTCACGCCCGACGTCGTCGGCGTGGAGCTGACGGGTCGCCTGCGCGAAGGCGTGACGGCCACCGACCTGGTCCTCACCATCACGGAGATGCTCCGCAAGGAGAAGGTGGTCGGCAAGTTCGTCGAATTCTTCGGCGAAGGCACGGCGAGCCTGGCGCTGCCGGACCGCGCGACCATCGCGAACATGGCCCCGGAATACGGCGCCACGATGGGCTTCTTCCCCGTCGACGAGAAGACGATCGACTACTTCAAGGGCACGGGCCGCACCAAGGAGGAAATCAACGCGTTCGAGTCGTATTTCAAGGCCCAGAAGATGTTCGGCATTCCGGGGACCGACGAAATCGACTACACGAAGACGCTCAAGCTCGACCTGGGCACGGTCGCGCCGTCGCTGGCCGGTCCGAAGCGTCCGCAGGATCGCATCGAAATCGGCAACGTGAAGTCGACGTTCAGGGACCTGTTCACCAAGCCGGTCGCCGAGAACGGCTTCAACAAGACCGAGGCGCAGCTCGAGACGACGTACAAGACCGCCAGCGGCATCGACGTGAAGAACGGCGACGTGCTGATCGCCGCCATCACGTCGTGCACCAATACGTCGAACCCGAGCGTGCTGCTCGGTGCCGGCCTGCTCGCCAAGAAGGCCGTGGAAGCCGGCCTGACGGTCGCGCCGCACATCAAGACGTCGCTTGCCCCGGGCAGCCGTGTGGTGACCGAGTATCTCGAAGCGGCCGGCCTGCTGCCGTACCTGGAGAAGCTCGGCTTTGGCGTGACGGCCTACGGCTGCACGACCTGTATCGGTAACGCCGGCGATCTGACGGCCGAACTCAACGAGACGATCGTGAAGAACGACATGGTCGCCGCTGCCGTGCTCTCGGGCAACCGCAACTTCGAAGCGCGCATTCACCCGAACATCCGCGCCAACTTCCTCGCCTCGCCCCCGCTGGTGGTTGCCTACGCCATCGCCGGCAACGTCACGCGCGACCTGATGACCGAGCCCGTCGGCAAGGGTCACGGCGGCAAGGACATCTATCTGGGCGACATCTGGCCGAGCAGCGACGAAATCCACAAGCTGATGAAGTTCGCGATGAACGCGAAGGTCTTCAAGTCCAACTACGACTCGGTGAAGGCGCCGAGCCCGCTGTGGGCCAAGATCAAGGGTTCGAAGGGCGAAGTCTACAACTGGCCGGCATCGACCTACATCGCCGAGCCGCCGTTCTTCGAGGGCTTCACGATGGAGCCGAGCGCCGACATCAAGCCGATCCACGGCGCACGCGCGCTGGGTGTGTTCGGCGACTCGGTCACGACCGATCACATCAGCCCGGCCGGCTCCATCAAGGAAACGTCGCCGGCGGGCAAGTGGCTGCTGGAGAACGGTGTGCTCAAGGCCGACTTCAACAGTTACGGTTCGCGTCGCGGCAACCACGAGGTGATGATGCGCGGCACGTTCGCCAACGTGCGCATCAAGAACCTGATGATCCCGCCGAAGGCGGACGGCTCGCGCGTGGAAGGCGGCCTGACGATCCACCAGCCGAGCGGCGAACAGCTCTCGATCTACGACGCGGCCATGAAGTATGTGGCCGAGAACACCCCGACGGTGGTGTTCGGCGGCGAAGAGTATGGCACCGGCTCGTCGCGCGACTGGGCGGCCAAGGGCACGCAGTTGCTCGGCGTGAAGGCCGTGATCGCACGCTCGTTCGAGCGCATCCACCGCTCGAACCTCGTCGGCATGGGCGTTCTGCCGCTGCAGTTCAAGGGCTCGGACAGCGTGCAGTCGCTGGGCATTACCGGCGACGAGACGTTCGACATCGAAGGGCTGACGGCCGACATCAAGCCGCAACAGGACGTCACGCTGGTGATCCATCGCAAGAACGGCGAAACGCAGAAGGTGCAGGTGCTGCTGCGTATCGATACGCCGATCGAAGTGGATTACTACAAGCACGGCGGCATTCTGCCGTTCGTGCTGCGCCAGTTGCTCGCGGCTGCCTGAGCGGCAATTTCGCGCAATCGCAACGGTTGCCGGGCGGCGCGAATCCGCCGCCCGGCAACTACCGACAAGACCCGGCCGCGCGCCGGGTCTTGTCGTCTCCGGCCTCTGGCGGGGTTCGTTATCTCCCGATTCAATGGCGCCACGCCTGTCATGTCCGAAAATGACTAGCGTCTCGCGAAACGCACGCGTAGAGTGAGGCCATGTTTTCTTCGCCCGCCCCCGCACTGCCGGGCCCCCTTCCATGACCCTCGACCCCGAAGTCTGCTACAAGGCGGTCTGCGCCCGCGACCGGCGCTTCGACGGCTGGTTTTTCGTCGGCGTCTCCTCCACCGGCATTTACTGCCGGCCGGTGTGCAACGTGCGCACGCCGCGCTTTGAGAACTGCTCGTTCTACGGCAGCGCCGCCGGCGCGGAAAAGGCCGGCTTCCGGCCATGTCTGAAATGCCGTCCCGAACTCGCGCCAGGCGCCGCGCGCTTCGACGCCACGCGCGAACTCGCCGACGCGGCGGCCGCCATGATCGACGAGGGTTTTCTCAATCGCGCCGGGCTGCCCGCGCTTGCCGCGCGCATCGGCATCACGGAGCGTCACCTGCGCCGGATCTTCGCGGACGAATTCGGTGTCTCGCCGATCGAATACGCCCAGACGCAGCGCCTGTTGCTCGCCAAGCGCCTGCTCACCGACACGGCCCTGCCCGTGACGGAGGTCGCGCTCGCGGCGGGCTTCGGCAGCGTTCGCCGCTTCAACAGTCTGTTCAAGGACCGCTACGGCTTCGCGCCCGGACGCCTGCGTCTGAATGCGCGCCACGCCGCGCTGCCCGACGGCGACCTCGTCTTCCAGCTCGCCTATCGCCCGCCGTTCGCGTGGCACGCGCTGCTCGATTTCCTGGGGGACCGCGCTATCGACGGCGTCGAACTGCGTGACGGCGACGTCTACACGCGCACGCTCAACATCGACCGTCCGGACGGGCAGACGATCTCCGGCTGGTGCCGCGTCGCGCCGCTGCCCGAGCGGCACGCGCTGCAGGTGACGCTACCCCCGGCGCTGGCCAGCAGCGTGCCGCAAGTCCTGGGCAAGCTTCGTCACCTGTTCGACCTGGGCGCACGCCCCGACATCATCGACGCGCATCTCGGCTCGCTCGCGCGAAACACGCCGGGGCTTCGCGTGCCCGGCGCGGTGGACGGCTTCGAGATTGCCGTGCGCGCCATCGTCGGCCAGCAGATCACGCTCAAGGGCGCCCGGCGTCTGCTCGGCCGCCTTGCCCGGCAGTTCGGCACGCCGCTCCCCACGCCCGTGCACGGACTCACGCACGCCTTCCCGAGCGCGGCGCAACTGCTCGCCGTTCCCGCCGAAGCACTGGGTGAAGCCGGTATCATCCGCAGTCGTGTCGCGGCCATTCACGGCGTGGCGCAGGCGATCGTCGACGCACGGCTGCGTCTGGATCCGCTCGCGCCGCTGGAAGCGAGCGTCGCCACGCTGCTGTCGATCAAGGGCGTCGGACCCTGGACGGCCCAGTACATCGCCATGCGCGCCCTCGGTTCGCCCGACGCGATGCCCGCCGACGATCTGGTGCTGCGTCAGGCGCTGGGAGCGCCCGACGGCCGCGCGGTGGCCGCACGCACCGCGCGCTGGGCGCCGTGGCGCGCCTACGCGGCGCTGCACATCTGGCGTGCGGCGGCTCAGGGACCGGCGGGTCAGCCGGTCGGGACTTTGCAGGAGGCGTGTGCATGACGCGTTACGAAACGTATTACGGCAGTCCGCTCGGCGAGATGCTGCTCGTCGCCGACGGCGACGCTCTCACCGGCGTGTATTTCTCGCATCAAAAGTACTTCCCGCGCGAGAACGACGTGCGCCGTGACGGCGATGAGCTCGAGGTGCTCAAACGCACCCGCCAGCAGCTCGACGAATACTTCCACGAGGGGCGACGCGTCTTCGACCTGCCGCTGTCCCCGCAAGGCACGCCGTTCCAGAAGCTGGTGTGGGCCGAGCTGCTGCGCATTCCGTTCGGCGAGACGCGCAGCTACGGCGATCTCGCGCACGCGCTGGGCGACGTCAACAAGTCGCGTGCCGTGGGCGCCGCCAACGGGCGCAATCCGATAACGATCATCGTGCCGTGCCACCGCGTGATCGGCGCCGACGGCACGCTTACGGGCTATGCAAGCGGTGTGGAGCGCAAGCTCGCGCTGCTCTCGCTCGAAGGCGCCGCCCTGCCCTCGGCACATGCCGCGACAACCACCGCGACGCGCCGCACGCGACTCTCGGCGCCCGCCAACCTTGCGTTCGACTTCTGAGGCCGCCCGCCGCGTTTGCCTTCGCCGCGCCGCGCCTCGCCCGATCGGGCCCGATTGCCTCCGATTGCGCCCTCCCTTTCGCCCTCGCGCTGGGCCGCGCGCGGCGGCGCCGCGCGGGGTCCGACGTACACATCCCGTCCTTCGGGTTCACGCATGCCGTACAATCGTGAGTTCATGTGTTTCTGCTTCGCAAGACTATGCGCTCACGCACCGCCAAACGACTGACTCCCGACGCCGAAAAGCTGGTCGGCCACGCACTCGCGCTGGCCGCCTCGGGTAGCCGCATCGAAGACCGCTTCTGGGAAGCGCAGCTCGACACGCTGCTCACGCGCGTGCTGCGCACGGGCAACCAGCCCGCCATCGACGCCGCCCTCGATCATCTCCAGGCCAACCACAGCGAGGCCTATGGCGCGCTCGCCGACCTCATCGAATCGCAGAGCGAGTCTGCCGAGCCCGAAGCCGAAGACCAGGTCTGGGACGGCCTGCTCGTCGCCATCCCGATTCTTGCGTGGACGCGCTACGCCATTCCCTCGGGTCCGGTCAAGGCCGACGCGCTCATGCCCATTCGCGCCCATCTGCACGCTCACGTGCTGGCCGAGTCAGCCCGCGTCGCGATTTCGCCCTACCTCTACAGCATCGACCAGCTGCCGCGCACGCACTGCGAATCGTGGAAAGTCACGCAGCAGCTCGTGCGCGCCGCAGTCGACAACGCCGAAGTGAAGCAGCCCGGCAACGATCTGCCCGAAACGGCGCCGATCCTCGCCGATCCGCGTTTCCTGCTCACGGCCGTTGCCGTGCCCAGGGGCGCGCCGATGTTCCGCTGGCAAGAGGAAGGCGCGCGCCATGCCGAGCGCGGCCAGTGCCAGGAAGCGTGGTCCGCGCAAGGGGGCCCGAATCTCAACGCGCTGCTGCCCGGCTGCGAGATCGAATGCCTGCTGCCCGACGCGTATTACGCGAGCTGCCGTGAAGCGGACGAGCGCATCCGTCCGCACACGATCCGCACGGCGCTGCGTTATCTGGAAGACGTGCTCACGCTCACGCCGCAGGAACTGCGCGCCGTGGTCGCCGGCTTCGGGGAGCAGAACATCGACGAGTACCGCATCGGCTTCACGCAACGGGGCAGCAACGACGTCATCTACGGCGTGGTGTGGCCGCTCTACGGCCGCGAGAACGGCGAAGTGGAGGGCGGTGCGCTCGACGAAGTGACGGACCTGCTCAAGGCGTGCGGCGTCACGGAGATTCGCAAGCATCCGGGGCGCTTCGATCCCGAGTATTGCGACGACTGCGGCGTGCCGCTGTATCCGGATCCCGTGGGCGAAGTCGTTCACGCCGAAATGCCGGAAGACGCCGAGCCGAGCCGCCCGCACTTTCACTGAGCATGCGCGGCGCGCGCCGCGTCCGTCACGTCGCCGGCAGCGTCACCATGCACCGATACAGGCCGTGTCCCGACGCGAGGTACTTGCGCTCGAACGGCGTCATGGCGTCGGCCTCGTTCGCCGGCGCATACGCCTCGACGTCGGGCCGCACGCCGCTCAGCAACTCGACGGCCTGCGCGAACTCGTCGACGTAGACGCCCCAGTTGCTGCGGCATTCGAGCACGCCGCCCAGCGCCACCACCGTCGGGAACACGGCGTGCGCATGCCAGCGGCGGGCGAGCTGGCCGATCTTCGGCCACGGATTCGGATAGAGAATGTAGTGCCGCGCGGGACGAATGCCCGCGTCGTGCAACTGCCGCCAGAAATCCACCAGGTCGGCGCGCACCCAGACGAAGTTCTCCGGCCACGCACCCTCCCACCAGTCCTTGCCGCGCACGATGCGGCTCTCCGATTGATCGACGCCGATGACGAAGTGCTCGGGATACCGCGTGGCAAGACGCAGCGTGCTCTCACCCACGCCGCAGCCGGCGTCGATGATGAGCGGCGCCGCGCCCGCGTGGCGCCATGCCGCGATGGCCGCATCGAAGGCGCCCGCGCTGTAGGCGGCGAATGGCTTGCGGAACAGCGCGTCGCGATGACGGCTCACGAGCTGCGCGAGTTTCTCGTGCGGACCGGTTTGGGCGCTGTCGACGGTGCGTGAATTGGCGAACATGCGGCAAGGTGAGAACGTCGCACGGCGTACGCGCCTGGTGCGCGGGCGCCGCAAAGGTGTGCATTGTAGCGCGCCGTAACTTTCTTCACGCGCCGAGCGACGTCTACGGGCTTGTGTGGCGGGCGTCAGCGGCTTTTTTTCGGTTAAGATGAGAGCCGTTTTGCCGCTGTGTTCCAAGATGCGGCGAAGCTTCTTCGCGAGCGGCGCGTGCCAGAGACTCACTGAATGAGTCGCCGCATGCCCGCATTGCTCTGCAATGCTTAGGGTCTGACCCTTGCGCCCCCGAGAATACGTCAAGCAATGTCGAATCGATTTCTTCAACGCGCCGCAGGTGTCGTGCTGCGAGCCGTGCGTCGGATCGCCGGTTTCGCCGGTTTCGCCGGTTTCGCCAGTTTCGCCGCCGTCGCGACGCCCGTCTGCCTGTCGGCCTTCACGGCCCCGGCGCAGGCCTTCACGCTCGAGCAGCACCGTGCGCTGGTCGAGCAATTCATCAACACCCGTCATGCCGATCCGCTCGTCGCCGATTGCGCGGCGCATGCGAGTTTTGTCGTCGCGACGCTACCCGGCTACGAGAGCGTCGAATACGCCGACAACGCGCTCGACCCCGAGCATGCGAAAGTCGCGCCGTGGTCGGGTCCGTTCGACGATCGCAAGCAGCGCGTCGACGTGACGCAGATGGTCGAGCTCGACGGCATCGGCAAACGCACCACCGGACAAACGGACAAGATCCACATCCGCTGCGGCTACGCCGACGGCCGCATGATGGGTTTCGACTATACGTCGCCGCTGCCGCAGGTCGAGCAGCCGGTCAAGCGCTCCGCACGCGGCACGCGCGGCAAGGCGTCGCACGCCGCGGCCAGGTCGGGCAAGCGCGGCGCCACCGCGAAGTCCTCGGGGGGCAAGTCGACGACAAAAGCCGCACCGTCGAAATCGGGCACCGCCAAGAAGAGCACCGCGAAGAAGAAAACGAACTGAGCCATCGCAGACCGCCTTGCGTGAGCGAAGCATGGCGCATGACGCATGACGCATGACGCATCGCGACGCGTCGTGCGAATCGCGCCACGCCCGGCTGCACGGCCGCAGGAGCGGCAGGGATGGCAACGGCGGCGACGGCGGCGACGGCCGCTGCCGGGACTTACCGCTCAGCCTGCGCCTTGTCGGCCTGCAACTGCGACCCGATGGCGGCAAGCATCGACGCTCCCAGTGCGGCGCTGCGCGCGCCGCTCCAGCCCACGAGCGCGTCGGGCCGGTTGGCGTTGTCCTTGAATGGCATCTCCAGCGTGAGCGAGAGACAGCCGAAGCGGTGCGCGACCCATTTCGACGCGAGCTTGAGCGACTCCGCGCCGTGCTTGCCGGGCGGATAGCCGAACCTGTCCTGGAAGTCCAGGCTCGCCGCCTTGAAGCGTTCGCCAAAGGCCTTCTCGCGCGCGAGAATCGCCTCGCTCGCCCATTCAACGCCTTCGTTGCCCGCCAGGAAGACGTATGGCAGTGCTTCGTCGCCATGGATGTCGAAGAACATGTCGCAGCCGATCGACTCGATGGCGGCCCGCACGTGGTACACCTCGGGGCTGCGCAGCGGATCGGGTTCGAGCCACTCCCGATTGAGGTTCGCGCCGGCGGCGTTCGTGCGCAGGTTGCCGCGCGCAGCGCCGTCAGGGTTCATGTTCGGCACGACATGGAACACGGCCTCGTCGAGCACCGCGGCAGCCAGCGGATCGCCCGCCCAGTCGCCGGCGCCGAGCAAACGGCGCAACAGGCCTTCCACGAACCACTCGGCCATCGTCTCGCCGGGGTGCTGTCGCGCAATCACCCAGATATTGCGCTTGCCTTCACCGGGCTCGCCCACGGTGAGCAGCGTCATGTCGCGCGCGTCGATCGTCTGGCCCAGCGAGCGCGAACGCACGCGAGGCGAGTTCTGCGCCGTGCCGAGCAGCGCCAGATGGCGCTCTTCGGGGTAAGGCTCGAAATAGGCGAGATATACGCTGTCGTGCGCCGGAGTAAATGCCACGGTCATGACCTGCCCGTCGTAGGTCGTTGGCACCCGGAACCAGTCCACGCGGTCGTACGACGCGACGGCGCGGTAGTTTTCCCAGCCGCGCGGGTACGATGTCTGTCCCGCATTGTCGAACACGATACGACATGGCTTGCCGCCCACGCCCTGCACCCGGAAGTGGAACCACTGGGCGAACTCCGCGGCGCCGTCTTGCGGCACGCGAACGTGAATGTCGTCGGCGCGCTCGGCGCTCACCACGTGAATGGCGCCGCTATCGAATCTGCTGCTGATCTGAACGGTCATGACTCGTCTCGCTGACAAAAAATGAAAAACCCCGGGACAGGCCCCGGGGCTGGTGGTTGGCTGGCCTCAGGCCACGCGACGGCGAAACACCCACAGCGAGTCGTTCGAGACGCTGTCGTCGAAGGCGTAGCCCTCGCTGTCGAACGCCTTGAGCTGCTGCACGTCGGTCACGCCGCGCTCGATCGCGTAGCGTGCCATCAGGCCGCGCGCCCGCTTGGCGTAGAAGCTGATGATCTTGTACTTGCCGCTCTTCCAGTCCTCGAACACCGGCGTGATCACGGGCGCCTCGACCAGACGACGCTTGATCACCTTGAAGTACTCCTCCGAGGCGAGGTTCACGAGCACGCGGCGCGTCTGCGGATGCTCGGCGAGCGCCGCATTGATTGTCTGCGTCACCCGATCGCCCCAGAACGCATACAGGTCGCGGCCCCGCTTGTTCGCGAAGCGCGTGCCCATCTCGAGCCGGTAGGGCTGGAGCAGATCGAGCGGGCGCAGCACGCCGTACAGGCCGGACAGGATGCGCAGGTGACGCTGCGCGAAGTCGAGTTGCGAGGCGCTCAGGCTGCGGGCCGACAGGCCCTCGTAGACGTCGCCGTTGAAGGCGAGCACGGCCTGCTTGGCGTTGGAGGTATCGAAGCGGGTCGTCCACTCGGCGTAGCGCGTGACGTTGAGTGCGGCGAGCTGGTCCGAGATGCTCATGAGCGAGCCGACCTGCGCCGGGCTCAGTTCACGCAGGCCTTCGATCAGTTCGGCCGCATCGTCCACGAATTGCGGCACGGTGTGCGTGCTCACGTGCGGCGGCGTTTCATAGTCGAGCGATTTGGCCGGCGAGAGAACAATTATCATATGGGGTGCAGCGTTCCTGCAAAAACGTGAAACCGCCATTCTATCCAATGCTTCAAAACGCTGTTGCCACGCCCGCGGACCGGGCCTTCGCCGAACACCTCGCGAGCCTCGCCACGCCCGCGCGCGTGGTGCTCGACACGAACGTCTGGATCGACCTCCTCGTCTTCGACGATCCCGTCGCACGACCGGTGCGCGAGGCGCTCGTCGCCCGCCGTCTCACCGCGCTCATGGCGCCGCGCTGCCGCGACGAGCTCGCCATCGTGCTGACCTATCCGCAATTCGCCTCGCACGAGATCGACAACGACGCGGCCCTCGGCTGGGTCGACATGCACACACTGCCGATTGGGCCGATGCCCGCGTCCGGGGACATCGCGCCCGCCGCGCCCCTGCCGCTGTGCCGCGACCGGGACGATCAGAAATTTCTCGAGGCGGCGCGCGATGGCCAGGCCCATTGGCTCGTCAGCAAGGACAAGGCAGTGCTCAAGCTGCGTAGCCGGGTGGCACGCCAGTTCGGCTTTCGGATCGTGACGGCAAGCGCCTTCGCGTCGCTGCTGACGGCCGCCGCCTGACCCGGCGCGCCCGCAGATCCGCCGCACCAGCGGTAGAATGGCGGTCTGTTGATCGCTGCCGATGGCTTGCACCGTCCAAATGAACGCGCCCCACCTTACTCCCGCCGCTTCCTCCCCTGCACTGAGCGCTCCGCCGCTCGCCTCGCGCCTGCCGAACGTGGGCACCACCATCTTCACCGTGATGTCCGCGCTCGCCGCCGAGAAACAGGCGGTGAATCTCGGCCAGGGCTTCCCGGACTTCGCGTGCGATCCGAAGATCGTCGACGCCGTCTCGCGCGCCATGCGCGAAGACCACAACCAGTACCCGCCCATGGCCGGTGTGCCCGCGCTGCGCCAGGCAATCGCCGACAAGATCGGCAGGCTCTACGGACAGCGCTACGACTGGAACACCGAGATCACGGTCACGGCCGGCGCCACGCAGGCGCTGCTCACCGCGATTCTCGCCACGGTGCACCCGGGCGACGAAGTGATCGTGTTCGAGCCGACTTACGACAGCTACGTGCCTTCCATCGAGCTCGCCGGCGGCAAACCGGTGTATATCACGCTGGAGGCGCCCGAGTTTCGCATCCCGTTCGACAAACTCGCGGCGGCCATCACGCCACGCACCCGTCTGATCCTGTTCAACACGCCGCACAACCCGAGCGGCACCGTGTGGCACGAGCGCGATCTGGCCCAACTCGCGCAGATCGTGGCCGGCACCGACATTCTGCTGATCTCGGACGAGGTCTACGAGCACATGGTGTATGACGGCAAGCGCCACGAGAGCGTGGCGCGGCATCCGGAGCTGGCACGTCGCAGTTTCATCGTGTCGAGCTTCGGCAAGACCTATCACGTAACGGGCTGGAAGGTCGGTTTCGTCGCCGCACCGGCCGCGCTCACGGCGGAATTCCGCAAGGTGCATCAGTTCAACGTGTTCACGGTGAACACGCCGATGCAGGTCGGTCTGGCCGACTACATGCGCGATCCGGCGCCCTATCTCGAGCTCTCGGGTTTTTATCAGAAAAAGCGCGACCTGTTCCGCGCCGGTCTGGCCAACACGCGCTTCAGGCTGCTGCCATGCGAAGGCACATATTTCCAATGCGTGGACTACAGCGCGATCAGCGACATGAGCGAAGGCGACTTCGCGCTGTGGCTCACGGGCGAAATCGGTGTGGCGGCCATTCCCGTGTCGGCCTTCTATCACGAGCCGCATGAGTCGGGCGTGGTGCGTTTCTGCTTCGCGAAGCAGGACGACACGTTGCGCGAGGCGCTCGCGCGTCTGGCCAAACTCTGAGCCATGCCTTCGCGCGTGGCGTGATACGCACGGGCACGGCGTGCGGCATGCCGGCGTCCCGCGGAAAAAAGGGAGGGCCGCCATCGACCGATGGCGGCCCTCCCTTTTTTCCGGCGTTGCGAGCCTCGCGAACGCCGGTGTTTCAGCCGGCCTTGGCCTTCTGCGCCTGCTGATAGGCCTTCTGCTCGGCGCGCATGCGCTGGAACGACTCGCGCTCGGCGAGTTGCTTGCCATACGCCTTCCAGTCGATGCCGGCCGATTGCAGAAAGTCTTCGCCATACACCGCCTGCGTGGCCATGCCCAGGATCGGCAGATGGATGCCGGCGGCGATGTCCGCCATGGTGAACGTCTCACCCGCCACGTAAGGCGAGAATTTCGCGAGACGCTTGAACGCCGCGATGTTTCGGCGCAGCAACTTCTCCGTGCGGTTGCGCGTGCCCTCGGAGACCGTGCCGCCGAAGAACGCCTGCGTGTACAGTTCGCGCACGACCAGTTCCAGATGCAGTTCCAGCATCGTGAGCAGTTCCCGCTCCTTGGCCTGACGCCACGGATCCCGCGAGAACAGCGCCGGCGCCGGATGCGTCGCCTCCAGGTAGTCGCAGATCACCTGCGACTCGGCCAGATAGCCGTGTTCGGTCTGCAGATACGGCACCTTGCCGAGCGGCGAGCACTGCAGCACCGGCTCGTCCTGGCACGGAATCGACTCGACTTCTTCGAAGGGCACGCCCTTCTCGTACAGCACAACCTTGACCTTGTTGTAGTAGTTGCTGATGGGAAATCCGTACAGCTTCAACATGATGTCTCCCTTGCGTCACGGCGAGCGACAGCGCGTGCGCAACGTTCGTAATGCGTCCCGGGCACTGCGTCGATGACGGCAGCGGCGTCGATGGCCCTCGCCGCGCGGCTGCGGAGCTCCGTAATGTCTGCGATGTCCGTAATGTCCGTAATGACGAACGGCAGTCCGCGCACGATGGCTACCCGGAGTGTACCGGCATCGCGCTCGCAAACGTCAATCGCCGAGCGGTCGCGGCGTCCCGAATTCCAAGATGGCCATCGCCCCGCTTGCCCGCGCGCCGACCGCGCAGCGGAACAACGGCTGGCAGGCGGCACGAGATCGGCGACAATAGCCGCAATGCGCCAGGGGCACCGGTTTGCATCACAGGCGGTCTCGCCAGGAAATTCATTTCCCGACCGACCGGTCGGACGATAGAATGACGCCATGGCCGCGGCGCCGGAAGCCGGGCGTTGCGCCGGGGCCGGACGTCGTCTGCGCGCGCGGCCCGGGCCACACTACCGACACCACAACTTCGAGACACTCCGAATGACTGCATCTTCCCCGACCGCCACCTCCGCCAGGGCCATCGATGTGCTGGGCATCGTCGGCGCCGGCGCCATGGGCCGTGGTATCGCTCAGATCGCGGCGCAGGCCGGCTTGCGCGTGAAGCTCTACGACACCAACGCGAAGGCCGTCCAGAGCGCGCTGGACGCGTTGCGCGAGACGCTCGACAAACTCGCCGCCAAGGGCAAGATCGAGGCGTCCGGCGTCGAGGCGACGATGAGCCGCCTGCAAGCCTGCGCCACGCTCGAGGAGCTCGCGGATTGCCATCTGGTGGTCGAAGCCATCATCGAGAAGCTCGACGTCAAGCGAGACCTGTTCCGCTCGCTCGAGGCCATCGTGGCGCCCGACGCGATTCTCGCGTCCAACACGTCGTCGCTCTCGATCACCGCCATCGCCGCCGCGTGCGAGCGGCCGGAGCGCGTGGCCGGCTACCACTTCTTCAATCCGGTGCCGCTCATGAAGGTGGTCGAAGTCATCGATGGCCTGCGCACGGCGCCCGAAGTCGGCGACGCCCTGCTCGCCCTTGGCCGCCGCATGGGCCACACGGCGGTGCGCTGCAAGGACATGCCGGGCTTCATCGTCAACCATGCCGGGCGTGGCATGAACACCGAAGGTCTGCGCGTGGCGAGCGAGGGCGTGGCCAGCTTCGCCGACATCGATCGCATCCTTCGCGAGCAGGCCGGCTTCCGTCTGGGCACGTTCGAGTTGCTCGACCTGACGGCACTCGACGTCTCGCATCCGGTGATGGAGTCGATCTACCACCAGTTCTACGAGGAAGCGCGCTTTCGCCCGTCACCGATCACGGCAGTGCGTTTGGCTGGCGGCCTGCTCGGGCGCAAGGTCGGCGAAGGCTTCTATCGCTATGTCGACGGCAAGCAGCAAGTGCCGCCCGAGGCGCCCGCGCCCGACGCGCTGCCCGCCAGCGTGTGGGTAAGCCGCGCCGATACGCGCGGCTTTGCCGCCGTGGTCGAACTGCTCGGCCAGACGGGCGTGACCCTCGAGAGCGGCGAGCGCCCGTCCGCCGAGGCATTGATCATCGTCACGCCGCTGGGCCAGGATGCCACGACCTGCGCCGTCGAGCAGGGCCTCGACGCCACGCGCACGGTCGCTGTCGACACGCTGCTGCCCCTGGCGGGCGCCAGGCGCCACACGCTCATGACCACGCCCGTCACGGCGCCCGAGGCGCGCGACGCCGCGCACGCCCTCTTCGCGCACGGCGGCACGCCGGTGACCGTGATCCGCGACTGCGCCGGCTTCGTGGCGCAGCGCGTGATCGCCACCATCGTGAACATCGGCGCGGACATCGCGCAACAACGCATTGCCACGCCGGACGACATCGACCGCGCCGTCACGCTGGGCCTGGGCTACGCCAAGGGGCCGCTCGCGCTCGGCGACGCCGTGGGCGCCCGCCTGCTGCTCACCGTCCTGCGCAATCTGCAATCGTTCTACGGCGACCCGCGCTATCGTCCGTCGCCGTGGCTCACGCGCCGCGCACAGCTGGGCGTGTCGCTGCTCACCGAAGAACAGTGACCCGGAGATTCGCCCCATGAGCGCCGAACTGCTTGCCGAACGCGTCGACCACACCCTGGTGCTGACGCTCTCCAACCCCGGAGCACGCAACGCGCTGCATCCGGACATGTACGCCGCCGGGGTGGAAGCCCTCGCGACGGCCGAACGCGACCCGTCGGTGCGCGCCGTGGTGCTCACCGGCGCCGACAACTTCTTCTGCGCGGGCGGCAACCTCAATCGCCTGCTCGAGAACCGCAAGCAGGATCCGTCGGTACAGGCCGCGAGCATCGACGCGCTGGCCGAATGGATCGAAGCGCTGCGCGCCTGTCCGAAGCCGGTCATCGCGGCGGTCGAAGGCGCGGCGGCCGGTGCAGGCTTCTCGCTCGCGCTTGCCTGCGACCTGCTGGTGGCCGCCGAGAACGCCAAGTTCGTGATGGCTTACATCAAGGTCGGCCTCACGCCCGACGGCGGCGGTTCGTGGTTTCTCTCGCAGGCGCTGCCGCGTGCGCTCGCGACCGAGATCCTGCTCGAAGGCAAGCCGGTCGCGGCAACACGTCTGGCCGCCGCCGGCGTCGTGAATCGCGTGGTGGCCCCCGGGCAGGCTCGGGCCGAAGCGCTGAACTGGGCCACCGACCTCGCCCAGCTCTCGCCGAACGCCGTGGGCCGCATCAAGTCGCTCATCGAAAGCGGTGCGAGCGCCACGCTCGCCGAGCAGTTGGGCGCCGAGCGCGACAACTTCGTGGCGTCGCTCCACCACGCCGACGGGCTGGAGGGGATCAGCGCATTCCTGGAAAAACGTCCGGCAAAATACATCTGACGAATCCGGCGGGGCGGCCCGTCCACGTCGGCACGACGGGCCCGCCCCACGCGAAGCGACCGCACTCTCAGGAGAATTGCCGCATGAGCTCTCTCGGCCATCTCGGCCCCGACGCAGGCCCTCTGGCCTTCACCCCGCCCCAGCGCCGGCGCATCTATCTCATGCGCCACGGCGACGTCACCTACTTCGACGACAGCGGCAAACCGATCGACGCCGACGCCGTCGCACTCAACGAGCTTGGACGCGCGCAGGCAAGCGCCGCCGGACGCGCCTTCGCCGCCGAGAACATCCGCTTCGACCGCGTGATCGTGAGCGGCCTGCCGCGCACGCGCGAGACGGCCGAGCGCGTGCTCGCGCAGACCGGGCAGCGGGTGGAGATCGAGACGTGGCCCTGCTGGCAGGAAATCCGCGCGGGCAACATCGCCGATTTGCCGCCGGCCGATCTTGCGCAGGCGTTCCTCGCCGCCTTCGATGGGCTCGTGCCGGAAGACACCCGCTTCCTGAACGGCGAATCCGTGCGCGAGCTGCTCGATCGCGTGGTGCCGCCGCTGGCCGAACTGCGCGCCGACCGCTCGTGGGATACGGTGCTGCTGGTGTTGCACGGCGGCGTGAACCGCGCGATTCTCTCGCATGCGATGCATCCGCTCGGGCGCCTGTTCCTCGGCCAGCTCGCACAGACGCCGGCCTGCATCAACGCGCTCGACGTCGGCGACAAGCCGGAAGACTGGGTCGTGCGGCTCGTGAATTTCGCGCCGCCGCAGCCGCTGCATCGCGACAACCGGCTTACGGTGATGGAGAAGATTTTCGCGTCGTTCGTGCGTTCACGGCAGCGCGGCTAAACGGGCATGGCCCGGTGGGCGCGGCGGCGACGCCCGTCGCTGCGCAGGCGCGCCGCGCGAGCGCGCACGGCAAGACCCGAATTACCCGCAGCAGTCGAGACACTTCCGATCAACGCAGCACCGGAAATGCAGGAGACAGCATGGCCGAGGCGCTTCCCCAGGACTTTTCCGCGTTTGCGGGCGAGCGGCCGATCGAGGGCCGGGCGCCCTTCGACGCCGCCGCGCTCGAGCGCTGGCTCGCCGCCCACGTCGATGGCTTCGCCGGGCCGCTCACGGTCTCGCAATTCAACGGCGGGCAATCGAATCCCACGTACCGCCTGAGCACGCCAGGCGCCAGCTACGTGCTTCGCACCAAGCCGGCCCCGGCGGCAAAGCTGCTGCCTTCCGCGCACGCGATCGAACGCGAATACCGCGTAATGGACGCGCTCGCGCGCACGGACGTGCCCGTCGCGCGCATGCGCGGCCTTTGCGAAGACGAAGGGGTCATCGGCCTGGCGTTCTACGTGATGGACTTCGTGCCGGGACGCGTACTGTGGGACCCGTCGCTGCCCGGCATGTCGCCGGCCGAGCGCGGCGCGATCTACGACGAGATGAACCGCGTCATCGCCGCCCTGCACCGTGTGGACTACCACGCCATCGGCCTCGAAACGTATGGCAAGCCCGGCGACTACATCGCGCGTCAGATCGCCCGCTGGAGCAAGCAGTACCGTGCGTCCGAGACGGCGCGGATCGAGGCCATGGACCGGCTCATCGAATGGCTGCCCGCACACCTGCCGTCCGACGCCCCCGAGCGCACGACCATCGTGCATGGCGACTTCCGGCTCGACAACCTGATCTTCCACCCGAGCGAGCCGCGCGTGCTTGCCATGCTTGACTGGGAACTCTCGACGCTGGGCGACCCGCTCGCGGACTTCAGCTACCACTGCATGGCGTGGCACGTCAGCCCCGGCGTGTTTCGCGGCATTGCCGGGCTCGACTGGGCCGCGCTCGGCATTCCCGACGAGCGCGAGTACGTGGCCCGCTACAGTGCGCGCACCGGCAGCCAGCCGCCCGCACAATGGGACTTCTACCTCGCCTACAACATGTTCCGCATCGCCGCGATCCTGCAAGGCATCATGAAGCGCGTGAGCGACGGCACGGCCGCGAGCCAGCAAGCGCTCGACGCCGGCAAACGCGCGCGGCCGATGGCGGAGCTGGCATGGGAGTATGCGCGGCGCGGCGGCGCATCGCGCTAACCGATATCGGCCACCAATACCGCGGGCCAATATCGTTGACCGATATTACCAACGGTTCTCGAACGGAGACGTCATGGATTTCAGCTACAGCCCGAAGGTCGAAGCGCTGCGCGCCCGTCTGAATGCGTTCTTCGACGAGCATATCTTCCCCAACGAGCGCCGATACCTGGAGGAGATCGAGATCGCGCGCCGGCAGGGCGACGCGTGGCAGCCGTCGCAGGTCATCGAACGGCTCAAGCCGCTCGCCCGGCAGGCCGGACTCTGGAACCTGTTCCTGCCCGACTCCGGTCGTGGCGCCGGTCTCACGAACGTCGAATACGCGCCGCTGTGCGAGATCATGGGACAGGTGCCGTGGGCCCCCGAGGTGTTCAACTGCAACGCGCCGGACACCGGCAACATGGAGACGCTCGAGCGCTACGCCACCGAGGCGCAGAAGGCGCAGTGGCTCGAGCCGCTGCTGCGCGGCGAGATTCGTTCGGCGTTCCTGATGACCGAGCCCGATGTGGCGTCGTCGGACGCGACCAACGTGCAATGCCGGATCCGGCGTGACGGCGACGAGTACGTCATCAACGGTCGAAAATGGTGGTCGACGGGCGCCGGCGACCCACGTTGCGCCCTGTTCATCGTGATGGGCAAGACCGATCCCGATGCGCCCAGGCACGCCCAGCAGTCGATGATTCTGGTGCCGGCCGATGCCACGGGCGTATCGCGCGTGCGTCCCCTCACGGTCTTCGGCTACGACGACGCGCCGCACGGCCATATGGAGATCGTGCTCGACGACGTGCGTGTGCCCGCCTCGAACATTCTGCTCGGCGAGGGACGCGGCTTCGAGATCGCGCAGGGGCGGCTCGGGCCGGGGCGCATCCACCACTGCATGCGCCTCATCGGGCTGGCCGAGCGGGCGCTGGCGTTGATGTGCCGGCGCACGCTCTCTCGCGTGGCGTTCGGCAAACCGATCGCGGCGCAGGGTGTCACGCGCGAGCGCATTGCCGAGGCGCGGTGCCTCATTGAACAGGCGCGTCTGCTCACGCTCAAGGCGGCGTACATGATGGACACGGTCGGCAACAAGGCGGCGCGTGCGCAGATCGCCATGATCAAGGTCGTCGCGCCGAACATGGCCTGTCAGGTGCTCGACTGGGCGATGCAGGCGCATGGCGCGGCCGGGCTGTCCGGCGACTTCCCGCTCGCCTACGCCTATGCCAGCGCCCGAACGCTGCGCTTTGCCGACGGCCCCGACGAAGTGCATCGCAACGCGATCGCCAAGCTCGAACTGGCGCGCTACGCCGATGCGGGGGACGCCGGCCGCTGACGCCGACCCCGCGCCCGGCAGGGGTAAGCGTTCTGTGGTGTAATTTCCGGGCAGTTTTCCCGGGCACGCGAGCGTCGCGTGCCCGGCCCATTCCGTTATCCGTGGTCGTCACCGTGCCGCTTGCCCGACGCGATTGCCGCGCGGCGCAGGATTGCCGAGCGGCGTCCGTCGACGTCCCCATACGAGGAGCCGCAATTGATTCAGGTCTATTCCTGGGCCACGCCCAACGGCCACAAAGTCCACATCATGCTCGAAGAGTGCGGGTTGCCCTACCACGCCCACGCCGTCGACATCGGTGCGGGCGACCAGTTCAAGGAAGCATTTCTCGCCATCTCGCCGAACAACAAGATTCCGGCCATCGTCGACGAGGACGGCCCGGACGGCAAACCGATCTCGCTGTTCGAGTCCGGCGCGATTCTGCTCTATCTCGCCGGCAAGACCGGGCGCTTTCTGCCCGAAGACGTGCGCGGCAAGTACGAGACGCTCGAATGGCTGATGTTCCAGATGGGCGGCGTGGGCCCGATGCTCGGTCAGGCGCACCACTTCCGCATCTACGCGCCCGAGAAGATCGATTACGCGATCAAGCGCTACACCAATGAGGCGCGGCGCCTGTACGGCGTGCTGGACAAACGGCTGGGCAGCCACCCATACGTGGCCGGCGAGATGTACACCATTGCGGACATCGCGATCTGGCCGTGGCTGCGCTCGTGGAAGAATCAGGGCGTGGAGCTGTCCGACTTCCCCAACGTACAAAAGTGGTTCGAAGCCATCGAGGCCCGCCCCGCCGTGCAGCGCGGCATCAAGGTGCTCGCCGATGCGCGCAAGCCACTGCAGGACGACAAGGCGCGCGAGATCCTGTTCGGCGCCACGCAGTACGCGCGACGCTGAGGGGCTCCTCGGCGCTTTCCTCTTGCGCGGGCCGGCGGCGGGCCGGCGAGGGGAATTACCCGGCCGGCCCGCGCACATGGCGCGGCCGACCGCCGACCGGTTTACACTTCGAAACAAACTGCGGTTCCGTCGAAACGCCGGCGGTGCTAATCTAGGCGCAGTCCGCTCGGCACGCAGCCCCATGACGGCGACCGGGCGCCCCCTTCGACGCGCCGCGTGTCACGCCGCCGTCACCTTGCAGTTCGCAGTTCCTCGCCGCTGGCTTTTGGAAGATCCGGGAGATCCACATATGTCAGGCAAGTTCGAACTCAAGCGCAGCCCCAACGGTGAATTCCACTTTCAGTTGCTGGCCGACGACGGGCACGTCATTCTCTCCTCCGAGCCCTACAAGGCGCGCGCCTCGGCGCAGAACGGCATTGAGTCCGTGCGCAAGAATTCGGTCGAGGATCACCGTTTCGAGCGCAAGACATCCACATCGGGCCGTCCGTATTTCGTGCTCAAGGCACGCAACGGGGAAATCATCGGCCAAAGCCAGATGTTCTCGACGGCAGAGCAAATGGAGAACGGCATCACGCAGGTCAAGCGCGACGCGCCCTCGGCCTCGGTAAGCGATCTCTCTCACTGATCCGGCATCGATTTCGCGCGGCCTCGCGAACCGGTTGGGCGGCACTGCCCGACATTGCCCGACATTGCCCGACGGTGTGCCCGCGGCGGCGTGCAAGGCAAGCTCGCCGGCCGGACCGGCCGTCTTCCGATATTCGACGGGGAGGGAGCCCCGTGGCGGGCCGGATGGCCCCCGGGGGTATGACGAGGCTCAGCCCGAGCGCTTCAGATACAGGCCCGTGCCGCGAAAGCGGCAGACTTCCTCGCCGTGTTGATTGGTCGCCGTCCATAGCTGGCGGACAATGCCGCGATCGGGACGGCTCTTCGATTCCCGCACTTCCAGCGTGCTGCTCGTGACCGTGATGGTGTCGCCAGGGCGTACCGGCTTGAGCCACTCGATCTGCTCGACGCCGGGCGATCCCATGCTCGCCGCGCGCGAGAGCAGCTTGTCGACATTGAGCCGCATCATGATGCTGCACGTATGCCAGCCGCTCGCCACGAGTCCGCCGAAATGCGACTGGCGCCCGGCGCCCTCGTCGAGGTGAAACGGCTGAGGGTCGAACTGCCTGGCGAAATGCACGATCTCGTCGGCGCTGAACGTGTACTCGCCGAGATCGAACGTGTCTCCGACAGCGAAGTCCTCGAAGTAGTACTCCAGCGTGGCCATCTCCGCCTCCCGTATATCAGTCGAGTGGGCGACCCGGCGCCGCGGCCGGGCCTGCGTTCGTCAATCATGACGCATGCGCGTGCGCACGCCCAAAAGGCAGCGCGACCCTATTGCAAAGTCTCCTTGGCGCTGTCCGGCAGCGGCAGCATCATGACTTCGATGCCTTCTTCAGCCAGCGCGCGGGCCTCTTCGCGCGATGCCGTGCCCCGGATGTTGCGCTCCGGCGCTTCGTGGTAATGGATCTTGCGCGCTTCCTCGGCGAAATTCGCGCCGACGTCCTCCGTGTTCGCCATCACGTGCCGCACCGCCTTCATCCAGAGCGATTGCAGCTCGCGGCGCGCCTCGGCAAGCTCCGGCGACACCGGCGCGTGGCTGACGCCGGCGCCCGACGTTCCCTCCGTGCCCCCTCCGGCCCTTGCGCGAGCTTCGCCGACCGGTGGCGTGGCGCCCGACAGGTTCAGGCGCGGCGCCGACGGCATACGCACGATCTCCGTCTCCCCGCACACGGGGCAGCTCACCAGGCCTCGGGCCTGCTGCGACAGGTAATCGTCCTCCGAGCCGAACCAGCCCTCGAAGGTGTGCTCTTTCGCACAGCGCAAATCAAAAACCTTCATGACGCGATGAATGTATCCCGGCCCCGCCGCGGCGAGGCTTGCGATAGAAAACAGGTCGAAAATCAGGGATCAGCGCAGCGGCGAACGCTCGTTCGGCTGCCAGACTCCCGATAATATCTTTTCCAGCCAAAACGCGCCGATAATCGTTTTCACGTCCGTGACACGCCCGTCGCGCACCCATTGCAGCATCTCGGCCGCGGGCATCTTGAATACGTCCAGAAACTCGCCTTCGTCGAGCCGCCGCTCGCCGCGCGTCAGATCGCGGGCCAGCCAGATATCGATGAACTCGGTCGAGTACGAAATCACCGGATGGATGCGCGTGAGGTAATCCCAGCGCTCGGCGCGGTACCCCGTCTCTTCGAGCAGTTCGCGCTGCCCGCAAGCGAGGCCGCCCTCGGCCTCGTCGAGCTTGCCCGCGGGCAACTCCGTCATCACCCGCTTGAGCGGATAGCGGTACTGCCGCTCCATGAGCACCTGTCCGTCCTCGAATAGCGGGATTACCATGACGGCGCCCGGGTGCGTGGTGTACTCGCGCGTCGTCGTCTTGCCGTCGGGCAGGCGCACGCTGTCGCGCTTGATGGTCAGGAAGACACCGTCGTAGACGGTCTCGCTCGCCAGGGGTGTCTCGATCAGATGCTGATCGTCGAGTTGACGTTCGGTCATAAGCCCTCCGGGGCTGAAGATTGGCCAAGCCAAAACAAAACGCCGCCCGATGGGGCGGCGTCTCGTGAGGCGCGCATTTCAGACGGCAGCCGCCGGTCGATGACGCCACAAATACCGGTAGACGAAGCCCGGAAACGCGAACACCACGAACAGGCTCGCGGTGACCGCGTAAAACTCCCAGCCCTGCGCGAATACGTTGCCGATGCCCGACTCGACCAGATAACCGAGCGCACCGACCACGAAATACGCCGCCAGCATCTCGATCAGACGCAGCCACAAAGGCTTCGTCGCCCGCTTGAGCGGCACCACGCCGAAAAGACGCTGGTTCACGAACGGCAGATTCGCACCCAGCACCGCCAGCAGAATCACCAGCGTACCGCCCGCGGACATGCTCATCGTAACGCTCTCCTGCCGTTGCCCGGCGGTTCGTCGGCGGTGCGTCGGCCGCCGGTTGCCCTGCGCTGCGGACCGGCCTGAAGACGCCCGGCCGCCCGCCCTTTTCGTTTCCCTCGTTGGCCTTGTCGCTCAGCTCGCCAGCGTCAGCTTGATGGTGCGCAGGCACCAGTCCATCAGCGAGCCGGGCATCAGGCCCAGATACAGCAGCGCCAGACCGTTGAGCGAGAGCACGAAGCGCATCGTGCCGGTGCCCTCGAGCACGCTCGTGTCTTCCGGCTTGTCGAAGTACATCAGCTTCACGACACGCAGGTAGTAGAACGCACCGATCAGCGAAGCGACCACCGCCACCACGGCCAGCCACACCATACCGGCGTTGACCACCGCCTGCAACACGGCCAGCTTGGCGTAGAAGCCCGCCAACGGCGGAATGCCAGCCAGCGAGAACATCAGCATCAGCATGACGAACGCGAACCACGGGCTACGCTGGTTCAACCCCTTCAGATCGGAGAGGTTCTCGGCTTCGAAGCCCTTGCGCGAGAGCAGCAGCACGATACCGAAGGTGCCGAGCGTGGTGAGCAGGTAGATCACGCTGTAGAACAGCGACGAACCGTAGGCGTCGGCGATACCGTCGATCTTGCCGCCCACCACGCCCGAGAGCATGCCCAGCAGCACGAAGCCCATGTGCGAGATCGTCGAGTAGGCCAGCAGGCGCTTGACGTTGGTCTGCACGATGGCCGTCAGGTTGCCGACCACCAGCGAGAGCACGGCCAGGATGACCAGCATCTGCTGCCAGTCGATCGCCAGCGGCAGCATGCCTTCGACGAGCAGGCGCAGCAGCAGCGCAAACGCACCCAGCTTCGGCGCGCCGCCGATGAGCAGCGTGACCGGGGTCGGTGCGCCCTGGTAGACGTCGGGCACCCACATGTGGAACGGTGCGGCGCCGAGCTTGAACGCCAGGCCGGCAACCAGGAACACCACGCCGAACACGAGCACGATCTTGTTCACCGCACCCGAGGCGATCACCTCGAAGACCTTGGCCAGCTCCAGCGAACCGGTCGCGCCGTACATCATCGACATGCCGTACAGCAGGAAGCCCGAAGCCAGCGCGCCCAGCACGTAGTACTTCATGGCCGACTCGGTCGCATTGGTCGAATCGCGCCACACGGCGGCGAGCGCATACAGCGACAGCGACATCAGTTCCAGACCCAGGTACAGCGTCAGGAAGCTGTTGCCCGAGATCATCACCGACAGGCCGAGCAACGAGAACAGCGTGAGGATGTAGAAGTCGCCACGGGCAAGGCCGCGCGCTTCCAGGTACTTCTGGCCATAGACGAACGTGACGAACGTCGCGAGGCCGCCGAAGGCCTTGAGCAGGTTCGACATCGGGTCGGCGACGAACACGTTGCCGAACAGGTAGTGCGACGCCGGATCGCCGGCGTTGCAGGCCCACAGCACCGAGACGACGGCGCTGGTGAGAAGGGCCAGCACGTAGTTCAGCTTGCGCGTCTGGCCGATGAACGCGTCGCACATCATGATCACGAGGATCATGAGCAGCAGGATGGCCTCCGGCAACGCGGGCAGCAGATTAATGTTTTGCATGATCTAGATTTCCTCCCCGATTACGGCAGCTTGGTCTGCGCCACGTGGGCGAGGAGGTTAACCACGGAGGTGTGCATCAGGTCCGTGAAAGGCTTCGGATAGATACCCATGAACAGCGTGAGGGCCGCCAGCACGGCCAGCATGAAGAACTCGCGCTTGTTGATGTCGATCAGCTCGCGCACGTGGTCGTTGGCAATCGCGCCGAAGATCACGCGCTTGTACATCCACAGCGAGTAGGCCGCACCGGTGATCAGCGACGTGGCCGCCAGCAGACCGACCCAGAAGTTCAGCTTCACGGCACCCAGAATCACGAGGAACTCGCCCACGAACCCCGAGGTAGCCGGCAGGCCGCTGTTGGCCATTGCGAAGAGCATCAGGAATGCCGCGAACTTCGGCATCGTGTTCACCACGCCGCCGTAGTCGGCGATGTTGCGCGAGTGCATGCGGTCATACAGCACGCCGATACACAGGAACATGGCGCCCGAGACGAAACCGTGCGAGATCATCTGCACCATCGCGCCCTGCATGCCGATTTCGCTGAACATGAAGAAGCCGAGGATCGCGAAGCCCATGTGCGCGATCGACGAGTACGCCACCAGCTTCTTCATGTCGGTCTGCACCAGCGCCACGAGGCCGATGTAGACAATGGCGATCAGCGCGAGCGCGATCATGAAGCCCGCCAGATAGTGGCTGGCGTCCGGCGCGATCGGCAGCGAGAAACGCAGGAAACCGTAGGCGCCGAGCTTGAGCATGATCGCGGCCAGCACCACGGAGCCGCCCGTCGGCGCTTCCACGTGAGCGTCCGGCAGCCAGGTATGCACCGGCCACATCGGCACCTTCACGGCAAACGCCATGAAGAATGCCACGAACAGCAGGATCTGCACGTTCATCGGCAGCTTCGCCGCGTACCAGTCGGTCAGCGTGAACGAGCCCGTCACGTTGTACAGGTAGATCAGCGCGATGAGCATGAGCAGCGAGCCGAGCAGCGTGTACAGGAAGAACTTGAATGCCGCGTACACGCGATTCGGACCGCCCCACACACCGATGATCAGATACATCGGGATCAGCGTGGCTTCGAAGAACACGTAGAACAGCATGCCGTCCTGCGCCGCGAACACGCCGATCATCAGACCCGAGAGAATCAGGAACGCCGCCATGTACTGCGCGACGCGCTCGGTGATCACTTCCCAGCCGGCGATCACCACGATCACCGTGATGAGCGCGGTGAGCACGACCAGCCACAGCGAAATGCCGTCGATGCCCAGGAAGTAGTTGATGTGAAAGCGCTCGATCCAACTCGATTTCTCGACGAACTGGAACGCGGCCGTATTGGCGTCGAAGTTCGAGATCAGCGGCAGCGTGACCAGGAAGCTCGCCAGCGAACCGATGAGCGACAGCACGCGTGCGCCGCCCGGATTGCGGTCGTTACCCACCGCGAGGACGACGATCCCCGTGAGGATGGGCAGCCAGATGGCCAGACTCAGAAGCGGTAGCGATTGCATTGTTATTGGCTCCCCCTATTACTTGCCGTTCAACGTCACAAACAGCGTCAGGAGCCCGAGCATGCCGATGATCATGGCGAACGCGTAGTGGTAGATGTAACCGGATTGCACGAAGCGGATGACACCGGCGAACCAGCCCACCAGACGGGCGCTGCCGTTCACGACGGCGCCGTCGATCAGACCCTGGTCACCAGCCTTCCACAGGCCGCGGCCGATCTTGAGCGCGCCCTTGGCGAAGACCACCTCGTTGATCTTGTCCATGTAGTACTTGTTGTCGAGCAGCTTGTAGATGCCCGAGAACTGCCTGGCCAGCGACGCCGGAATGTCCGGTCGCTTCAGGTAGAAGAACGCCGCGAGCACGATGCCGAGGGCCGACAGTGCGATCGGCAGCGTGCCGAACGAGTGCAGCGCCATCGCCACCCAGCCGTGGAACTCGTGGCCGAGCTCTTCCATCGCCGGATGGTTCTCGCCGATGAAGATCACGTTCTTGAACGCCACGCCCTGCTTGAAGAACTCACCGAAGAGCATCGGCGCGATCGCGATGGCACCGATGATCACCGACGGGATCGCCAGCAGGATCAGCGGAATCGTTACGACGGCCGGCGATTCGTGCGGCTTCTGGCCCGGGGCCAGACCGTGATGATGGTCGTGCGTCTCCTCTTCTTCCTCGTGATGCGTCTCATGGTCATGGTGCGCATGCGCCTGACCGAAACGCTCCTTGCCGTGGAAAACGAGGAAATACATGCGGAACGAGTAGAACGCGGTCACGAACACGCTGGCGACCACGGCGAAGTACGCGAAGCCCGAACCCGGCAGATGCGAGGCGGCCACGGCTTCGATGATCGAATCCTTCGAGTAGAAACCCGAGAAGAACGGCGTGCCGATCAGCGCGAGCGAGCCGAGGAGCGATGTGATCCACGTGATCGGCATGTACTTCCACAGGCCGCCCATGTTGCGCATGTCCTGATCATGGTGCATGCCGATGATGACCGAGCCCGCGCCGAGGAACAGCAGCGCCTTGAAGAACGCGTGCGTCATCAGGTGGAAGATGGCGACCGGGTAAGCCGACACGCCGAGCGCCACCGTCATGTAGCCGAGCTGCGAGAGCGTCGAGTAGGCCACGACACGCTTGATGTCGTTCTGGATCATGCCCAGGAAGCCCATGAACAGCGCCGTGATCGCACCGATGATCGTGATGAACGACAGCGCGGTGTCCGACAGTTCGAACAGCGGCGACATGCGGCTCACCATGAAGATACCGGCGGTCACCATGGTGGCCGCGTGGATCAGTGCCGAGATCGGCGTCGGGCCTTCCATCGAGTCCGGCAGCCAGACATGCAGCGGGAACTGCGCCGACTTGCCCATCGCACCGATGAACAGGCAGATGCAGGCCACGGTGATCAGGCGCCAGTCGGTGCCCGGGAAGGACAGTGCCGCGATGTCGTTGGCCTTGCCGAACACCTCGCCGTAGTTGAGCGTGCCGGTGAAGGCCAGGATCAAACCGATGCCGAGCAGGAAGCCGAAGTCACCCACGCGGTTGACCAGAAACGCCTTCATGTTGGCGTAGATCGCGCTCGGGCGGGTGTACCAGAAGCCGATCAGCAGGTACGAGACCAGGCCCACCGCTTCCCAGCCGAAGAACAGTTGCAGGAAGTTGTTGCTCATCACGAGCATCAACATCGAGAACGTGAACAGCGAAATGTACGAGAAGAAGCGTTGATAGCCGGGATCGTCCGCCATGTAGCCGATGGTGTAGATGTGCACCATCAGCGAGACGGACGTCACCACGCACATCATCGTGACGGTGAGCGTGTCGACGAGGAAGCCGATCTCGAGCTTGAGCTCGCCGATGCGGGCCCATTCGTAGACGGTGGCGTTGAAGCTCGCCCCGTTCATCACGTCCATGAAGGTCATGACCGACAGGACAAACGCGACCAGCACGCCAAGGATCGTGACCGTGTGGGCGCCCGCGCGTCCGACTTGCTTGCCGAACAGGCCGGCGATCACGGAGCCGACGAGCGGCGCGAGCGGGATCGCGAGCAGCAGGTTGGGATTCAGTGTGGATGCCATAACAGCGTTCGCTTTTGTTAACCCTTGAGGCGGTCGAGATCTTCGACGTTGACCGTTTCGAGCTTACGGAACAGGGTGACCAGAATGGCCAGGCCGATCGCGGCTTCCGCGGCGGCCACCGTAAGAATGAAGAACACGAATACCTGGCCGGCGATGTCGCCCAGGTAGTGCGAGAACGCGACGAAGTTCAGATTGACCGCGAGCAACATCAGCTCGATGGCCATGAGCAGCACAATCACATTTCTGCGGTTGAGGAAGATACCGGTAATGCTGATCGCGAACAGAATCGCGCCCAACACCAGGTAATGCGCTAGCGACAACGACATCATGCTGTCTCCTTATTCCGCCGCCGGCGTGTCGCCGGTGGGCTGCTGCCGGGCTTCGGCGGGCATCGACACGAGACGCACGCGGTCGCGCTTCTTCACGCGCACCTGCTTGTTCGGGTCGGTCTGTTTGTGATCCTTGCGGCTGCGCATCGTGAGCGCAATGGCGGCCACGACGGCGACCAGCAGGATCAGACCTGCCACTTCGAAGGCAAAGATATAGTCGGTGTACAGCGCGACGCCGAGCGCCTTGGTGTTCGACACGTCGGGGGCCGCCACGGCCTTGACCGGCGAGCGCGTGGCACCGTAGCCGCGCATGAGCACCAGCGCCGCTTCGACGATCATGATCGCGCCGACGGCGCTCGCCAGCGGAATGAACTTGCCGAAACCGCGCCGCAGTTCGTCGAGGTTGATGTCGATCATCATCACCACGAACAGGAACAGCACCATCACCGCGCCGACGTACACGAGCACCAGCATGATGGCGAGGAACTCGGCCTCGAGCAGCATCCAGATCGCCGCGGCGTTGAAGAAGGCCAGCACCAGGAACAGTGCCGACTGTACGGGGTTGCGCGAGGTCACGACCTTCAGGCCGGAGACCACGAGGATCAGCGCAAACACGTAGAAAAGAAAGGTTGTGAATTCCATAATCACCGGGTGTCGCGAGAATTAGCCAACGTCAATTGCCGTACCGGGCGCAGTTCATCCGTGCGCTGCGCCCTGCCCTGCTTAACGGTACGGCGCATCGGCCGCCTTGGCCGCCGCGATTTCGTTTTCGTAACGATCGCCCACCGCGAGCAACATCTCCTTGGTGAAGTACAGGTCGCCGCGCTTCTCGCCGTGATACTCGAGAATGTGCGTCTCGACGATCGAGTCCACCGGGCAGCTTTCTTCACAGAAGCCGCAGAAAATGCACTTGGTCAGATCGATGTCGTAACGCGTGGTGCGGCGCGTATTGTCGTCGCGCACGTCCGATTCGATCGTGATGGCCATTGCCGGGCACACGGCTTCGCACAGCTTGCATGCGATGCAGCGCTCTTCACCGTTCGGATAACGGCGCAGTGCGTGCAGCCCGCGAAAACGCGGCGACAGCGGCGTCTTCTCTTCCGGGAATTGCACCGTCACCTTGCGCGCGAACGTGTAGCGCCCCGTGAGCGCCATGCCCTTGAGCAGTTCCAACAACAGGAAACTGCCGAAAAAGTCTTTGATTGCCCTTACCATGGGATTCCTCTACTCCGTTCGCCTCAGCCCCAGATGTTCCAGGGGGACATGATCCAGACACCCACCACGATCACCCAGACGATCGTCAGCGGCAGGAACACCTTCCAGCCCAGACGCATGATCTGGTCGTAGCGGTAGCGCGGGAACGTCGCACGCACCCAGATGAACACCGACAGCAGCAGGAACACCTTGAACGCGAGCCAGAACACTCCCGGGATGAACGACAGGAAGCCGAACGGCGCGCTCCAGCCGCCCAGGAACAGAATCGATGCCAGCGCCGAGATGATGATCATGTTGATGTACTCGGCCAGGAAGAAGAGCGCGAAGCCCATCCCCGAGTACTCGATCATGTGACCGGCCACGATTTCCGATTCGCCTTCCACCACGTCGAACGGGTGCCGGTTCGTTTCCGCAATGCCCGACACGAAATAGACGACGAACATCGGCAGCAACGGCAGCCAGTTCCACGACAGCAGGTTCAGCCCCATGCCCGCGAACATGCCGGCTTCCTGCGAGCGCACGATGTCCGACAGGTTCAGCGAGCCGGCCGTCATCAGCACGGTCACGAGTGCGAAGCCCATGGCGATTTCATACGAAATCATCTGGGCCGATGCGCGCATGGCGCCGAGGAAAGCGTACTTCGAGTTCGACGCCCAGCCGGCCAGAATCACACCGTACACGCCGATGGACGAAATCGCGATGGCATACAGCAGGCCGGCGTTCACGTCGGCAAGCACCGCGCCCGGCTGGAACGGGATCACCGCCCAGATCGCGAAGGCCGGCAGCACCGCCATCACCGGGGCAATGGCGTAAATGCCCTTGCTGACCTGCGTCGGCGTAATGACTTCCTTGAGCAGAAGCTTCAGCACGTCGGCGATCGGCTGGAGCAGGCCAGCCGGACCCACGCGGTTCGGACCGAGACGCACGTGCATCCAGCCGATGAGCTTGCGCTCCCACAGAATCAGATACGCCACGCACAGCAGCAGAATCACGGCCACGACGAGAATGCGCACGAGCGCCCACACCGTCGGCCAGGCCACGCCCAGCAGTTGCGTGCCGTATTGATTGATGACTTCGTTCAGGCTCATTTACGCCTTCTCCACCGAAATTTCACCGAACATCGCGCCAAGCGCGGCGGACGCCGGCGTGGCTGCCGGCACGCGCACCACATTGGCGGGCAGCGTTTCCGAGCGCACGGCCGGCAGCGTGACCACGGCGTCGCCCTGGCGAACGCGCACGGCGTCGCCGGCGGCCAGGCCCAGGCTGTCGAACAGTGCGGCCGGCAGCGTGGCGCGCAGCGCGGCCTTGGCATCGTTGGTCAGTTGCAGCGACGGCGCGCGGCGCACCAGCGAGTCGGCGGCATAGATCGGCACGTCGGCCAGACGCTCGAGCCCCTGGCCCGCGGCCTTCGGTGCGGCAAGCGCAGCCTTGGCGCGGTTGTCGAGCGACGCGGCCGAGAACCCGGCGAGCGCTTCGTCACGCACCTGTTCGGCGGTGTCCTGCTCGAAGCCTTGCAGCTTGAGCAGGTTGCCCAGCACGCGCAGCACCTTCCAGCCCGGGCGGGTTTCGCCCAGCGCACGCACCACGCCGTTGAAAGGCTGCGCCAGACCTTCGGCGTTGATGAACGTGCCGGCCGTTTCGGTAAACGGCGCGATCGGCAGCAGCACATCGGCATACTCGAGGCCGTGCTTGAACGGCGAGAGCGAGACGACCATCTTCGCGGCGTTCAGCGCGGTGAGCGCCTGCTTCGCGTCGGCCGAATCGTATTCCGGCTCGGTGTTGAGCAGCAGGTAGGCCTCGCGAGGTTGCGCAAACAGCGCGGCCGCGCCCTTGGCGTTGGTGGCCTTCGCCACGTAGCCGCCGACCGTGTTGGCCCCTTCGGTGAGGAAGCCAAGCTTGGCGCCCGTGAGATCAGCGATCACCTGCGCGATCGCGTGCAGTTGCGCAAACTGCGGATGCTGCACCACGGCGTTGCCCAGCAGGATCGCACGACGCTCGCCGCTGGCGAGCGACGCCGCGATGGCCTTGGCGGTGTCGCTGGCGCTCACGCCGGCGAGCTCCGCCGGCACGGCAACTCCCTTCGCGGCTGCCGCTGCCACGGCAATGCCAGCCAGCTCGCTCGCCCAGGCGCTCGGCGCCGCGACGATCTTGTTGGCAAGCTTTACGAGCAGATCGTCGTCCGCGCCGTGCAGCACGTTGAGCTGAGCGCCGGCCTTCACGGCTGCGCGCAGACGTGCGGCGAACAGCGGGTGGTCCTTGCGCAGGAACGAACCGACGACGAGCGCGCTTTGCAGCGTGTCGAGTTCCGCGATCGGCATACCGAGCCACGGCGCACCTTGCGTGCCGCCCGAGGCGTCCGTCTGGCGCAGACGGAAGTCGACGTTATCGCTGCCCAGGGCGCGCACGAACTTCTGCAGCAGATACAGTTCCTCGACGGTCGCGTGCGGCGAGGCCAGCGCGGCGACGGCGTCGGCGCCATGATCGCGGATGATGTCCGTCAGGCCATGGCCCACGTACTCGAGGGCCGTCTGCCAGTCGACTTCGTGCCACTCCCCGCCCTGCTTGAGCATCGGCTTGGTGAGGCGCTCGTCGCTGTTCAGGCCTTCGTATGAGAAGCGGTCCTTGTCCGAAATCCAGCACTCGTTGATCGCCTCGTTCTCGAGCGGCACAACGCGCATGACCTTGTTGTTCTTCACCTGCACCACGAGGTTCGCGCCCACGCCATCGTGAGGGCTCACCGACTTGCGGCGCGACAGCTCCCAAGTACGGGCGCTGTAGCGGAACGGCTTCGAGGTGAGCGCGCCCACCGGGCACAGATCGATCATGTTGCCCGACAGTTCGGAGTCGACCGTCTTGCCGACGAACGAGGTAATTTCCGAATGCTCGCCGCGGCCCAGCATGCCGAATTCCATGACGCCGGCCACTTCCTGACCGAAACGCACGCAGCGGGTGCAGTGAATGCAGCGCGACATCTCTTCCATCGAGATGAGCGGCCCCACGTTCTTGTGGAACACCACGCGCTTCTCTTCCTGATAGCGCGAGGCCGACTTGCCGTAACCGACGGCCAGGTCCTGCAGCTGGCACTCACCGCCCTGATCGCAGATCGGGCAGTCGAGCGGGTGGTTGATCAGCAGGAACTCCATGACCGACTGCTGCGCCTTCACGGCCTTCTCGGAGTTCGTGCGCACGACCATGCCGTTGGCCACCGGCGTGGCGCATGCCGGCACGGCCTTCGGGGCCTTCTCGACCTCGACCAGGCACATGCGGCAGTTCGCAGCGATGGACAGCTTCTTGTGGTAGCAGAAGTGGGGAATATAGGTGCCGTTCTTCTTGGCAGCCTGGATCACCATGCTGCCTTCGGGCACCTCGACCTTTTGGCCGTCAATTTCGATTTCAACCATAGCGGTTCAATGCCAAGCGTCAAAAGGGATTAGTGAGCGCCGACCAAGCAATGCTTGTGCTCGACGTGGTAGGCGAACTCGTCCCAGAAGTGTTTGAGCATGCCGCGCACCGGCATCGCCGCGGCATCGCCCAGCGCGCAAATGGTACGGCCCATGATGTTCTCGGCCACCGAGTTGAGCAGGTCCAGGTCTTCCTGGCGGCCCTGGCCGTGTTCGATACGGTTGACCACGCGCCACAGCCAGCCCGTGCCTTCGCGGCACGGCGTGCACTGACCGCACGATTCTTCGTAATAGAAATACGACAGGCGCAGCAGCGAGCGCACCATGCAGCGCGTCTCGTCCATCACGATCACGGCGCCCGAACCCAGCATCGAGCCGGCCTTGGCGATGCTGTCGTAGTCCATGGTCGTCTCCATCATCAGCCCGGCCGGCACGACCGGCGCCGACGAGCCGCCCGGAATCACGGCCTTGAGCTTCTTGCCGCCGCGCATGCCGCCGGCGAGCTCGAGCAGTTCCGGGAACGGCGTGCCCAGCGGCACTTCATAGTTGCCCGGCAGCTCGACGTCGCCCGACACCGAGAAGATCTTGGTGCCGCCGTTGTTCGGCTTGCCCATCTCGAGGTACTGCTGCGGACCGGCCGCGAGCAGGAACGGGACAGCGGCGAACGTCTCGGTGTTGTTGATGGTGGTCGGCTTGCCGTACAGACCGAAGCTCGCCGGGAACGGCGGCTTGAAGCGCGGCTGACCCTTCTTGCCTTCGAGCGATTCGAGCAGCGCCGTTTCCTCGCCGCAGATGTACGCGCCGTAACCATGGTGCGCGTGCAACTGGAACGAGAAGTCCGTGCCGAGAATGTTGTCGCCCAGATAGCCGGCAGCGCGCGCTTCTTCCAGGGCCTCTTCGAAGCGTTCGTACACTTCGTAGATTTCGCCGTGGATGTAGTTGTAGCCGACGGTGATGCCCATGGCGTAACCGCCGATGGCCATGCCTTCGATCAGTGCGTGCGGGTTGTAGCGCAGGATGTCGCGATCCTTGAACGTGCCCGGTTCACCTTCGTCCGAATTGCACACGAGGTACTTCTGGCCCGGAAACGCGCGCGGCATGAAGCTCCACTTCAGACCGGTCGGGAAGCCTGCACCGCCGCGGCCGCGCAAGCCCGATGCCTTGACGTCGGCAATGACCTGCTCGGGCGTGATGCCTTCCTTCAGAATGCGGGCGAGTTGCTGATAGCCACCGCGCTTGACGTAGTCTTCGAGGTGCCAGTTCTCGCCATTGAGGTCGGCGAGGATCAGCGGCTTGATGTGACGATTATGCAGCGACGTCATGCTTTCTCTCCGGCAGCGCCCTTGGCCTTCAGTTCTTCGATCAGGGCGTCGACCTTCTCTTCGTTCATGAAGCTGCACATGCGGTGGTTGTTCACCAGCATGACCGGTGCGTCGCCGCAGGCGCCCATGCACTCGCCTTCCTTCACGGTGAAGAGACCGTCGGGCGTGATGTCGCCATATTCGACACCGAGCTTCTCCTTCAGGTACTTCGCCATCTCTTCGCCACGCGTGAGCTGGCAAGGCAGGTTCGTGCACACGGTCAACTTGAACTTGCCCACGGGGCTCGTGTTGAACATGGTGTAGAAGGTTGCCACCTCTTGCACCGCGACTGCGGGCATCTCGAGGTAGTCCGCCACGAATTGCATGACCTCGGGCGACAACCAGCCTTTCTCGACCTGCGCAACGGCAAGCGCGTGCATCACCGCCGACTGCTTTTGGTCGGCAGGGTATTTGGCAACGGCACGGTCGATTTTCTTCAGGGCTTCGGGAGAAAGCATTTCCGATCCGACTGTTTTCTAAAACGTTATCCCCGCTCGTGCCAGCGCGGGCGAGCCGAGATTCTCGGCCGCCCGCGACTCACAGGCACGGCAACTGGAACGGCAATGGTATCGATCTGCGAAACCCTGCCGAATTAAAACCTGCGGGCGCCCGAGGCGCCCGCTGCGCGTTTAGCGATCGATTTCGCCGAACACGATGTCCTGGGTACCGATGATCGCCACAGCATCTGCGATCATGTGACCCTTGGCCATCTCATCGAGCGCCGCCAGGTGGGCAAAGCCCGGCGCACGAATCTTCAGGCGGTACGGCTTGTTCGCGCCGTCCGACACCAGGTAGATGCCGAACTCGCCCTTCGGATGCTCGACGGCGGCATACGTCTCGCCGGCGGGCACGTGGAAGCCTTCGGTGAAGAGCTTGAAGTGGTGAATCAGCTCTTCCATGTTCGACTTCATTTCGACGCGCGACGGCGGGGCCACCTTGTGGTTGTCGGTGATCACCGGACCCGGATTGGCGCGCAGCCACTTCACGCACTGGCGGATCAGGCTGGCCGACTGGCGCATTTCTTCCACGCGCACCAGATAGCGGTCATAGCAGTCGCCTTCCTTGCCCACCGGAATCTCGAACTCGAGGCGGTCGTACACTTCGTAAGGCTGCTTCTTGCGCAGATCCCACGCAATGCCCGAACCCCGCAGCATGGCGCCGGAGAAGCCGAGCTGCATCGCACGCTCGGGCGACACCACGCCGATGCCCACGAGGCGCTGCTTCCAGATGCGGTTGTCGGTGAGCAGCGTTTCGTACTCGTCGACGCACTTCGGGAAGCGGTTGGCGAAATCCTCGATGAAGTCGAGCAGCGAGCCTTCGCGTGCTTCGTTCATCTTCTTGATGGCGCGCTCGTTGTGGAACTTCGATGCACGATATTTCGGCATCGAGTCCGGCAGATCGCGATACACGCCGCCCGGACGGTAGTACGCCGCATGCATGCGCGCCCCCGACACGGCTTCGTACACGTCGAAGAGGTCTTCACGCTCACGGAAGGCGTACAGGAACACGGCCATCGCGCCCACGTCCAGTGCGTGCGAACCGATCCACATCAAGTGGTTGAGCACACGCGTGATTTCGTCGAACATCACACGGATGTATTGTGCGCGAATTGGCACCTCGACGCCGAGCAGCTTCTCGATCGCCATGACGTAAGCGTGCTCGTTGCACATCATCGACACATAATCGAGACGATCCATGTACGGCACGGACTGCAGGTACGTCTTCGATTCGGCGAGTTTCTCGGTCGCACGGTGCAACAGACCGATGTGCGGATCGGCACGCTGGATCACTTCGCCGTCCAGCTCGAGCACCAGGCGCAGCACGCCGTGCGCTGCCGGGTGCTGCGGACCGAAGTTCAGGGTGTAGTTCTTGATGTCTGCCACAAGGCCACCTTAATGTTTCAGACCGGCGTAATGTTCTTCGCGAATGACGCGCGGCGTGATTTCGCGCGGCTCGATCGTCACCGGCTGATAGATCACCCGCTTTTGCTCCGGGTCGTAACGCATCTCGACATAACCCGAAGTCGGGAAGTCCTTGCGGAACGGGTGACCGATGAAACCGTAGTCCGTCAGAATGCGGCGTAGATCCGGGTGACCTTCGAACACGATGCCGACGAGGTCGAACGCTTCGCGCTCGAACCAGTTGGCCGAGTTCCACACGTCGATCAGCGACGCCACGACCGGCAGATCGTCATTCGGTGCGAACACGCGCACGCGCAGACGCCAGTTGTGGGAGAGCGAGAGCAGATGCGAGACGGCGGCATAACGCGGACCGTCGTAGGCGCCGTCGCCATAGGTCGAGTAATCGAGGCCGGCGAGGTCCATCAGTTGTTCGAACTTCAGCTCGGGATGGTCGCGCAGCGTGCGCGCCACTTCGAGATAGTCGCTTGCCTTGACCGTGAGCGTAAGCTCGCCAAGGGCTTCCACCAACTGCCCGGCGCGGGCGCCGAGTACGTTTTGCAGGGTGGTCTTGAGTTGTTCTAGTTTCGACATGGGCGGTAGCGGTTATTTACGCGCGATCGTCGCAGTCCGCTTGATCTTCGACTGCAACTGGATGATGCCGTAGACGAGCGCTTCGGCCGTCGGCGGACAGCCCGGCACGTAGACGTCGACCGGCACGATGCGATCGCAACCGCGCACCACCGAGTAGGAGTAGTGATAGTAGCCGCCGCCGTTCGCGCACGACCCCATCGAGATCACCCAGCGCGGCTCGGCCATCTGGTCGTAGACCTTGCGCAGCGCGGGCGCCATCTTGTTGCACAGCGTGCCGGCCACGATCATCACGTCCGACTGACGCGGGCTCGGGCGAAACACCACGCCGAACCGATCCAGATCGTAACGCGCCGCGCCTGCGTGCATCATTTCAACGGCACAGCAGGCCAGACCGAACGTCATCGGCCAAAGCGACCCCGTGCGCGTCCAGTTGATGAGTTTGTCAGCCGTGGTGGTGACGAACCCTTCGCGCAAAACCCCTTCGATGCTCATATGCTTACCCTGAATCCTTCTGCAATGCTGCCGAATACGTTGCCGGCCTTATTCCCAGTCGAGCGCACCGCGCTTCCACAGGAACACGAAACCGACCAGCAGCTCAAGCAGGAAACCCATCATGGAGATAAAGCCCACCCAGCCGATGTCGCGCAGGGCGACGCCCCACGGAAACAGGAATGCCGTCTCGAGATCGAACAGGATGAAAAGGATGGCGACGAGATAGTAGCGCACATCGAACTTCATGCGCGCGTCTTCGAATGCCTCGAAGCCGCACTCGTACGGAGAGAGTTTTTCGCTGTCGGGTTTGTTGGGGCCGAGGAACTTGCCGACCCCAATCAGTACCGCCCCAAGACCGCCACCTACCAGAAGAAACAGCAGGACGGGATAATAGGTTCCGAGGTTCAACTCTACCCTCTTTCGGTTAGTTCAAGAACCGCTCTCGTCGATGGTGTGGGGACCGGAAAGCGGATGAACGGTGAGCACAAAATAAAATGCCAGCCAAAGCATAAACGCAAGGCTGGCATCGGAGAACTGTGGTGCCGACGGCGAGACTCGAACTCGCACAGCTTTCGCCACTACCCCCTCAAGATAGCGTGTCTACCAATTTCACCACGTCGGCATTCATATTCTGCAATCCGCTGTCACTTACGAATCGCTTCAAGACCGCTATATTAGCGCTCTTCGGCATTTTGTTCAACGCACAAATCGATTTTTTTTCGATTTTATTTACAGCTTATTACTTGCCACGACAACGTTGGCGCAACGCTCTCGCGAGACTGCCGATTACTTCGGCACGTCCTGCGGATTTGCCGCCGAAGCCGGCGCCGGCACACTCGACGCCCCTGCGGCCGAAGCCGTCGCCGGGGCCGTGGCGGCGGGCAAATTACCAAGGACACCGATGTTTGCCTTCGGCTTGTACGAACCGAGGTACGTCAGGCCCAGCGTGGTGACGAAGAACACGGCAGCCAACACCGCCGTGGTGCGCGAAAGGAAGTTGGCCGAGCCCGACGCTCCGAAGAGACTGCCCGACGAACCGCTGCCGAACGCGGCTCCCATGTCGGCACCCTTGCCATGCTGCAGCAACACCAGACCGATGATGCCCAGCGCGGAAAGCACCTGCACCACGATCAACAACGTTTTCAACAACCCCATCTCATCACCCGTATAGAAGAACCCGATTCGCAGCGCATTTTTGTGCGCTGCGCCATGACTGTTTCGCACGGCCGCCGCGGCGGCCCGGCGTCGGCGTCAGCGCGGCAGACCCGCTTCGCAAATCGCCAGAAAATCGACTGCCTTCAACGCCGCGCCGCCGATCAGGCCGCCATCGACGTCGGGCATCGAGAACAATTCGGCAGCGTTGTCCGGCTTCACGCTGCCGCCGTACAGCACCGCCACGTCCGCAACCGCTTCACCCTTCGCGCGCAATAGCGAACGCAGGTGCGCATGCACTTCCTGCGCTTGGGCCGACGTCGCCGTCTTGCCCGTGCCGATCGCCCAGACCGGCTCGTAGGCCACCACGATCTGCGCGGCCTGCGCGTCGCTCAGCGCAGCGAGCACCGCCTCGAGCTGACGCGAAACCACCGCCGCCGTGCGGCCCGCCTCGCGCTCGGCGAGCGTCTCGCCCACACAGACGATCGGCGTCATGCCGGCATCGAGCACGCGCACCGTCTTGGCGGCCACGCCCGCGTCCGTCTCGCCGTGATAGGTACGGCGCTCCGAATGGCCCACGATCACGAACCGCGCGCCGAACTCGGCGATCATCGGCGCCGCGACTTCCCCCGTGAAGGCGCCACTCACTTGCGCCGAGACATCCTGCGCGCCATAACCGAGTGCTTGCCCCGAGAGGCGCGCCTGGCATTGCGCAAGATAGGGGAACGGCACGCACACTGCTGCCGTGACGCCCGGCGCGCTCAGCACCGGCGAGGCCAGCAGATCGCCCAGCAACGCTTCGTTGCCGGCCAGGCTGCCATGCAGTTTCCAATTGCCCACGACGAGCTTGCCAGCCTTGCGGCTGAGGGTGCGAGCCGAAGCTGCGGTACCGGTTGTCACGCCTTATCCCCCAATGCGTATGGACGAAAAACCTCTCATTCTAGTGCGTCCGGGGCGTGGGGGTCAATTTCGCCGGCCGCGGCGCGTGAAAGTCCGCGCGAAAACCCGGTTTCGCGCGGATTGTCGTCACGAACTGAGGAGTACGTGCTTACCAGGTCAGCACGATCTTGCCCACGTGCGTGCTCGTTTCCATGAGCGCGTGGGCCTTGTCCGCCTGCTCGGCCGGGAACGTCCGATAAACGACGGGGCGGATCTTGCCTGCGGCGAACAGCGGCCAGACCTTCTCCACGAGCTGACGGGCAATTGCCGCCTTGAAGGCGACCGAGCGCGGGCGCAGCGTCGAGCCCGTGACGGTGAGCCGGCGGCGCAGCAGCGCGCCCATGTCGAGCGTGGCCTTGCTGCCGCCGAGCAGCGCGATGATGGCAATGCGGCCGTCGAACGCGAGCGCCTGCACTTCGCGCGGCAGATAGTCGCCTCCGACCATGTCAAGCACCACGTCCACGCCGCGATCGTTGGTGAGCGCCTTCGTCACGGCAACGAAGTCCTCGGTCTTGTAGTTGATGCCGCGCTCGGCCCCCAGCGCCTCGCACGCGCGCGCCTTCTCGTCGGAGCCCGCGGTCGCGAACACGCGGTGGCCGAGGGCCGCGCCGAGCTGGATCGCGCTCACGCCAATGCCGCTCGTGCCGCCCTGCACCAGCAGCGTCTCTTTCTCGCCGGTCTCCGTTAGCCCGAGGCGAGCGCGATCGAACACATTGCTCCAGACGGTGAAGAACGTCTCGGGCAACGAAGCGGCCTCCACGTCCGACAGCCCTTGCGGCACGGGCAGACATTGCGCGAGCGGCGCGGCACAGTACTCGGCGTAGCCGCCGCCCTGCACGAGCGCGCACACGCGCGAGCCGATCTTCAGCCCCCAGGGATTGTCGGCGCCGTCCAGCGCCCCTTCCACGATCTCGCCCGCCACTTCGAGGCCCGGCAGGTCCGAAGCGCCCGGCGGCACGGGGTACTGGCCGATGCGCTGGAGCACATCGGGCCGGTTCACGCCGGCCGCGGTGACCTTGATGAGCACTTCGCCCGGCTTGAGCTCGGGGCGCGGGCGTTCGGTGAGCTTGAGCACTTCCGGTGCGCCGTACTGGGTGATCTCGATGGCCTTCATCGTGTCTGTCCTCGTGTGCTGTCGAGCAGCGCCGGCGTGGCCGGCCGCCCGTGATGTCGTGTCGGAGGGCAAGCCTCGGCGGCGCACGGGTGAAACCGCACGCACCGCGCCATTCTCTCCATGAAAATGATGTCGAGCCGGTACGTTATCACCGATGGCGCAATCGCGTCGGAGATCGCGCCGGAATCGACGCACGCCGCGCGCGCAATGCCGTTTATTCGAGACGTTCGACGCCGGCCAGGACTGCCCCCGCTTCGCCGGGCGTGCGCCCACGGCGACGGCGACGGCGACGCAAAGCGAAAGGCCGGGAGGCTCGGCGGGCGGATCTGCCGCCGGATGGGACAGGCGCGCCGGATAGGTCGGACCGGCCGCGTGGGACAGGCGCGTCGCGTGGGACACTCGGATCTCACACGACGCGCCAGGTTGGCCCCGACTGGCGCAGGCCGCATCGTGTGGGCCTGCGCCGCAGTGCGCTCGGGCGGGCGCGTCGCTCAGGCGACGCCTTCCGCCCCTTCGTCGACCAGCCCGTGCCGCACGGCGTAGCCGATGAGTTCTGCACTATCGCCGAGCGCGAGCTTGTGCAGGATGCTTGCAACGTGTGATGCAATCGTGCGTTCGCTCAGATGCAGCGCGTGAGCGACTTCATTGACGGCCAGGCCGTCGACCAGCATGTGAAACACTTCGTTCTCGCGAACCGAGAGCGCGTGATGCCTCGGCTCGTCCTCACGTGCCTCGGTCTCCCGCGCCTTGCGCGGCGCCCGATGCGATGCCCGCGGCGGCTCACGGCGCGTACCTGCCTCGCGCCACCCTGCGTCGGAAGCCGCCCGCGATACTGCCCGGCTTCGTCCGCCTTCGAGTTTCATGCCCACCTCCTTTGAGAAGACCTTCCCGCGCCCTTCCCGCGCGCGACGCTCGATCGCGAACGGGCGGCGTCGCCCATTGTGCGACAGACAACGTGCGTTCGTAACTATCGTGAAGCTGATCGCAACGCGCCCTTCGATTGGTTGCATCTAACGCGCAGACGTCCCCGCATCGCGCACGACGGCCGACGCACGGCGCCATCGCAGCCGCCCGGTGAGCACCCGCTTACAGCGCGCGCTCCGGTGCGCCGTCGCTCACCACGAAAAGTCCGCGGCCGCCGTGCTTGGCATCGTAGAGGGCCCGGTCGGCCGCGTCGAACACGCTGTCGGGCGACTTGTCTTCCCCGCACGCCACGATCGCCACGCCGACACAGGCGCCGACCGAGACCTCGCCGACAGAAAGCGCCATCGGACGCGACGCCGCGTCGAGAATCGCCATCGCCGTGCGCTCGGCGTCGTGCGCCCCGCCGATGTCGCGCATGACCACGGCGAACTCGTCGCCGCCAAAGCGCGCGATCGCGCACCCTTGCGGCACGCTCGTCACCAGCCGCTTGGCCAGCCGCCGCAGTAGTTCGTCGCCCACCGCATGGCCCCATGTATCGTTGACGGCCTTGAAGCGGTCGAGATCGACGAAGAGCAGCGCCTGGGCGCCGGCCCCTTCGCGGGCGCGGCGCACCGCCCCGGCCAGCGCCTGATCGAAACCCTTGCGATTGAGCAGTCCGGTCAGGTGGTCGGTATGCGACTCGCGCCGCCAGCGCCGTTCGTTCGAGCGCTCCACGGTCATGTCGCGCACGAACACGTGCACGCCCGCGAGCACGTTGTGCGCCGCCCACTCCGGCTGGTAACTCACTTCGAAGCATCGATAGGCGGCGTCCTCGCCGAAGTCCCAGACGAACGTGGCGGCCTCGCCCGCCAGTGCGCGCGCCAGATGCGGTGCGAACTCGCGATAGAGCGACGGGCCGAGCAGCTCGCGCACGGTGGCGCCAATGATGCGGTCCCTGGGACGCCGGAACCGCACTTCGCACGCCCGGTTCACGAAGGCAAAGCGCTCGTCGCCATCGAGAAACGCCACGAGGTACGGCACACGGTCCGCGATCTCCTGCATGCGGCGCACATTGGCGCGGGCCGCCTCGCGCGACATCTCGAGCGCTTCGGTGCGATCGCCCAGTTGCTCCATCATCGTGCGAAACGCATTGGCCAGCGCGCCGATCTCGTCGGCTCGCTGCACCGGCAGCGACTGCACCGCGCGCAAGTCGCCGGCACTGCGCTCGACGAGATGACGCAGTGCGTCGAGCGGGCGCAGCATGAAGCGCGCCACCCACCACATGACGAACGCCGCGACACCGATGGCGACGATCGCGAGGCCCACCACGCGCCGCCGCACGCGCGCGAGCGGGTCGAACGCTTCCGCGCCCGGCAGCACGGCCACCACCGACCAGCCCGTCGTCGACATCGTGGCGCGCGCGACGAGCGGATGCATGTGCACGAGGTCGTTCGAGCCGCTATCGCGCACGCCGCATAGCGTGTGCTCGCTATCCACGGGCGTCAGGATCCTGGAGACGTCGGCCTGGATGACGTAACGCGGGGGCTTCTCGTTGGTGATCAGGCAGTAGCGGCCGGTCTCGCCCACGGCGTTGCTCGCGAGATCGACGATGAAGTTCTGGCGCAGCAGATTGATCGCGCCGCCGATCACGGCGATCACGCGCCCGCTCGCGTCGGTGACGGGCACCGCGAGGATCACCCCCGGCGATCGCGTGATCTTGCCCGCGATCAGGCCGGACGCCGCCTGTGGCGCGCCGGCGAGCAACTGGCGAAAATAATCGCGATCGGCGACGTTGAGCGGCGTCGTCGGAAACGTCGAGTCGTAGAGCACGCGTCCGTCGGGCGCAGCCACGAAGAGCGTGTTGAAGGTCTCGGGCATCGACACCGAGGCGTTGGCGAACGCGTCGAACTGTGCGGTCGTGAGGATGTCGGGCTTGCCGATATGGCGCGCCATGCGATGCAACGCGACAAACTTCGCGCGCAGCTTGTCGTCGAGCTGCTCGGCCACCAGCTTGACCTGATTGTCGAGCTGGGCCTGCATCGAATTGCGCAGCTCCCCGTAGACGAAAAACTCGATGCCCACGGCCACACCGACGATCAATATCATCGAGACGAGCGCCGTGGTGGCCGCGACCCGTCCCTTCAACGACTTCACCATACCGACCCGTGCGAGAGGAGCTTGTGATGCTTTTTGGTTATTTTTGCGAGAGCTTAACACCCGAAACGGCACATTTGCGGGAAACTTGAGGAGAATTCGCCGCCTTCGCGTCACACGTTCGCGCCCCGCCCCGATGACGAGGCAGTACGCCGAATCACGGCGCGCGTCGAACCCGTCGTAAAATTGCCCATCCAACGCGCCACAGGCGCTCCGGGGCACTCGAACGCACCTGAACGCGCCCAACGCACTGCAACGCATCACAACGCGCCCGACCCGATTCCTTTCATGACGAGCACACCAGTCCAAGCTTCTCCTCCGGCTGCGACCACGCCGCCGCCCACGCCGCCGATGACACCGATGATGCAGCAGTACACGCGCATCAAGGCCGAGCACCCGAACATGCTCGTGTTCTATCGCATGGGAGACTTCTACGAGCTGTTCCACGACGACGCGGTCAAGGCCGCCCGTCTGCTCGACCTCACCCTCACCGCGCGCGGCCAGTCCGGCGGCCAGCCGATCCGCATGGCCGGTGTGCCGCACCATGCCGTCGAGCAGTATCTCGGCAAGCTCGTCAAGCTCGGCGAGTCGGTGGCCATCTGCGAGCAGATCGGCGACCCCGCCACCGCCAAGGGCCCGGTCGAGCGCAAGGTCGTGCGTATCGTCACGCCCGGCACGCTCACCGACGCCGCCCTGCTCAGCGACAAGCTCGACCAATACCTGCTGGCCGTGCAGATTCACCCGGCGCGCCGCGCCAGCGAACGACTCGCCGGCCTCGCGTGGCTCTCGCTCGCCAGCGGCGAGCTGCGTCTCATGGAGGTGCCCGCCGAGAAGCTCTCGCGCGAACTGGAGCGCATCCGCCCGGCCGAGACGCTCCTTCCCGACAGCGCCGCCGAGGCGTTCGCGGGCCTCCCGCTAGGCACCGCGACACGCGTGCCCGACTGGCATTTCGACACCACCGCGGGCACGCAGCGCCTGCGCGATCAGCTCGGCGTGGCGAGTCTCACGGCATTCGGCTGTGACGGCCTGAACCCCGCGCTCGGTGCGGCCGGCGCGCTGCTGCAATACGCAGCGGCAACGCAGGGTCAGTCGCTGCGCCATGTGCAAAGTCTGAACGTGGAGCGAGAAGCGGCCTATATCGGCCTTGACGCCGCCACACGTCGCAATCTCGAGCTGACCGAGACGCTGCGCGGCACCGATTCGCCGACCCTGCTCTCGCTGCTCGACACCTGCGGCACCACGATGGGCAGCCGTCTGCTGCGGCACTGGCTGCATCATCCCATGCGCGATCAGCAGGTGCCGCAATCGCGCCAGCTCGCGATCGCCACGCTGCTCGAGGGCGCCGGCACCTGGCGTGCGCTCAACAGCGAGCTGCGTCATGTGGCCGACGTCGAGCGCATTACGGCGCGCCTGGCGCTGCTCACGGCGCGCCCGCGCGACCTGTCGAGCCTGCGCGACGCACTGCGCCGGCTGCCCGAGCTGCATGCGACCTTGCGCGCCGTGGAAGCGCGCTCGCCGCTGCTCGCCATGCTGCACGAGGATCTCGCGATACCGGAACAGGCGCTTGCGCTGCTGAGCAGCGCCATCGCCGAGGAGCCGGCGGCCATGCTGCGCGACGGCGGCGTCATCGCGCGCGGCCATGATGCCGAGCTCGACGAGTTGCGCGACATTTCGGAGAACTGCGGCCAATTCCTCGTCGATCTCGAGACGCGCGAGCGCGAACGCACCGGCATCAACAATCTGCGCGTGGAGTTCAACAAGGTTCATGGCTTCTACATCGAAGTCACGCGCGGCCAGACCGACAAGGTGCCCGACGACTATCGCCGCCGCCAGACCCTCAAGAACGCCGAGCGATACATTACGCCGGAGCTAAAGACGTTCGAGGACAAGGCGCTCTCCGCGCAGGAGCGCTCGCTCGCGCGCGAGAAGATGCTCTACGATGCGCTGCTGCAAGCCCTGCTGCCGCACATCGGCGAATTCAAGCGCATCGCGCAGGCGCTGGCACAGCTCGACGTGCTTGCCGCCCTCGCCGAGCGCGCGCAGACGCTGGGCTGGGTCAAGCCCGAGCTGGTGAGCGAGCGCGTGGTGGACATTCGCCAGGGCCGCCATCCGGTCGTCGAGCAGCAGGTGGAGCGCTTCATCGCCAACGATTGCTCGCTCGGCGACGCGCGCCGCCTGCTGCTCATCACCGGCCCGAACATGGGGGGTAAATCGACGTTCATGCGTCAGACCGCGCTCATTGCGCTGCTCGCCTATGTGGGCTGCTACGTACCGGCCGAGTCTGTGCGGCTCGGGCCGCTCGACGCGATCTTCACGCGCATCGGCGCCTCGGACGACCTGGCCGGCGGACGTTCGACGTTCATGGTCGAGATGACCGAGTCCGCCGCGATTCTGCACACGGCCACCGACCAAAGCCTCGTGCTGATGGACGAGATCGGACGCGGCACGTCGACCTTCGACGGGCTCGCGCTGGCCTGGGCCATTGCGCGCCACCTGCTCGGCCACAATCGCTGCTACACGCTGTTCGCCACGCACTATTTCGAACTGACGCAACTGCCCGACGAATTCCCGCAGTGCGCGAACGTCCACCTCTCGGCGGTCGAGCACGGCGAGGGCATCGTTTTCCTGCACGCCGTTCAGGACGGCCCGGCCAGCCAGAGTTACGGGTTGCAGGTCGCGCAGTTGGCCGGCGTGCCGATGCCGGTCATTCGCGCCGCGCGCAAGCATCTCGCCTTGCTCGAACAGCAAGCGCTCGACCCGGCCGCGCCGCAGCTCGATCTGTTCGCACCGCGGGCGCCGGTGGCGCTCGATGATCTGGATGGTCCGGAGGGTCCGGAGGGTCCGGATGATGCGGACAGCCCCGAGGGAACCGATGGAATCGACGGATACGGCGGCGCGTCCGGCGGTGCGGCGAATCCGCGCTCCGCGTCCGCCATCGATCCGGCGGCGCAGGCGGCATTGGCGCGTCTCGCACAGGTCGACCCCGACGATCTTCGCCCGCGCGAAGCGCTCGATCTGCTGTACGAGTTGCGCGGCCTGATCGACGGCCGGACCGCCAACTGACGCGGCGCCATGGCGAGCCTGCGCCGCGCACACGCCCTCACGCTTGCGCGCGCATGCTCGCGCCGGACGGGACGCGGGATACGCCGCGTCGGGCTCGCCGATGCGCCGGCCCTGCTTCCGGCCCTGGCGCTTACCATCGCGCTCTCGCTCGGTTCCTCGTCCGCGCTGGGCGCGACGCAAGGCGGCGCGCAAGGTGCGTCGCAATATGCGTCAGCCAACGGGCCGTCGAAGACGCTGACGCGAGTGTCGGCGACGGTGTCCGCGAACATGCCCTCGAGAGTGCCGTCAAGGGTGCCATCGGAAGCGCCATCCAAAGTGCTATCGAAGGCGTCCGCCAGATCGGCCGGCGGCGCGACCGCCAAGCTGCCGCCGTTCGAATTCGCGGTGCTCGGCGACGCGCCATTCAGCAATACCGAAGTGCCGGTCCTGCGCAGTGTGCTCGCGACCATTGGCGACAGTGCCGCGGCGTTCGTCGTGCATGCCGGCAACCTCAAGAGTGCGACCGAATCGTGCCGTGACGAAGTGATCACGCAGCGGCTCGGCCTGCTGGCCAGTTCACCCAAGCCGCTCATCTACGTGCCCGGCGCGAACGACTGGGCCAACTGCCAACGCGCCACCGACGGCAGCTTCAACCCCGTGGAGCGCCTCGACTTCCTGCGCGATCACGCATTCGACGACGACGCGCTGCTCGGCCCCGGCCCGGTCGGCTACGCGCAGTTCGATCTCACGCGCCAGAGCGACATGGCGCGCTTTCGGCAGTACCACGAGAACGTGCGGTGGTTCTATCGCGGGGTGGTTTTCGTCGGCGTGAACCTGCCCGGCAACAACAACAATTACCGCTCCGCAGGCGGGCGCAACGGGGAATACGAGGATCGGATCATCGCAACGCGCGTGTGGCTGCAACACGCGCTCGTCTACGCGCAGCAGAAGGACGCGATCGGCATGGTCATCGTCGCGCAGGCCGATCCCGAGTTCGAACCGGCGCGCGGCGGCGGCCTCGGCAGCCTCTTCTCCGATCGGGGCGGGCGGCGCGGCGTGGACGGCTACAAGGATTTCCGGGCGCAATTGCAGCGGCTCGCGAGCCGCTTCAAAGGTCAGATCCTGCTCATCGACAGCGGCAAGTCGATGCGACACGCGCAGCCGCTGCGCGATGCCCATGGCACGAACGTGAAGTCGTTCACGCAGTTGAGCACGTTCGGCTCACCGAACGTCAGTCGATGGGTGCGCGTGCGCGTCGACCCGCGCACCTCGCAACTGTTTCACTTCGAAGCGGTGACGCTGCCGGCGAATGGCGCCGCAGCGCCGGTGAGCCAGCGCAGCCCGGCGCCGGCCGGCGGCGTCGGCGCCAATCCGGAGTCTGCGCGCGGCGCGAGCGGACCGACGACGTCGGCGCCCGGCGGCACTCCCTACGCCGCGCTCTACCCGTCGTCCGCGCCCGCAGTCGGCACAATGAGCGCTGACCCGAATCAGGGGGTGGCGCCCATCGGTCCGTCCCTGATGGCGACGCCCACGCCGACCGTCGGGGCCAAACGTCACGCACACGGCGACTGAGCGCCGTCGCCGCTGGCGAATGACGCATCGCGCCGGCGCACGGGCTAACGGCGTGCGTACGTCCGCGCAGAAAAAGAAGCCACGGAAGAAGCCACAAAACGCAAACGCCGGGCCGGACGCATCGCGATTACGCAATGCGCCGACCCGGCGTCTGTCCTGAGCCGCTTCGCGCGGCGAGCGTCAAACCATCGTCATTGCCGCGCAAGACGATAGCGAGATGCTGTCGCGTCAGTGCAGCGTGGGGGCGTCGTCTTCGTCTTCGTCGACGATCTCGAGACCCGAGGCGCCATGCGCGTGCTGGTGCTCGATCTCCTCTTCCGTCGCCGGACGGACGTCGGCCACCTTCAGCTCGAAGCGCAGCGCCATGCCCGCGAGCGGGTGGTTGCCGTCGAGCACGACCTTGTCTTCGGCAACGTCCGTCACCGTGTAGATCAGCGTATCGGACTCTTCGTCACCATCTTCGGGCGTGCCCTCGAACTGCATGCCGACTTCGAGCGGGTCCGGGAAACGGCTGCGCTCTTCCATCTTCACCAGTTCGGGGTCGTAGTCGCCGAAGGCGTCCGACGGTTCCAACTGCAGGTGCGTCTCAAAGCCCACGTCCTGGCCATCGAGCGCTTCCTCGATCTTGGGGAACGTGCCATCATAGCCGCCGTGCAGATAAACCATCGGCTCGGCGCCGCTTTCCTCGATCAGGTTGCCCTGAGCGTCCGACAACTTGTAAGTCACCGAGACGACGGTATTCTTTTCGATCTTCATCAAACTCTCCGAAAAACAGCCCGCATTATACGCGTAGCCGTATGACAGCGATCCGGTCGCGGCGTTACACGCGATCGGCCGGCTACACGGCCAGAGGTTGTCCTTGGACGGCGCATTGCACGGCCATCGCCCCCTTTCAATCCATTGGAACGCTTCGCGCAGCGATTTAGCATGACGACATCCCGCTCCCTTTCGACCCTGCTCGGCGGCCTCGCACCCGAGGCCTTCATGAAGCGTTATTGGCACAAGCGTCCGCTGCTGATCCGACAAGCGCTTCCCGGCTTCACCGCCCCGCTCTCGCGCGAGGCGCTGTTCGCGCTCGCCGCGCAGGACGATGTCGAGTCGCGCCTCATCAGCCGCACCCGCAAGCGCTGGCAACTCGAGCACGGCCCGTTCGATGCCGAAGACCTGCCGCCGACAAGCCGCAAGCAATGGACGCTGCTCGTGCAGGGCGTGAATCTCCATGCGCCCGCGGTCGATGCCCTCATGCAACAGTTTCGCTTCATTCCCGACGCCCGTCTCGATGACGTGATGATCAGCTATGCCACCGACGGCGGCGGCGTGGGACCGCATCTCGACTCCTACGACGTGTTTCTGCTTCAGGCTCACGGCAAGCGGCGCTGGCGGATCGGGCCGCAGCGCGACACGACCTGGCTCGAGGGTGTGCCGCTGCGCATTCTCAAGCACTTCGAAGCCGAGCAGGAATGGGTGCTGGAGCCCGGCGACATGTTGTACCTGCCGCCGGGCTATGCGCACGACGGCGTGGCCGAAGGCGAGTGCATGACGTATTCGATCGGCTTTCGCGCGCCGCTCGAACAGGAAATGCTGCAGAACTTCCTGTACTACCTCGCGGAAAACGCTGCCGAACTGCCGTTCGCGCGCCATTTCGCTGGCCGATACGCGGATCCGGGACAAACGGCGGTCAAACACCCGGCGTTGCTGCCCGACGCGATGGTCGACACGCTCGTCTCGCAGTTGGCAAAGGTGCGCTGGGGCCAAAAGGAAGTGGAAGATTTTCTGGGCCGCTGGCTGAGCGAGCCGAAGTCGCACGTCTTTTTCGATGCGCCGGACCGGCCCGTCAGCCCCTCCAAATTCGTGCACCTGGCAATGCGCAACGGTCTCGCACTATCGCCGAAGACCCAGTTGTTGTATCGGCGCAACCGGTACTACATCAACGGGGAGCCGCTCGAAGTCCCCGTCAATGCGCGCTCGACGATGCGCGGCCTCGCGGACCAACGTCGGCTAAAGGGCTCGGAATGTGCGAATTTCGAGCAAAAAGGCCAAGAAATCGTTGAAATTCTGTACGATTGGTATGCTTCGGGATGGCTGCTGTTCGGGCCCGACCCGGCGCCGGTGCGAAAGTTGCGCACCGTAAGGAAAAAAGCGGGGTAATTGCGCGAGTTTGACGTGACGCGTTGGGGAAAACCCAATATAATTTCTCGCCAAGCAGCTTGCATGACCAAGGGTAATCCTTAATTGCCAATGTCTCGCAATCGGCTTTGCGCTGGCAAGAGCGTATTACCGTAACTAATATTCATTCGCTTGTCTTCTACCATAAAAGGACGTGATCATGAAGAAGTCTCTCCTCGTCGCTTCGTTGTTGGCTATCGCCCTGACCGCCTGCGGCAAGAAGGAAGAAGCCGCCGCTCCGGCTGCTGACGCTGCCGCTTCGGCTGCTACGGCTGCTTCGGACGCCGCTTCGGCTGCTGGCGCTGCTGCTAACTCGGCTGCTTCGGCTGCCAGCGCTGCTGCTGACACGGCCGCTTCGGCCGCTGGTGCTGCTGCCGACGCAGTTGCTTCGGCCGCTGACGCTGCTGCCAGCAAGTAAGCTCTCGCTGCCGCAAGGCAGTTGAGCAAAAAAAGCCGGTCTCTCGACCGGCTTTTTTGTTGTCCGCACGTCTGCGCCCACGCTCATCAGCACGTCAGCCAGTCGAATCCCCCGGCCTGCGTCGCCACGAGAATCTCCGTCGCCTCCGAGCCGATCACGGCGGCCATCGCGGCCATCGCCAGTTCGGGCGTATTGTTCTGCTCGCTGAGGTGCGCGCAGATCACTCGCTGGAGTTTTGCACGGTCAATCGCACCGAGAATTTCCGCCGCAGCATCGTTGGCCAGATGTCCATAGGTGCCGCCGATACGTGCCTTGAGCGACGGCGGATACTTGCTGTTGGCTAGCATCTCGCGATCGTGATTGCATTCGAGCACCAGCGCATCGCAGCCGCCGAGCGTTGCAATCAGGTGCGCGGTCGGGCACCCGGCGTCCGTGAGCACGCCGAGACGGCGCGCGCCGTCGGAGAACACGAATTGCAGGGGCTCGCGCGCGTCGTGCGGCACGGTGTAGGGATGAAGCTCGATATCGCCCACGGCAAGCGGCTCGTCGGAGCGGCACCAGCGCACCAGCGCGACATCGTCATCGCCCTTGAGCGCGGCATGGACCTTTACGGCCTGCCCCGTCCCCCAGCTCATGATGAGCGGAATCCGATACTTGCGAGTGAGGGAGAGTGCACTGCCGATGTGGTCGGCGTGCTCGTGCGTAATGACGAGGGCATCAAGCGAGGCCACGTCGATCGAGCGCGCCGCGAGACGCCGCTCGATCTCCCGCATCGAGAAGCCGCAATCGAGGAGAATGCGCGTCGTGGAGACGCCTTCCGACGCCTCCACCAGCAGGGCATTACCTTCGCTGCCGCTGCCCAGACTTGCGAACCTCACGCTCCGCCTTAACGGAGCTGGTTGCTGATCACGCTGATGATGGTCTGCGCGATCTGCGAGTTGTCGACGTTGCCCTTGTCGTCGAGCACCTGCACGCGGGTCTGGCTCTCGCCGCGGCCCTGCACGTTCACGCTGTACTTCTTCGCCTTCTTGCTGTCCTGCACTTCCTTCGCATGGAACAGGCTGTAGAAAAAGCCGTTGTCCTTCGCGAGCGACGACGGGTCGACATAGCTCACGAAATACAGGCCCTTCGCGCGGTCCCGATCGTCCACGGTGAAGTTGCCGCGATCGAGCGCCACCCCGACTCGGCGCCACGCCCGGTCGAACGGCTCGTTGATGTCCAGGTAGGCGGCGTCTGCCGTCTTGACCACCTGCGCGGTCGGGCCGCCGGACTTGGCGTTCTCGACCTGCGCCTTGGCCTGTTCGGCCTGAGCACCGAAGCGCTGCATCAGCTTCGTGAGCATGATCGCTTCGAGACCGGGGTCGTTCGGCGCCGGCTCCCACTTGGTCGTGTCCTTCTGCGAGTTCGTGAACACTTCGACCATGCGGCGGTGCGTGATGTAGATGTCCGTGCCGCCGTTCGGGTCGCGCTCCACGCGCGTGCGGAAGCGGTCGCGCTCGCCCGTGGAGTACAGGCCGTCGAGCACCTTGCCCAGCAGATCGCGGATGATGTCCTGGTTGAGCTTGGCGCGGTTTTCGGCCCAGTCGGTTTCCATCACGCCCGTGTCGGCCGAATCGATCGTCAGCACGAAGCCGTTTTCCTGCCAGAATTCACGCAGCGTCTGCCACAGATCGCCCGGCGCCTTCTGAATCACCAGCCAGCGCTCGTTGCCGTCGCGCACGACCTTCATCCCCGGCACGGACGGCAGCACATTGTCCGTCGGATTGGCAGCCACGACCTTCTGCTGGTTCTCGTAGGTCGACAGCGTCGCGGTGCCGCCCGGCGTCACGTACTTGCGGTCGGCGGCCTGAACGTTCGTCAGATCCGGCGGAACGTCGAGCGAAGGGCCGGACTTCGCGCTCTTGTAGTCGACCTTGTCCGACGACAAGGCGCTCGAGAGCGAACTGCATCCGGCAACGAGGGCCAACGAGGCAATAGCGGCCCATGCCAGCACGGGACGAGCTACGGAATTACTGACGATTCGTTTCATGAGTCGCAAAAAAAGGGTGGGTCGATCCCGGGTGCCTGAACGACGGCTTAGACGACGGCGATGTTCGCCGACTTGAGCGCTGCCAGCACCGTTTCCTGATAGGGCTGTGCCAGCGGCGTGAGCGGCAGGCGAATGCCCGACGCGATCATGCCCATCTTGTACAGCGCCCATTTGACAGGAATCGGATTGGCTTCGACGAACATGGCACGGTGCAATTCGAACAACTGGAACTGCAGCTCGCGCGCCCGGGTCACGTTGCCGGCCAGGGCAGCGGCGCACAGTTCGTGCATGGCGCGCGGCGCCACGTTGGCGGTGACCGAGATATTACCCTGACCGCCCATGAGCATGAGCGCAACGGCCGTCAGGTCGTCGCCGCTGTACACGGCGAAGCTCTTCGGGGCACGACGGATCAGGTCGATGCCGCGATCCAGATTGCCCGTGGCGTCCTTCACGCCGACGATGCCGGGCACCTGGGCCAGACGCAGCAGCGTGTCGTTGCTCGCGTCGGCCACGGTACGGCCGGGCACATTATAGAGGATGACCGGAAGCTCGACGGCCTCGGCGATGGCACGGAAGTGCTGGTACTGACCTTCCTGCGTGGGCTTGTTGTAGTACGGCACGACCTGCAGCGACGCATCGGCGCCGACCTTCTTGGCGTGCTTCGTGAGTTCGATGGCTTCGGCCGTCGAGTTGCCGCCCGTGCCGGCAATCACGGGCACCTTGCGACCGCGCGACTTGCCGGCTTCCGCGGCCTGCTGCACGGCGATCTCGATGAGTTCGCAATGCTCTTCGACGTTGACCGTCGGCGATTCGCCCGACGTGCCGACGATCACGATACCGTCCGTGCCTTCGTCGACATGCCAGTTGATCAGATTTCGCAGGGCTTCGCGGTCAAGGCTGCCGTCCTCTGCCATCGGCGTGACAATCGCGACGATACTGCCTTGAATCGGGGTTTGGGTAGTCATGGTTGATCGAACAATTCAGCGATAAGGGTGGATTGTAGCGGATTACGCCGTCGGCTCGTACAGCGCGGCGGTGCCGGGGTTTTCCCCGGGAACCGCGCGTGTCGCGCATAAACGCTGCACGCAGGCCGCGCGCGGCGTATGCAGCGTGACGTCCTCGTAACCCGCGACGCGCAGCCCGGCGCCGCGGGCCACGTCGAGCAGTTCACCCGGCGCCAGCAAGAACTGCGGATTGGACGGTTTTCCGTACCTTTCGTTTCCCTGGGCGAACGTTTCATAGATCAGCACGCCGCCGGGCGCCACGCTCGCGGCAACGCGCGCGAGCAGCGGGCGGTGCAGATAGTTCGTGACGACGACCGCATCGAACGCCGCGTCCTCGGCAAGCGGCCATGGCGCGCCTTCCAGGTCGGCAACGACCGGCGCGACGCCTTCCAGCGTTGACATCGTGGCAAGCGCCGCCGCATCGCGGTCGATCGCCGTGACGTGGGCGCCACGCGCGGCGAGCCATCGCGCATGACGGCCCTGCCCGCACGCGAGATCGAGCACGTGAGCGCCGGGCGGGATCAGATGCGCCCAGCGCAGTAGCCACGGCGACGGCGCGCCCCCACCGTGCGCCTGCATGCTCGCGCCCGACACGGTGGTCGTCATGAATACTGCAGCCCCATGGCTTCGCGCACGTCGCGCATGATCTCCTGCGCGGACTTGCGCGCCTTCTCGCAGCCGTCGGCCACGATGGCGCGCAGCAGCGACGGGTCGTCCATGTATTTCTGCGCGCGTTCGAGCATCGGCTGCTGCTCGCGAAGAATGCCCTCGATGACAGGCTGCTTGCATTCGATGCAACCGATGCCCGCGCTGCGGCATCCCTTCTGCACCCACTCGCGCGTGTCATCGTCGCTGTAGACCTGGTGCAGTTGCCACACCGGGCACTTGTCCGGATCGCCCGGGTCCGTGCGTCGCACGCGCGCCGGATCCGTCGGCATCGTGCGCACTTTCTTGGTAATCGATTCCGCGTCTTCGCGCAGCCCGATGGTGTTGTTGTAAGACTTGGACATCTTCTGACCGTCGAGCCCCGGCATGCGCGAGGCCGGCGTGAGCAGTGCCTGGGGCTCGACCAGGATCAGCTTGCGCGAGCCTTCGAGATAGCCGAACAGACGCTCGCGGTCGCCCATCGACAGCGACTGCGACTCGGAGAGCATGGCGCGGGCCTGCTCCAGCGCTTCGTCGTCGCCCTGCTCCTGATACGCCGTGCGCAACTCCAGATAGCGCTTCGCGCGCTTGCCGCCGAGCTTGCGCGCCGCGGCGAGCGCCTTCTCCTCGAAGCCCGCTTCGCGGCCGTACAGATAGTTGAAGCGGCGCGCGATCTCCCGCGTCATTTCGACGTGCGGCACCTGGTCCTCGCCGACCGGCACGTGCAGCGCGCGGTACAGCAGGATGTCCGCCGCCATGAGTACCGGGTAGCCAAGGAAGCCATACGTCGACAGGTCCTTCTCCTTGAGCTTCTCGATCTGCTCCTTGTACGTCGGCACGCGCTCGAGCCAGCCGAGCGGCGTACTCATGCCGATGAGCAACGCCAGTTCCGCATGCTCGGGCACCTTGCTCTGAATGAACAGCGTGGCCTGATTCGGATCGATCCCTGCGGCCAGCCAGTCGATCAGCACATCCCATACGTTCTGCTCGATGACGTCCGGCGTTTCGTAGTGCGTGGTGAGCGCGTGCCAGTCGACCACGCAGAAGTAGCACGGGTACTCGGACTGGAGCTGAATCCAGTTCTTGAGCACACCGTGATAGTGGCCGAGGTGCAGGCGGCCGGTCGGTCGCATGCCGGAGAAAACGCGTTCGGGGTACATGGTCTCGTTATCGTGTGCAAAAACTTCAGGAAATCAGCGACAGCAGCGGTGTGAGCATCCAGAGGATGACGTCGCGCCCCCACTGGATGAGCGGCCAGAGCCACAGGCGGCCCAGCACGCCGCTCACCACCAGGGCCATCACGATGAAAAAACCATACGGCTCCAGGCGCGAGAGTGTGTAGGCCGCACGCGCGGGCAACAGCGACACGAGCACGCGGCCGCCATCGAGCGGCGGGACGGGAAACAGGTTGAACATGCACATCACGAGGTTCACCACGAGTCCGGCCTGCGCCATCATCATGAAGAACGGCTCGTGCACCCCGGCAAACTGCAGCCCGATCGCGAGCACCGCCCAAAGGACGGCCTGCACGAAATTGCACAGCGGTCCGGCCAGTGCCACCCAGATCGTATCGACGCGCGGATTGCGCAAGCTGCCGAACGCCACCGGCACCGGCTTGGCGTATCCGAACAGGAACGCCCCGCTCGTCATGAAGTAGAGCGCAAGCGGCACCAGAATCGTGCCGATCGGATCGATGTGCTTGAGCGGATTGAGTGTCACGCGCCCCATGAGGAACGCCGTGGGATCGCCGAAATGTTTGGCGACGTAACCGTGCGCCGCCTCGTGCAGCGTAATCGCAAAGAGGACGGGAAGCGCGTAGACCGCGATGGTCTGGATGAGGTCTGCATTCATAGCCGGCTATTGTAACAAGCCGACCCGCGCGCCAGTATTACGGCGCATTGCCAAGCGGCCGGCACGCCGCGTCAGGTCAAGCCGAACGGCGCCAGCGAGCCGCGCCCCCGACGCAGCACCTCCGGCGGCGTGACCGTCAGGTCCACCACCGTGGACGGCTCCTTGGGACAGGCCCCGCCGTCGACGACGAGATCCAGTTGCTTCTCGAGCCGCGCGCGGATCTCCTCCGGGTCATTCAGCGGCTCGGTCTCGCCGGGCAGGATCAGCGTCGTGGCCAGCAGCGGCTGACCGAGTTCCTCGAGCAACGCCAGCGTGATCGCGTGCTGAGGCACGCGCAGCCCGATCGTTTTTCGCGACGGGTGCGAGAGCCGGCGCGGCACCTCCTTCGTCGCCTCGAGAATGAACACGTAGGGGCCCGGCGTGGTCGTCTTGATCAGCCGGTACTGCCGGTTGTCGACGATGGCGAATTCGGCCAGTTCCGACAGGTCGCGCACGAGCAGTGACAGCAACTGCTTCTCGTCGAGGCCGCGGATCCGGCGCAGACGGTCGACGGCGCCCTTGTCGTCGATGTGGCACGCGATCGCGTAACTCGAGTCGGTCGGCAACGCCACGATGCCGCCCCGATCGATGATCTGGGCGGCCTGCTTGATCAGGCGGGGCTGCGGGTTTTCCGGATGAATCTGGAAGAATTGCGACATAGCGTCGGAAGGTTACTGCCAGCGGCTCCAGACCGGGGTGAGATCGTCGGGCAGCGGCGGCAGTTTGCCGAGCAGCGCGCGGCTCTCGGTCGGTCCATGGAAATCCGAGCCGCGCGAGGCCAGAAAGCCGTACTGGCGCGCCACGTCGGCGTACTCGCGATACTGCTCGGGCGTATGGCTGCCGGTGATCACTTCGATGGCTTCGCCGCCCAGTTCCCGGAACCGGTCGAACAGGGCGCCGAACTCGACCGGCGAAAACTTGTACCGGCCCGGGTGCGCCACGACGGCGACACCGCCCGCGCCGCGGATCCACCCGACCGACTCCTCGAGCGTGGCCCACCGGTGCGGCACGTAGCCCGGGCGCCCCTCGGAGAGGTATTTCGCGAACACGTCGGAGACCGACGCGCATTTGCCGATCTCCACGAGATACCGGGCGAAGTGCGTGCGCGAGATCAGATCGGGATTGCCGACAAAGCGCAACGCGCCTTCGTAGGCGCCCGGAATGCCGGCAGCGGCCAGTTGCTCGCTCATCTGCATGGCGCGTGCCGCCCGGCCGCCGCGCGTCGCGCTCAGTCCTTCGACGAGCGTGCGGTTCTCGGCGTCGATATTCAGGCCGACGATGTGCACCGTGCGGTTCGCCCAGGTGATCGAAATTTCGACGCCGCTCACGTAACGCATGCCCAGCGCCTCGGCCGCCGCACGGGCTTCGCGTTGTCCACCCACTTCGTCGTGGTCGGTAAGCGCCCACAGGTCGACACCGGCCTCGAACGCGACCTGCGCCACTTCGGAGGGCGTGAGCGTGCCGTCCGACACCTTGGAATGACAGTGAAGATCCGCGTTGAGCATGATGGGCCGCCGGGCAACGCCGCGTCGCGCGAGAACTCGGGCGGGCGCGTCGCCGGCAAATGACGCTGTGATGACGAGTTCATTCTACCGCTCAAGTGCACGCGACGCGAGTTGCCAGGCAGGCGCCCGCCCGCACGCGGCCGCATCAGTCCCGGCAGAACTCGTCGATCAGGCGCGCCACGGCCGCCGGCTGGTCGTGATGGAGCATGTGGCCGGCGTCGTCCACGAAAGCTTCGGTTAAATTCGGAAACGCCTTGAATCGCTCGCGGAACGCATCCGTGCCCTGCGCCCCGACGAAGTGCCGCAGCACTTCCGAGTCGCTCGCTTGCACGTGCAGCACCGGCGCGCTGACGTTGCGCCACACGGCCATGGCTTCGTCGAGCCGGTACGGATAGGGGTTCGCGATCTTGTGCGCGGCATCGGCAAGCAGATGCCATTGCCCGTCGCGCTCCTGCCGCGCCCAGCGTTGCGCGAGCCACGCGGCGCGCGCGGGGGCGAGACGCGGATTGGTCTTGCGCAGGCGGGCCGCCACGTCCTCGAGCGTGGCATACGGGCGCAGTGTGGGCGCGTCTCGCAGGTCGTCGAGCCAGCGCCCGAGTTGGCGAACCGCCGCGCTCGGCTGCGACGGCGGCAGGCCGAAGCCCTCCAGATTCACCAGGCGCCGCACCCGCGCCGGCCGCACGCCGGCATAGAGGCACGCCACGTTGCCGCCCATGCTGTGTCCGATCAGATGGATCGCTTCGCCGGGCTCGGTGTAGACGTCGAGCAGCGCCTCGAGGTCGGCGAGATAGTCGGGAAACCAGTAGCTGCCGCAGCGGCCGTCGGCCACGGGCCAGTCGCTCAGGCCGAAGCCGCGCCAGTCGGGCGCGAGCAGGTGCCAGCGCTGCGCGAGCGTTTCGGCCACGAACTGGAACGAGGCCGAAACGTCCATCCAGCCATGCAGCAGGAACAGCTTCGGCGCGCCCGGCGTGCCCCATTGCCGCACGTGATGGCGCAGGCCGCGCACCGTCAGGAATTCAGATCGCGAATCGGTCATGGCGCAAGCGGATAGTGAGGATCGAAACAACGAGGAACGACGAGTATATCGGCGTCAAAAAGGACGCACCGCGCGGTGCGCTCACTCACCTGCCGGCTCGCCCGCCTGGAGCGCGGCGAGTTCGTCCTCGTCGAAGCCGGCCGCGCGGCGCGCCGCCAGATTGAACGGGCCGCGCAGGCGCGGCGCATGATACTGCACGGCCAGCCGGTCGTAGGTCTCGAGCGGGTCGAGGCCCGCGCGCTCGCATCCCCAGCGATACCACCGGTTGCCGATGGCGACGTGGCCGATCTCGTCGCGCAGGATGATGTCGAGAATGGCCGCGCCCGCGGCGTCGCCCGCGCTCGCGAGCTTGGCGCGAATCGGCGGGCTCGCGTCCAGACCGCGTGCTTCCAGCGTGCGCGGCACCAACGCGAGGCGCGCGAGCCAGTCGCCCGAGGTGCGCCGGGCCATCTCCCACAGGCCGTCGTGAGCCGGGAAGCAGCCGTAGCGGTATTGATCGCCAAGCGTTTGCAGATGCGCGGCGAGCAACGAGAAGTGATGGGCCTCCTCGGCCGCGACCTGGAGCCAGTCGTCGTAATAGGCGGCGGGCAGGCCGTCGAAGCGCCACAGGGCATCGAGCGCCAGATTGATCGCATTGAATTCGATGTGCGCCAGCGCGTGCAGCAGCGCCGCGCGCCCGGGCACCGACGTGACCGCGCGATGCTTGAGTTCGCGCGGCGACACCAGACGCGGCTGCGCGGGCCGGCCGGGAATACCCGGTTCGTCGCCCTCCGGCGCGTTCCCCGCCCCCTTTGCGCACGCCTCGAAGCGCCGCGCCGGGTTCCATCGCGCCTCGCCCCGGCTCACCGCGTCGCGAAGCGCCGTCACGCCGTCGGCCTTGGCGCGCGGGTCGCACAGACGCAGCAGCGCGAGCGCGAGCGCTCTGGCGCACGCGGCGGGAACGGGAGGCGCCGCGGGCGACGCAGGTCCCGCGGGGCCCACGGTCGATGAAGGCGATGCAGGCGATGAAGTCAGTGGGGTCGGTGAAGCCGGGGAATGCGCGCCGGCTGCATCGGCTGCATCGGCTGCGGCGCACCCGACGGGCGCAGGAGTGAAATCGGCCATGACGTTACAATAGCAATTTCGTCGATTTTAACCGCGAACAGACGCCGCCATGCCGATCTATAAACTTGGAGACAAGACCCCGCAGATCCACGAGAGTGCTTTCGTGGCCGACACCGCAACCATCATCGGCGAGGTGGTCGTTGCGCAAGACAGCAGCGTGTGGCCGGGCGTGGCAATTCGTGGCGACAACGAGCCGATCACGATCGGCGCGGGCACGAACGTCCAGGAAGGCGCCGTGCTGCATGCCGACCCCGGCTACCCGCTCACGCTGGCCGCCGGGGTCAGCGTCGGCCATCAGGCCATGCTCCACGGCTGCACGGTGGGCGAAAATTCGCTCATCGGCATTCAGGCCGTGCTGCTCAATGGCGCCGTGATCGGGCGCGACAGTCTCGTCGGCGCCGGCGCGCTGGTCACCGAGCGCAAGACGTTCCCGGACCGTTCGCTGATCCTCGGCGTGCCCGCCAAGGTCGTGCGCGAGCTGACCGACGAGGAAGTCGCCAACCTCAAGCGCAACGCCGACACCTATGCCACGCGCCGTCAGGTGTTCAAGGAGCAACTGGTGCGCATCGGCTGAAGCCCGGCTGGCGGCGGCGCGTGCCGGGTGCCCGGTGCGCGGGGCCGGCCGCCACGGGTTGAAAACTGCGGCGCGCGCCCCCAGTTAACGCAACATTCGAGCGCCAGATATCGGCCATCGCGCAAGATCGGGGCCGCTTGGCGGCAGTTGTACCGCTGTTACGGTATTTGCCGCCCGACGCCCGACGCGCAACGACTGCCGTTGCCGCATTTTTCAGGAATTCGACCGTGTCCGATCAACTTCAGAAATTCATGTTCGACGCCGCCCCGGTGCGCGGCGAGTACGTCAGCCTGGACGCCACCTGGCGCGCCGTACTGGAGCGCCACGACTACCCGCCGGCCGTTCGCCATCTGCTTGGCGAAATGATGGCCGCTGCCGCCCTGCTCACCGCGAACGTGAAGTTCGACGGCGCCCTCATCCTGCAGCTGCATGGCGACGGGCCGGTCAGCATGATCGTCGTCGAATGCAACGCCGATCTCACGATGCGCGCCACCGCCAAGTACGCCGGCGATATTCCCGACGACGCCACGCTCAAGGCGCTCGTCAACGTGAACGGCCGTGCGCACTTCGCCATCACGCTCGATCCGCGCGAGAAGCAGCCTGGCCAGCAGCCATACCAGGGCGTGGTGCCGCTCTCGGACGAGCACGGTCCACTGCCGGACATCGCCTCGGTGCTCGAGCACTACATGCATCATTCGGAGCAGCTCGACACGCGCCTCTGGCTCGCCTCGGACGACACGCACGCCGTCGGCATGCTGCTGCAGAAGCTGCCCGGCCACGGCGGCACGGCCGGCGCCGGCGCCGAACGCGCGCCCGAGCATGACGAGGACACGTGGAATCGCGTGTGCCAGTTGGGCAACACGCTCAGGCGCGACGAAATGCTCGGCGTCGATCGCGAGACGTTGCTGCACCGCCTGTTCTGGGAAGAGACGGTGCGCGTCTTCGATCCGTCGGTCACGGCATTTCGCTGCACGTGCTCGCGCGAGCGCGTCGCCAACATGCTGCGCACGCTGGGTGAAGCGGAAGTGATGAGCATCTTCGACGAGCGTCCGAACGTGGAAGTCGCCTGCGAGTTCTGCCGCCAGGCCTATCATTTCGACAAAGTCGACGCCGCGCAGCTCTTCACGAACCAGTCGCACGCCGCGCCGGCCCGTCAGCATTGAATCGGCACAGGGACATCCGGCTTGCCTGCGGGTCGGATGTCGAGTCCGCCGCACTTGCCGTCAATGCTGCCGCGGGCACCGTCCACCGTCCATCCACGAGGGAAGTTCATGTTGTCATTCGCTGCTCTCGCTCGTTTGCCGCGCGTTCGGCGGCCTGCCACGGTGGCAGGCGCGCTCGCCTTGACACTGGCCGGCGGCTGCGCACAGTTGCAGTTGCCACCGCCCGGTGCGCCGGCGGCCCGGCTTGCGGATGGCGCCGAGACGCCGTCCGCCATGACCGACGCGCAAAAGCAGGACCTCACCCGCCTGAACAAGCGCATTTACGACGAGCAGGAAAGCACCATCGAGCGTGAACGCGCACAGCGCGCCATCGACGCCGCCCTGCGCAGTTACGCCGACAGCGCCTACTATGGCGGCTGGGGCCCTGGCTGGTACGGTCCGGGGTGGTATGGACCCGGCTGGTATGGACCCGGCTGGTATGGCCCGCGCTCGTCGGTCGGCGTGAGTGTCGGTTTCTGACGCTGCCGGCGCAGCTGTCGGCACGGCTGCCGGTGCGAAATCGGCCCTGGCAGGCCATCGCCCGGCCATCCCCATGAAAAAGGCGTTCCCTCGGGAACGCCTTTTCGTTTGACGACCTATGCTTCATGCCAGGCCCGCCGGGCTGCCCGGGCTGGTCCGACGGACCGGCCAACCGCGATCAGTGACGCTGTGCCCGCCCCTTCGTCTGGGACGGAGGATTCGTGGGCGGTGCAGCCGCCACCGACTTGTGGGCCGGCTCCGCCGGCGAGACGAGCGGCGCCCCTGCCCCGGACGCCGACGGCGGAGCACCACTGCCGTCCGGCGCGACAAACTGCACGAACACTTCGCCGTCCTTGACCATCCCCAGCTCGAAACGAGCGCGCTCTTCGATCGCCGCCGTGCCCTCCTGCAGATCCTGCACTTCACCGGCAAGGCGGTCGTTACGCTCCTTCAACTGCTCGTTCTTCTGCTGTTCGGCGCTCAGCTCGTCGCGCAGCTCGTGCACGTAGAGCCAGCCACCGTGGCCGAACCAGAGCGGATACTGGATTGCTGCCAGCAGCAACACCAGCACCAAGGTCACCATTCGCATGCTTTCGCCTGGCAAGAATTCCGGGAAGCGTCGACCGACGGATGCCGGCCCGGCCTCCCGGGGAAACGGAATTAGCGCAGATTGTAGAACGTTTCCTTGCCCGGGTAGGACGCGATGTCGCCGAGGTCTTCCTCGATGCGCAGCAGCTGGTTGTACTTGGCGATACGGTCACTGCGAGAGAGCGAACCGGTCTTGATCTGACCGGCGTTCGTGCCCACGGCAATGTCGGCGATCGTCGAGTCTTCCGTCTCGCCCGAGCGGTGCGACACCACGGCGGTGTAGCCGGCGCGCTTGGCCATCTCGATCGCGGCAAACGTCTCGGTGAGCGTGCCGATCTGGTTGATCTTGATGAGAATCGAATTGGCCACGCCTTGCTCGATGCCCTGCTTGAGGATCTTCGTGTTGGTCACGAACAGGTCGTCGCCGACGAGCTGCACCTTCTTGCCGAGCTTCTCGGTGAGGATTTTCCAACCTTCCCAGTCGTCTTCCGACATACCGTCCTCGATCGAGACGATCGGGAACTTGTCGCACAGATTGGCGAGGTAGTCGGCGAATTCGGCCGAGGTGAGCGACAGGCCTTCGCCGGCCAGCTCGTACTTGCCGTTCTTGTAGAACTCGGTCGAGGCGCAGTCCAGCGCCAGCAGCACGTCGTCGCCCAGACGGTAGCCGGCGTTCTCGACAGCCTGCTGGATCGTCGTGAGGCATTCTTCGTTCGACGCGAAGTTCGGTGCGAAACCGCCTTCGTCGCCCACGGCCGTGCTCATGCCCTTGTCCGCGATGAGTTTCTTGAGCGCATGGAAAATTTCCGCGCCGCAGCGCAGCGCTTCACGGAAGCTCGATTGGCCAACCGGCATCACCATGAATTCCTGGATGTCCAGGCTGTTGTTGGCGTGCGCACCGCCGTTGACGATGTTCATCATCGGCACCGGCATCTGCATGGCACCCGAGCCGCCGAAGTAGCGATACAGCGGCAGGCCGGCCTCTTCGGCCGCTGCCTTGGCCACGGCCATCGACACCGCGAGCATGGCGTTCGCACCGAGGCGCGACTTGTTGTCCGTGCCGTCGAGCTCGATCAGCGTCTTGTCCAGGAAGGCTTGCTCGGCGGCGTCCAGACCCATGATCGCTTCCGAAATCTCGGTGTTGATGTGCTCGACAGCCTTTTGCACACCCTTGCCAAGATAGCGGGCCTTGTCGCCGTCGCGCAGCTCGATCGCTTCGCGCGAGCCGGTCGACGCGCCCGACGGCACTGCCGCGCGGCCCATCACGCCCGACTCCAGCAGCACGTCGCACTCGACCGTCGGGTTGCCGCGCGAGTCCAGCACTTCGCGCCCGATGATATCTACGATTGCACTCATGTATTCCTCGGTATCTGAATGACAAAAACGCTTAAAGGGATCCTGCTTTGCGCCGCTGTTCACTACGCGCCGCACGCCTGACGAGATCGGGCGCAGCCGCGCGCACCGAACCCTGGCGTGAAATCCGTTGCGGCACATGGGCGCGCACCGGCGGGGCAATACGTAGACGGGGGAACAACGGCGCCTCGAAATGAGGCACGGCGGCCTGTCGGACGGCTTCGGTACGCGCCATCCTCTTGAAGGCTTGCCAGCGCGACGGCCATGTCAGGCCGCAGCGCTCCCAAGCTTAGCGACTCGACGTCAGGCTGCCAAGGCGTCGGGCCGCTATACCCGTCCTGTGGGCGTGCTGATAGTGGCCCCAGGACGGCGTGTCTCATTTCAGTTGAAATTGTTTTCCAGAAATTCGCCCTGCTTCACCGCCGCGTCGATGGTCTTGAGCGTGGTGAGCAACTCGCGCATGCGGCCGAGCGGCACGGCGTTGGGACCATCCGAGAGGGCGCACGCCGGGTCCGGATGCGTTTCCATGAACAATCCCGAGACGCCCACGGCGACAGCCGCGCGCGAGAGCACCGGCACGAATTCGCGCTGACCGCCCGAACTGGTACCCTGCCCGCCCGGCAACTGCACCGAGTGCGTGGCGTCGAACACCACCGGCGCGCCCGTCTCGCGCATGATCGCCAGCGAGCGCATGTCAGAGACCAGGTTGTTGTAGCCGAACGAGACGCCGCGCTCGCAGGCCATGAATACGTCGTCGGGCAGGCCGGCTTCGCGCGCGGCGTCGCGGGCCTTGTCGATGACGTTGATCATGTCGTGCGGCGCGAGAAACTGCCCCTTCTTGATGTTCACCGGCTTGCCCGACTGAGCGCAGGCGCGGATGAAATCGGTCTGGCGGCACAGGAACGCCGGCGTTTGCAGCACGTCGACGATCGGCGCGGCCACGGCCACGTCCTCTTCGGTGTGCACGTCGGTGAGCACCGGCACGCCGATCTGGCGACGCACCGCCTCGAGAATCTTCAGACCGGCTTCGCGCCCCGGGCCGCGATACGACTTGCCCGAGCTGCGATTCGCCTTGTCGAACGACGACTTGTAGATGAACGGAATGCCGAGCGAGCTCGTGATTTCCTTGAGCTGGCCAGCGACGTCGATCGTCATCTGCTCCGACTCGACGACGCAGGTACCTGCGATGAGGAAAAACGGCTTGTCCAGGCCAACCTCGAAACCGCACAGTTTCATGGGAACTCCTTGTTTCTCGCCCTGGCGCTTCGGTTTTAAGCGGCTTTCTTGCGCGCTTGCTGCCCCGCCAGCGCGGCTTCGACGTATGCCTTGAACAGCGGATGGCCGTCACGCGGCGTCGAAGTGAACTCGGGGTGGAACTGAACGCCCACGAACCACGGGTGAACCTGCTGCGGCAACTCCATCATTTCCGGCAGATTCTCGGTCGGCGTGCGCGCCGAAATCACCAGACCGGCGGCTTCGAGCTGCGGCACGTAGTGGTTGTTGACTTCGTAGCGATGACGGTGCCGCTCGTTGACCGTGTCGCCGTAGATGCGCGAAGCAAGCGTGTCGCTCTTGACCGGCACGCGTTGCGAGCCGAGGCGCATGGTGCCGCCCAGGTCCGAGTCCTCCGAGCGCTGCTCGATCTTGCCGTCGCGGTCCTGCCACTCGGTGATGAGCGCCACGACCGGGTGCGGCGTCGACGGCTCGAATTCCGTGCTGTTGGCGTCGGCCAGCTTGGCAACGTCGCGCGCGAATTCGATCACGGCGAGCTGCATGCCGAGGCAGATGCCGAGATACGGCACGCGGTTTTCACGAGCGTAGCGGATCGCCTTGATCTTGCCTTCGGTACCGCGGCGGCCGAAGCCGCCCGGCACGAGAATGGCGTCCAGATGCTTGAGCGCATCGGTGCCGTCCTTCTCGATCTGCTCGGAATCGATGTACTCGATGTTCACGCGCGTCTCGGTGTGGATCGCGGCGTGGCGCAGGGCTTCGATGAGCGACTTGTACGACTCGGTCAGATCGACGTACTTGCCGACCATGCCGATGGTCACGTCATGCTTGGGATTCTCGACGGCGTGCACCAGACGCGTCCACATGGACAGATCAGCCGGCTTGGCTTCGATCTTCAGCTCCTCGCAGATGATCTTGTCCATGCCCTGGTCGTGGAGCATTTGCGGAATCTTGTAGATCGTGTCGACGTCCCACACCGAAATCACGGCGTCTTGCGGGATGTTCGCGAACAGCGAGATCTTGGCGCACTCGTCTTCCGGGATCTGGCGATCGGCGCGGCACAGCAGCACGTTGGGCGAGATACCGATTTCGCGCAGCTTCTGCACGCTGTGTTGCGTCGGCTTGGTCTTGAGTTCGCCGGCCGTGGCGATGTACGGCACGAGCGTGAGGTGCACGAAGGCCACGCTGTTGCGGCCCAGGCGCAGGTTCATCTGACGCGCGGCTTCGAGGAACGGCAGCGACTCGATGTCGCCGACCGTACCGCCGATTTCGACGATGGCCACGTCGGGATGGCCGTCCCACGTCGAACGCGCACCGCGCTCGACGAAGGCCTGAATTTCATTGGTGATGTGCGGGATGACCTGGACGGTCTTGCCGAGATATTCGCCACGGCGCTCCTTGCGGATCACCGATTCGTAGATCTGGCCGGTCGTGAAGTTGTTCGCACGACGCATTTTCGCGCTGATGAAGCGCTCGTAATGGCCCAGATCCAGGTCGGTTTCCGCCCCGTCCTCGGTCACGAACACCTCGCCGTGCTGGAACGGGCTCATCGTGCCCGGGTCGACGTTGATGTAGGGATCAAGCTTGAGGAGGGTGACTTTGAGGCCACGCGATTCGAGAATCGCGGCCAGAGACGCGGCAGCAATTCCCTTACCAAGAGAGGAAACCACGCCGCCCGTGACAAAAACGAATTTGGTCATCGCAGTAATTGCTCGCGGGAAAGCCGGATTATACCCGAAAGCCGCCCTCCCCTCGACGTGCAGCGCGGCAAATTTTGGCCTTGACACCGGTCGTGCACGCCGCCGCGCGGCCGCTGGCGTGCCCCCGCGGGAAATCCCGTCTGAGGCCAGCCGCCCCCAGGTGTCGGTCGGGCGCCGGCCAGACGCTGTATCGCGGCGAAGCCCCGCGCGCAGCCAGACGAGGACCGGCCGCCGTATGGCCGCGGCGGCCAGCGGGGGCGGCCGATGACGGTGGACGGCGAGGAACGCGACGCCGCGCGCGACGTCGGGCGCTGTCGAACGATATCAGGCCGCGAGGGAATGACGATGCGAGCCGCGCAGTTCGGCGAGCATGTCGCGAACGGCTTGCGCTGTCTCCAGCGGACGCTCCATTGGGAAGAGGTGGGTGCCCTGCACGTAGCGCAAATGCGTGCCGACGATGCGCCGCGTGGCGCCCATCCCCGCCTGCCGCAGCTCACGCGAGCGCGTGCCGGCGAGAAAGCCCACCGGCACGGCCACGCCGCGCATGGCTCGCGCCGCGAGGTGCGGCGGCAGCGTCAGGTAGATGCGGTATTCGATCTCGCGCGCGAAAGCCAGACGACGCGCTTCCCCCTGCCCGGTCGGCAACGTGCCACAGTCGATGTAGTCGCGCAGCACGTCAGGATCCCAGCTCGCGAACGCGGGCTTGCTGGCAAAGTGCTGCCACGCGGCCTCCCAGCCCGGCCAGTGATCGCGCCGCTTTTTTGTCACCCCGGCGGGCGACATCCGCTCGTACAGTCCGGTCAACAGGCCCAGTCGGAGCATCTTCGTGCGCCAGCCGGGCGTCACGATGGGCGAGTCGATCATCACCACGCCGCGCACGTGCTGCGGCGCCTTGATCGCCGCCATGAGGCTGAGGAACCCGCCGAGCGAATGCCCGACGAGCCAGACCGGTTCGCCGCGATATTCGCGCTCGAGCGTGTCGATGAGCTCATTGCGAAGGTAGCGCCAGCCCGGCGTGACCGGATAGCGGGGGTCATGGCCGATGCGATCGATCGCGCGCACGTCGTATTCGTCGGCCAGCGCCCCCAGCATCTTGCGATAGACGCCCGCCGGGAAGCCGTTGCCGTGCGAGAAGTGAATGATGTCTCTTGTCATGGATTTCGCTGTCGTGGCGATCGTGGCGAGCAAGACGCTCGCCGGGCCCCACCGGCCTTGCCTGTCCGCCCGGACGCCGGCGAATCGCACTACGCGGGGCTCGCCGAACCCATTCTAGCGAACGGCTACGCGACTACCGGTAGAGGTTTCCATCGAATCGCCGTGACTGGAAGGCGCCGGCCTCACCTTGGTTTCACACATGCGCGCCGGCGCGCCGCCTCCTTTCACATCGTTGCTATCTCGGCGTGCCAGTATCGGCGTCGCACCTGGCGATAGGCCTCCACGTCGATCCCGTTGGCGTTCATCGAAAAGCGGACAGCCCCGTGCGTCACGCTTTGCCAGACGCGGCTGCCCGCTTCGCGGTAGCGCGCCACGACCTGTGGCCTGGGGTGCGCGAAGCGATTGCGGTAGCCCGTTTGAAACACAACGTGCTGCGGTGCGACCGCCGCCACGAAGGCCGGTGTGGACGACGTGAGGCTGCCGTGATGCGGCGCGAGCAGCACCTCCGAGCGCAACCGAGGACCGAAGCGCGCCAGCATGGCGCCCTCCTGCGGCGCCTCGGCGTCGGCCGCCAGCAACGCACTGCGTTGCCCGTTGGAGACTCGCAGCACGCAACTCACACTATTCGGTCCCGTGCTTCCGGTCCGCCCCTCGCGCAACGTCGCAGGATCGGGATGCAGAAACTCGAACGCTACGCCGTCCCACGTCCAACGCTGCCCGGCAAGGCAGGTCCGGTGCGCCGCGGCAGCCCCTCGTACACGGTGCCCCTGCGGCAGCGACGACATCATGTGCGCTGCCGGATAAGCGTGCAGCACGCTGCGCGCCCCACCGAAGTGATCGTCATGCGCGTGGCTGACGACGAGGCGATCGAGCCGCGCAATCCCGTGGGCCCGCAGATACGGGACGATGACGCGACGTCCCGCATCGCTGTGGCGCCCGAACGGGGGCCCGGTGTCGAAGAGCAACGTGCGCGTGGTGGTCTCCACGAGAACGGCGTTGCCCTGTCCGATGTCGAGCATCGTGAGGCGAAAGGCGCCTGGCGCCGGCCGCGGGTGCGACGCGAACAGCACCGGTCCCATCATCGCCAGTCCGGCAGCGCGAATGGCGACACGAATGGCGACGCGCGTGCCGAGGCGAGTGGCGAGGCGCTCCCCGCGCGGCCATCCCGTCGGCCACGGCAGCGGCGCAAGGCACGCGACGACACCCGCCACAGCGAGCCCTTGCGCCCATGACGGCGCCATCGCGGCGCGCCACACCGCCCACGGCATTGCGGCCAGTGCGCCAAGCCACTCCGCGAGCCATGCCACGACGGCGTGCGCCAACGTCAACGCCCAGTGTGCCGGCGTGGCAGGCAATAACAAGCTCGCGAGCGCGAGCGGCGTGACGATCAACGTCATGACCGGGATGGCCACGGCATTCGCGAGCGGTCCGAGCAACGGCACCGCGCCGAACCACGCCAGCGACAGCGGCACCATGCCGATCGTGACGATGTACTGCGCCCGTGCGGCCTGCCGGATTTTCGGGAACAGCGCTCGCGCGACGCGCACCGGCATCCGGGCAACGCGCCTGAGCCATCCGTGAAGCGCGTCACGGGTGGGGCGCGGACAAGTCTCGACGGCCCGTCCAGGCGCGCGCGTCGCGCCGGACTCCAGGACATCGCACTCGCTTGCCATTCGACGCGGGCGCAACACCTCGCTTCGCCGAGCACCGAGAAGCAGCGCCGCCACCGCACCGAACGACAGCCACAACCCGGGCGTAACGACGGCCCACGGCTCGAGCGCCACCACGGCCGCCAGCGCCCATGCGAGTACGTAGGACGGCGCGGCCATGCGGCCGTGGACGAGTGCAAATACGACGAGGGCCACCATCATGACTGCGCGGCGCACCGGGACGCCCCATCCCGCTACCGCGCCGTATGCAATCGCCGCGAGCAGCCCCGCAACGGCCGCCGCCTTCGGCGCAGGCCACCAAAGCGGCAGACTGAAGCGTGGGCCGCACACCCGTCGCCACAGCCCGCCAGCCAACGCGCCGAACGCGCCGGCGACGAGCGATACATGCAACCCCGAAATCGCCAGCAAGTGGCTCACGCCGGTGTCGGCGAAAACCTGCCAGTCGTCGGCGGCGATGTCGCCTCGTTCGCCCAGCGCCAGGGCCATCAGCACCCCGCCATAGCGCGCGGCGGGCCCCAGCGCGGCGCGAAAGTCGTCCCGCAATTGCGCTCGCCATGCCGCGAACCGATAGCCCGGCACGGGCCCCGCATCCAGACGACGCGAAGCACTTGCGTGCCGCGCGCGAGATGTGTGCGTCGCACGTGACGCGTGTGGCGCACGGGAAGGCGTCCGGACATATCCGGTGGCCCGAACGCCTTTGACGAGCGCCGTCAATTCGGCGTCCGCACCGCCCCAGTTGGCGACACCGCGCGGGATCTTGAGCCGCACGGGCAAGCGCCAGCGCTCGCCGGCACGAGGCGCGGCAGCTTCGTTCTCCTCGCCCCTGCTGTCTCCGCTGCCCCTGCCGCCCCCGCTGCCCCTGCTGCCCCTGCCGCCCCCGCTGCCCGTGCCGAACCTCGACTGCGCGGCCCACGAAAGTTCGATCCGCCTCGGCACTGGCACGGACTCACAGGCGAAGCGCCCGTGTGCCTGGCGCACACCTGATGCCGCCGGCGCCCCGGGTTCCGCCCGCGTGAGCGCACATCCCGCCTGCACGGCATATGCGTGTTCGACGTCGAAGGCGAACCGAACCCCATCGTCAGTCGATGCCGGCAGTCCGGCAACGACGCCAACGACCATTACGTCTCGCCCCTCCCATTCGGCCGGCAGCCGATCGCCCATTCGCGCGTCAGCGCGCAACGCCGCCCAGCCGTAGCCGAATAACCCGGCGCACGCCGCAAGTGCGGCTATCGCAACGAAACGCCATCTGCGCGATCGGGCCGCGGCAGAGTTCGCGCCGGACGCGGTGCGCGCCGCGCGCGCGTCTGACGGGCCGCACTCCCCGATGCGGCGAGCCCCTGGCGAATCGCCGAATTCGCGCGCCTGGCCGGAGCCCACCCCCACTGCCCCAGCTGCCCCGCCAACTGCCCCGCCAACTGCCCCGCCTGCTGCCCACGGCGCCGCCACGGCCCCCGCATTCCGCCCTTTCCGCATGTCCTGCACGGCCTGCGCATTCCGCACATTCGGAACGCCGGGCGCCCTGGATGCTGTCCACGCCATCCACGCCGCCACCACGCCGATGGCGGCACAAGCGCCGCCCCCCGCCCCCAACACCACCGCCAGCCACCGACCGGACGGCAGCACCGCCGCCTGTTGAAGCCACCAGACGCCCGCAACCCAGGCGAGCAGCACGAGTCTCATGACGTCACCGCGTCACAGTTTCGCGATTCGCGCAACGCCGCAGCGTCAGCGCGCCGGCGGGGCTGGTTTCGGGGAAAACAGAGAAACGGCAGACGCCGGCCCGTCGCCCGGCGTCATCGCCATCGCGCCCGACAACCTCGGCAGCACGCGCAGCGCATTGGCGCAGGTCGCCTGCGAGAGCGCTTCGGCCGAGATACCGCGCAACCCGGCAAGCACGCGCGCGATGCGCGGCAATTCGGCCGGGCTGTTGCGCTGCTTGTAGCGCCATTCGGGGGCGATGTCGGGGGCGTCGGTCTCGACCACCAGTGCATCGATCGGCATGTCGACAGCCAGGCGCCGGATCTGCAGGGCCCGCTCGAACGTCATCTGTCCGCCGAAGCCGAGACAGAAGCCCCGCTCGACGAACATGTCCGCCTGCTGCCGACTGCCGTTGAACGCGTGGGCAATGCCCCCGCGCGGCGTGAAGATGCGCAGTTGCTTGAGCAGGGCATCCTGCGAGCGGCGCACGTGCAGAATGACCGGCAAATCGAAATCGCGCGCAATCTTCAACTGCTCGACGTAGAAGAACTGCTGGCGCTCGGGGTCAAGCGTCTTCACGAAAAAGTCCAGCCCGATCTCCCCGATACCAACGAAGCGCGGATCGTCCATCGCGGCCTCGACGGCCCGTCGCAGCGTGGCAATGTCCTCGTCGCGAGCGCGCGGCGTATAGAGCGGATGTATGCCCAGCGCGTAGGCGCCGCCGGCAATGGCGCCGGCGGCCGCGCGTGCGCCGTCGAACGTCGCGCACTCGACAGCGGGCACGACGAGGCCGGCCACGCCGCCTGCCACGGCGTCGGCAATCACGGCCGCGCGGTCAGCGTCGAACTCGGCGGCGTCGAGATGGCAATGGGTGTCGATCCACATGGCTGATGTCCTTGAGCGTCAATTCTACGGGGCGATGACAAGGCTCGCACATCGTCGTTGCGCGGGCTATCGGACAACACCGCGTCAGGGGCTAGGACTTTGCCGAAACGGATGCGGCACGGATGCCGCAGGGGTGCCGCACCTGCAACGAAAAACGCCGGGACTTCCCGGCGCTTTTCCCTGTGTTTTCCCTGCATTTTCGCTGCATTTTCGCTGCATTTTCCCTGCGTCTTCCCCTTGGCCCCCGACGGGCGGCACGAGACTGCTCAGGTCGCCGCACGCCTGCGCTCACGCCGGCTCGAGCTTTCCTTCGCGCAGCCGCAGCGCGCGGTCGCATCGACGAGCGAGATCGATGTCATGCGTGACGATCACGAAGCTCGTGCGCAGTGTCTCGGACAGTTCGAGCATGAGCTCGAAGACAGTCTGCGCCGTATGTCCGTCGAGGTTGCCCGTCGGCTCGTCGGCGAGCACGCAGGCCGGTTGCGTCACCAGCGCGCGCGCCATCGCCACGCGCTGGCGCTCGCCGCCCGACAGTTCCGCCGGACGGTGCTTCACGCGCGACGCGAGCCCCACGCGCTCGAGCATCGCCAGCGCCGCCGATCGCGTCTGCTCGGTCGGCAGGCGGCGAATGCGCAGTGGCATCGCCACGTTGTCGAGCGCCGAGAACTCCGGCAGCAGATGATGGAACTGGTAGACGAAGCCGAGCGACTGATTGCGCTGCGCCGTCTTCTCACGCTCCTTGAGCGACGAGAACGGCTTGCCCAGCAGCGACACCTCGCCGCGCGAGGGATCGTCCAGCCCGCCCAGCACATGCAGCAGTGTGCTCTTGCCGGAGCCCGAAGCTCCCACGATCGCCACCTTCTCGCCAGGCGCCACCTCGAGACTGGCGCCGTTGAGCACAGTCACGTTGAGCTGGCCCTGACGGAACGTCTTGTGCAGATCGCGCGCGCGCAGCACCGGCCCGTCGTAGGCGAGGTTCGGCACGGGGTTCAGGGTCTTGTGAGTGTCACTCATAGCGCAGCGCCTCCGCCGGTTTGACGCGCGAGGCGCGCCAGCTCGGGTAGATCGTGGCCAGCGCCGAGAGGATGAACGAAATCACCCCGATGCGGATCACGTCCGACGATTGCAGATCCGAAGGCAATTCGGAAATGAAGTAGATGTCTTGCGGCAGGAAATGAATGCCGAGCAAGCGTTCGATGAATGGCACGATGGTGCCGATATTGACCGAGATCAGACAGCCGAGGCCCACGCCGAGCAACGCCCCGGCAAAGCCGATCGTCACGCCCTGCACGATGAAGATCTTCATGATCGAACCGGGCTGGGCGCCGAGCGTGCGCAAAATGGCAATGTCCGCGTACTTGTCGGTGACCGTCATCACGAGCGAAGACACCAGATTGAACGCCGCCACCGCAATGATCAGCGTCAGGATGATGAACATCATGCGCTTCTCGGTCTGCACGGCCACGAACCAGTTCTTGTTCTGCTGCGTCCAGTCTCGCACCCACATGTTGCCGGACAGCGTCCTGGCCAGTTCCCGCGCCACGAGCGGCGCCTGCTCCATGTCCTGGATCTTCAGACGCACGCCCGTCGGCCCGCTCAGGCGAAACAGCGTCTCGGCGTCCTGCAGGTCGATGAGCGCGAGCGAACTGTCGTACTCGTAATGGCCGGCCGTGAAGATCGCCACCACGGTGAACTGCTTGACCCGGGGCAGCACGCCTGCCGGCGTGATGGTGCCTTGCGGCGCGACGAGCGTGATCCTGTCGCCGATGCTCACGCCGAGCGAGCGCGCCAGCTCGCGTCCGAGCACGATGCCGAAGCTGCCCGGCGTCAGATTCGCGAGCGTACCCTCGGTGATCTGCTTGCCAAGATCGGACACTTTCGCTTCCTCGCTCGGGACGATGCCGCGCAGCACCACGCCGCGCACGTTGTCGTCGCGCGTGAGCATGGCCTGCTCGCCCACATAGGGGGCCGCGGCGATCACGCTCTTGTTCTGCATGGCTTCGGCGGCGGTGCGCTGCCAGTCGGGCAGGTTGCCGTCGACCGCGAAGACTTCGATGTGCGCGAGCACGGAGAGCATGCGGTCGCGCACTTCCTTCTGGAAGCCGTTCATCACCGAGAGCACCACGATGAGCGCCGCCACGCCCAGCGCGATGCCGGCCATGGAGATGAACGAGATGAAGGAAATGAAACCGTTGCCGGAGGATCGCTTGCCGGTGCGCGTGTAGCGCCAGCCGATCTGCCATTCGTATGGGAATTTCAAACGGATTCCTGATTCTTGATAGGGATCGATCGGAGCGTACCGGGCCGGTGTGCACCGGCGGCCCCGCCCGGACAGGCAAGGCCGCCGCAGCCGAAGCACGGGTACGTTCCGTACCTGACGTCAGGGTCACCCAACTGCCAGCGCGAAGTTTGCCATACAATTCGCCTCGACATGGATACACCTGCCCTGCACTTTCTTTTGCCGTTCGCGCTGCCCGCGTCGGCCCACTTGCCCGCACTTCTGGCCGGTTTGGAGTTGCCCGCGCTCGAAAAGTTGCTCGCGCGCGGCCTCCCGTCCGCGCAGGACGTGCCCGAAGACCCGTTCGTCCCCACCCTGCCTCATGAGCGCTGGCTCGCCGACGCCTTCGGGCTGCCCGGCGGGCCCGAGCGCGCACCGCTCGCGCCGTTCATGCTGCTCGAAGACAGCGGCACGCTCGACACGCGTTTCTGGTACTGCGCGCAGCCCGCGCATATCCACATCGCAACCGACCATCTGGTGCTCACGGACCCGGCCGAGCTCGCCCTGAGTCACGAAGAATCGGCCGCGCTCTTCGCCACCGCCCATGCCCTGTTCGCGGAAGAAGGCGCGGAGCTGATCGCGCCGCGCGCCGATCGCTGGTATCTGAGCACGCCGACGCTGGGCGACTTGCTCACGGCGTCGCCCGCACGCGCGGCCGGACGCAACGTCGATATCTGGTTGCCGCAGGGCAAGGCCGAGCTGACGTGGCGCAAGTGGCAGAACGAGGTGCAGATGGCGTGGTACGACCATCCCGCCAACCAGGCGCGCGAAGCGCGGCGCCTGCCCCCCGTCAACGCCCTCTGGCTGTTCGCCGGCGGCCAGCGCATTGCGGCGCCGCGTCTGAACCGCCCCTGCGTGAGCATCATTGCGGACGCTCCGGCCACGCGGGGCCTGGCGACCCATCTGCAAATCGCCCTGCATCCGAGCAGCGCGGGCCTCGGGGCGGCCAACGGCCGCACGCTCGTGCAACTCGACGGCCTCACGCCGCACTTCCTGACCGAAGACTGGGCCCGCTGGCGCGACACCCTCGTCGGCATCGAGCGTCAATGGCTCGCGCCGGCGCTCGAAGGCGTCGCCAAGGGTCGCACTCGCGAGGTCGCCGTCACGCTGTGCGGCGACAGCCACAGCGTGACGATCCGCATGCGCGGCGGCGACCTGCGCAAGTTCTGGCGGCGCCAGCCGCTCGCGGCGCGCATGGTGCCGCTCGCCCGGCTTGGCGAGGAAGCGGCATGACCGACATTGTCACGCGTCACGTCGACGACGCCGCGGCCGATGCCCTCGCGCGCGACGGCGTCCATCCGGTGCTCGCACGCCTGTTCGCCGCGCGCGGCGTGGCCGCCAGCGCGCAGACCGAAACGGCGCTCGGGCGACTCATTCCGCCCACGCAGCTCAAAGGCGCGCAAGAAGCCGCCGCGTTTCTCGCCGACGCCATCGCCGCGGGCAAGCGCATGCTGGTCGTGGCCGACTACGACTGCGACGGCGCCACGGCCTGCGCCGTCGCCGTTCGCGGTCTGCGCATGTTCGGCGCCAGGGTCGACTATCTCGTGCCCAATCGCTTCGAGTACGGCTATGGCCTCACGCCCGAGATCGTGGCGCTCGCCGCGCGCGGCAAGCAGGGGCCGCCCGACGTGCTGATCACGGTCGACAACGGCATCGCCAGCCTCGACGGCGTGGCCGCGGCGCAGGCGCTCGGCATCGAGGTCGTCGTCACCGACCACCACTTGCCGGGCAGCGAGTTGCCCAACGCGCGCTGCATCGTCAATCCGAACCAGCCCGGCTGCGAATTCCCGAGCAAGCACCTCGCGGGTGTGGGCGTCATGTTCTACGTACTGCTCGCGCTGCGCGCGGAACTGCGCCAGCGCGGCGCGTTCGACGCACGCGAGCAGCCGCGGCTCGACACGCTGCTCGATCTCGTCGCGCTCGGCACCGTGGCCGATGTGGTGAAGCTCGACGCCAACAATCGCATTCTCGTGGCGCAGGGACTCGCGCGCATGCGCGCCGGCCGCATGCACCCGGGCATCAACGCCCTCTTTCGCGCGGCGGCCCGCAACGCGCGACAGGCCGGCAGCTTCGACCTGGGCTTCGGGCTCGGCCCGCGCCTGAATGCCGCCGGACGCCTTGCCGACATGTCGCTCGGCATCGAGTGTCTGCTCACCGACGACGATGCGCGCGCCTGGACGCTCGCCCAGGAGCTCGACGCCATGAATCGCGAGCGACGCGAAATCGAAGCGGGCATGCAGCAAGAAGCGCTGGCCGATCTCGCACGCTTCGATCCGCGCGCCGCGACCACGCTGTGCGCGTTCAACGAGACGTGGCATCAGGGCGTGATCGGCATCGTGGCGGCGCGCCTGAAGGAGAAGTTCTACCGCCCGACCATCGTGTTCGCGCCGGGCGACGATGGTTTGATCAAGGGCTCCGGCCGTTCGATTCCGGGCTTTCACATGCGCGACGCGCTCGATCTCGTCACCAAGCGGGAGCCGGGATTGATCGCCAAGTTCGGCGGCCATGCCATGGCGGCGGGCCTCACGATCGCCGCCGACGCCTTGCCCCGGTTCCAGGCGGCCTTCGAGGCGGTCGGGCAGGAATGGCTCGACGAGAAGGCGCTCTCGCGCGTGATCGAGACCGACGGTGACATTGGCGACGACTGCTTCGCGCCGCCCTTCGTGGCGCTGCTCGATGCGCAGGTCTGGGGTCAGGGCTTCCCGCCGCCCGTATTCTCCGGCGAGTTCGACGTGCTCTCGCAAGCGATCCTCAAGGACAAGCACCTGAAGTTGCAGCTCGGGCGCGGACGCATGCGTTATAACGCCATCTGGTTCAACCACGCCGACACGCTGCCCAGCCGCGCGCGGTTCGCCTACCGGCTGGCCGCCGACACCTTCAACGGCGTGTCGCGCGTGCAGATGATCGTCGAGCACGCACAGGGCTGACCGGCGCGGTCGCGGCCAGGGGCCCTCCGGACCACATCGCTGCCACCGCGCCTACTGCGGCGATTGCGGCCATTGCGGCCACCGCATCCGCGCGTGCGCTCCGCCCTCAGCCCAATGGCTGCGCCGAACGCCGGGTGCGTCCCATGGGGGTGACGAACGCGAGCACTGCCGGCGCGAGCACTCGCAGACGATGCCAGCATCGGGACGGCACCACCGCCAGACACGGCGCGGTGATCTCGAGCGTGCGCACAGCGCCAGTCGCATCCACGAAGTCGAGCGCCAGCCGGCCCCGCGCCACCATCAACAGTTCGTCGCCCGCGTCGTGACACTCCCACACGTGGGCATGCACCGACGCATCGTCCGGCGCATCGAACAGGCCGATCATGCGAAGCGCGTCCCCTGGCCCGGCGAGCGGCGCGATCGTCTCGCCGTGGAGGCCGAGCATCGCGCCTCGCCCGGGCTCGCACGTCCATGGCACGCGTTCGGCACGGTCCCCGTCGGGCAGGCTGCCCTCGTCAGCGGTCATGAGCGGCCTCAGCGCGACTCGCAGCGACGCTGTCGAACGCGAGCGATGCCGATACGTGACGCGGACCCATCACCCGCTGCCCGGTAAGTACGATCGTGCGCATTGCCTGCGCCCAGCCCTGCATCGTCACGAGCGACACCTGTGCATGCACCACGCTCGTGCCGGCCGAACTCGCCCGCTGCGGCGCCTTGCCCGGCGGCCAGGCGCGACGCAGCTCGTCATCGACCGGCGCATCGTGAAAGCCTCCGCTCATGGTCATGTCGAAGACCAGCGTGTGATCGTCTTCGCCCGGGCAGTACGCCATGCCGGACACCCCGAAGCGATGCGCGCCTTCCGAAACGAGTCCCGTGATGTCGAACAAGCGTGTCGAGGCGCTGTCGTGCGGGACGAGTACGAGTTCGATCGGCAGCGGCCCTTCGGCCTCGAGGCGGTAAGTGCCGCGCAGCACCGCTGCCGTCGGCGCGCTCGTGCAGAGTTTCGGCATGTCGGGCGCCGAGGTGAGCGCGGCAGGCACGGCAGACGGGGCCGGGGTCTGCGCATGAGCGAAGGAAGCACTCAGCGCAGCGGCGAAGGCCGCGGCTGCCGCCAGCCGCGCCGCACGCATCGTTCGCGGGGGCATTGCCATTTTTTTCACGGATTGACTCCTGTCAGGTTGGAGAATGTGCCGAGCGGTGCTACCGGGCGCATCGCCCTGCCGTGCACGCCCGGCAGGGGGCTCAGTAATCGGCGCGCAACGTCAGCATCACGCTGCGCGGCGCACCGTAATGGTTGTTCCAGGCGGCGTTCGACAGACTCTGGTAATAGCGGCGATCGAATACGTTGTTCAGATTGAGCGCGGCCGAGACGCGCGGGCTGTAGCGATATCCCGCGCGCAGATTGACGATCGCGTAGCCGCCTTGCCGCAGTCGGATACCGTTGGACGTCGCCGAGGTCTCGCTCTGCACGTCGACACCGCCGCCCACGCTCCAGCGCCGCGCATCGAACGGCAACGCATAGTTCGTCCACACGCGCAGCAGGTGACGCGGCGTGAAGTCGGCGAACGACTGCCCCTGCATCGTGGCGTCCGCGAGGTACTTCGTGGTGTTGAAGGTGTAGCCGGCAGACACGCTCCAGGCGTCCGTGATCCGGCCGTTGGCCTGCATTTCCACGCCCTGGCTCTGCACCTCGCCCGAGGCGAGGTAGCGACACGTGGTGCCCATGCACGGCACGCTCGGATCGGTCTGCGCACGGTTCTTCTGACGAATGCGGAACACGGCGAGCGATACGTCCATCGCCGCGTCGAACAACTGCCCCTTGACGCCGGCTTCGTAGCTCTCGCCGGTGATCGGTTTGAGCAGGTTGTTGCCCGCGTCGAGCACCGTCTGCGGCTGGAAGATGTCGGCATAGCTCGCATAAAGTGACCAGTGCTCGTTCAGGTCGAATACTGCACCGGCATAAGGCGTCGCCTTCGCGCCGGTGCGATAGGCGCTCGCCGGCGCGTGCTGGTCCCACCAGGACACGCGCGCGCCGAGCACGACGGTGAGCGGCCTGGCGAGCCGGATCCGGCCCATCGCGTAGGCGCCGTTCTGCACGGTGCGGGTTGGCGTGACGCTCGACAACGGCCCTGTGCCGGGCTCGGGCACGCGATTCGGGTCCCACCGGAAGATGTCCACGGGCGTGCCGTTGACCGGGGGGACCAGCGAGGCACTGCGTTGCTGCGAAGTGGCTTCGAGCCGTTGCAGGCCGAACAGCAGATGGTGCTCGCGGCCGAACCACCGCACGGGGCCGTCGAGCTGCACGTCCACGCCCGTCTGCGTGTTGTCGAAACGATAGGCCGCGCCGGTCAGCTGGCTGCCGGCCCCCGTGACTGAATCGATTGCGCCGAACGCCACGCCGTACTTCAGGTCGCCGCCGGCGTCGAGATAGTTCGCGGAGAGTTTCGCGGCCCAGCCGTGACCGAGCTGCTGCTCGAGCGTGCCGAACACGCGCGTTTCCGTCCAGTCGAACGTGTCCCACGACGAGCCGAGAAACGTCGAGCGGGGCAGATGCAGATCATCGCCCTTGGTCGAGAACGGTACGCCGGCAAGATTGGGCGTTGAGGTCGTGCGTTGATGTTGCATGCCCGCCCGCAGCATCGTCGTCGAGGTAAGGTCGGCCTCGGCCACGCCATAGAGGGTCGTGGCGTGCTGACGGCCGACGTCGTAGTACATGCGCTGACGCTCGTCGGACACCGCCACCCGGGCACGCAGCGAACCGCCGGCGTTGACCGGGCCGCCGATGTCGACCTCTTCCCGATAGCGGTCCCAACTGCCGAGCGTGACGGCCGCCGAAGCCTTGGGGCTCGCGCCGGGGCGCTTGTGCACGAGGTTCACCAGCCCGGCGGGATTGCCCGTGCCATGGAAGAGGCCTGCCGAGCCGCGGATGATCTCGACGCGCTCGTAGGGCGTCATGTCCTGCGGCCCTGCCGCGGTGTTGGCCATCAGGACCGGCACACCGTCCTGCTCGAAGGCGTCGAGCTTGAAGCCGCGCGAATAGAACGCGGTGGTGAGCAGCACATACGGCTGCACCGTGATACCGGGCACGTTCTGCAGCACGTCTTCGATCGTATGGGCGCCCTGTTGGGCCATGGTCTCGTCGTCGACCACCGTGACCGTCTGGGGAATATCGCGCACCGATGGCGCGATTCTGCCCAGCACGGAGCCCTGCGCCGCCGGATCGCGTTCGGTGGCCGCGCTCACCTGCGTGATCGGCAGCACGTTCGCCGGCACGCCGTCGGGGACAGGCGCGGTCTGCGCCGATTCGGGCGATGGCGGCAGCGGCGCGGACGTTTGCGCCAATGCCGGCAGCGCCGCCGCACCGGTCACGAACGCCGCGGCCGCGAGCGCCACCGCGCGCCGCCGCGCGCCATGCGCTGGCGCGCCGATGGAAACGGCATCGGGTGGAACGGGATTTTTGAAAGACATCGGCAACAGCAACGAGATGAATAGTCGATCTCGTCATCGTGCCGCTCGCGCGTCGCGCGCACTCGCGTTTGCATCACCAAGGCTGGCGATCGCATCACGAAATGGCGCCGCTGGCCGCTTCGTCGCTTCGTCGCTTCGTCACTTCGTCGCTTCGTCACTTCACGGCCATGCCGTGTCCGCCCCCTCGCGCGACAGCACGTTCGGCAACATGCCGAAACGGGCGCGGAAGACTTTCGCGAAGTGGGAATCGGTGTAGCCGCAGCGCCACGCCGCCTCTCCCACGCTGATGCGCCGCACGCTCAGCAGCTCGTATGCCATCGTGAGCCGCCGCTCGCGCACGTAGCCTTGCACGCTCACGCCGAGATGTTCGCGAAAACCGGCGCACAGCTTGTTGACGTTGATGCCGACTTCCCGCGCCAGTTCCGGCAACGAAGGCGGCGCCTGCAAACGCGCGTCGAGCACGTCGCGCGCGGCCAGCACGGCGCGCCGCGTCACTCGCGCACGGTGCGACTGCGATGCGGTTGGCGCCAACGCGCCGGACGGGCGGTGCGCCATCGCGCCCTCGCGGGCGACCGAGGCCGGCGCGTCTTGCGACACATCCAGCGCACCCGGCGCGCCCGGTATGTAGGCAGCGCATCGCGCCAGCGCGTCGAACGTCTGCGCCACGAGCGCCAGACGCTGCCACGCCGGGTCGGCGCCGTCGCACTCGCCATTCGCTTGCGACGCCATTGCGCTTGCCCAACGCCATTCGTCCGCGCTCATGGCACGCGAGAGCACCGCGGTATTTTCCGACCAGTCGCCTGCCACGCGAGCGGGGGCGAGCGGCCGAGGATGGTGCGCCGCGTGACGCCAGCGACGAACCAGCGCATGCGCGTCCAGCCCGCTTGTGGCCTGCAGATACTGCGCGGACAAGCGAACCCCGCAGTAGCGCAGTGAGCGCGCTTCGCCGTAAACGTTCTCGATGTCGAAGCCGCTCGGGCCGAAGCACACGTTGACACTGCCTGGCCAGGCCGGCATCAGCGGCGTACCGGCAGCGCCCCAATGCAACGCGCCTTCGAGCAGAAATACGATCTTGATGTCGCCGGCCGCGAGCGGCTCCCTCGTCCTCTGCCCCGCCTGCGCCAACTGCACGCCACGCGCCAGGGACAGCCCCTCGAGATCGATTTCGTGACGCCAAGGTCCCGACATGCCATGCCCCACTTGAATGTTAATGAGACACATTATCATTTGAGTGCTGAATCACGCAATGGCGAGGCCGGGGCCGCCTCTCTCAGACAGGCTGCCCCTGCGCCACATACTCGCGCATCACCCGCAGGAAGGCTTCGCGCGCCGGATGGACGTCCACACCGCGGTGGCGCACGAAGAAGTTCGGCACGGCGGGCAGGTCCTCCATCTCGTGGCCGAGGAGATTCGCCTCCTGCCGATAGCGCAGATAAACGCCGCGCGGTACAAGCGAATAACCCACGCCCGCTCCCACGCACGCCACGATGGTCGCGTAGCTGCCGTAGCTGAGAATGCGTCCCGGCGTGACGGCATTCGCGGCCAGCCACTGCTCGAGCGTCGCCCGGTACGGGCATCCGGGCGGCCACATGAGCAGCGTCGCACCCGACAGATCCGAAGCGCCCTTGAGCCGGCCGGCGCGCGCCGGCGCCACGAGCATCACCGGCTCGCGATAGATCTCGTCGGCCACCACGCTCGCCTGCGCCTGCGCTTCCTGACACGCCGTGCCCGCGATCAGCGCGGCGTCCACGCGCCCATGCTGAATCTCGTCGAGCAGATTGAGCGACGTGTCGGTCACCAGGTTGAGTCTCACCTTCGGGTACGCCGCGTGAAAGCGCGCCAGTACGGCCGGCAGGCGCGACGTGGCCGACGACTCGATGGCGCCGAGCGAGAAATCGCCCGCCGGTTCGTTGGCCGGATTGAGCGCGGCACTGGCCTCGCGCGAGAGCGCCAGGATGCGCTCCGCGTAACCGAGCAGCGTTCGCCCGCTCGGCGTGAGTTGCAGGCGCCGCCCCTGCCGATGGAACAGCTTGACGCCCACCGTGTGCTCGAGCGCCCGAATGCGCGCCGTGACGTTCGACTGCACGCAATGCAGCGCCTCGGCCGCCCGCAGCACGCTGCCCTCGTCGACGATGGCCTTGAAGGTCTGAAGTTGCAGAAAGTCCATGAGGATCTCCCGGCGCCGCGGCGCGTGGAACAGGCAAGCGAGGGGCGGGCCGAGCGCGACGACGTGAGGCACCGCGCCCGACGATGTCGCGCATGGTATGCGAGTCCACGCATCACTTCAATAATAATGAACGGAATGCTCTTTACATTTCACTTTTTTAGCGAAAAGGAAAGGCATAAGCTGCGGGTTACCCCTAGGTCGCGCGAGCCCGCGAATTTTGGCCTTCGGCCTGTCGCGGTACGACGCCCCGTGCGTTTCCGTGCGTTTCCGTGCGTTTCCGTGCGTTTCCGTGCGTTTCCGTGCGTTTCCGTGCGTTTCCGTGCGTTTTTCACAAAGGAAGATCCTCATGCTCCGCCCTCTGTCCGCCGCCAACCTCGACGCCTGCGCTCCGGTGATTGCCGCACCGGTGACGCCGCTCGGCCTGTTCTTTCGCGCCGTCGAGCAGTGGCGCATGCACTACGAGCAGACGCTGCAGGCCGAAGCACTCGCCGCGTTCGACGACACCTCGCTCGCCGACATCGGTTACACCCCGCGACGCGTTCGGCCTGCGCCGCGTCGCCCGCTGAGGGCCTCCCCCCCCCTCCTCGTTCCCTCCTCGTTCCCTCCTCGTTCCCTCCTCGTTCCCTCCTCGTTCCCTCCTCGTTCCCTCCTCGTTCCCTCATCGCCCCTTCATCGCTCCCTTACCGCCTCCGCTTCGCCGCTGTGCCCGAGTCCCGTCCGAAAGTCGCCGAAAGCCGCCCGAAAAGTGGGCGAGCGGGGGCTTGAACGGGAACTTAAACGGGGGCTTCGCTGCGCTATAATCGCTGTTTTCCCGAATTCGCAACCGTCATAGCTCATGGAAGCCCAACGCCTGAACGCCATCGAATCCCTGCTCGCCGACCTGCGCACCCGCGCCGGCGAGCTCAGGGGGTATCTTTGACTTCGATGCCAAGCAAGCTCGCCTGATCGTCGTCAACAAGGAACTCGAAGACCCGAACATCTGGAACGACCCGAAGCGGGCACAGGAATTCGGCAAGGAAAAGAAGGCGCTCGACAGCGTCGTCGAAACGCTGACCTCGCTCGATAGCGACATCAGCGACACGCAGGACCTGTTCGAACTGGCGCGCGAAGAAGGCGACGAAGACACCCTGCTCGCCACCGAAGCGGACGCACAGGCGCTGGAAAAGCGTGTCGGCGAGATGGAATTCCGCCGCATGTTCAACAACCCGGCCGACCCCAACAACTGCTTCATCGACATCCAGGCCGGCGCCGGCGGCACGGAAGCGTGCGACTGGGCGTCGATGCTGCTGCGCCAGTACCTGCGTTACTGCGAGCGCAAGGGCTTCAAGACCGAAGTGCTCGAAGTCTCCGACGGCGACGTGGCCGGCATCAAGAGCGCCTCGATCAAGGTCACGGGCGACTACGCCTACGGCTTCCTGCGCACCGAAACCGGCGTGCACCGCCTCGTGCGCAAGTCGCCGTTCGACTCGTCGGGCGGCCGCCACACGTCGTTCGCGAGCGTGTTCGTGTATCCGGAAGTCGACGACTCCATCGATATCGAAGTCAACCCCGCCGACGTGCGTACCGATACGTACCGCGCATCGGGCGCCGGCGGTCAGCACATCAACAAGACCGACTCGGCCGTGCGTCTCACGCACATCCCGACGGGCATCGTCGTGCAGTGCCAGAACGACCGTTCGCAGCACCGCAACCGCGCCGAGGCATGGGCCATGCTCAAGTCGCGCCTGTACGAGCATGAGCTGCGCAAGCGCCAGGCCGAACAGGACAAGCTCGAGTCGAGCAAGACCGATGTGGGCTGGGGCCACCAGATCCGTTCATACGTGCTCGACAACTCCCGTATCAAGGACCTGCGCACCAACGTGGAAATTGGCAATACGGGCAGCGTGCTCGACGGCGATCTCGACGAGTTCATCTTCGCGAGTCTCAAGCAGGGAGTGTAAGGAATGGCGTTTGTCCGCACGCTAGCCGTGTGGGTGGTGAGCGCGCTGTGCATGCAGCGCGCCGCCGTTGCCGCCCCGGCGAGTACGCCGGGCGCACCGGGCGCGAGTCCCGAGACGGGACCGTACCTGCATGAGCTGCTCAAGCGCCCGGACTTCTCGGGCGCTTATGCGCGCATCGTCGCGCCGCGCGCGGTGCCTTCGTGGGTGCGTCAGGGCGGCACGTCGACGCCTTCGCAACGCGTGAGCGTCGCCGGCAAGCCCTGGCTTCTGGTGCAGAGCTGCAAGCCGCACGACTGCCCCAGCGAGTATGTCCACATTTTGTATGAGCCGCGCTCGCAGGCGATCGCGGCGATGTTCGTGAGAGACCCGAGTGCGACGGCCAACGCCGGACCGCATCAGGATCGCACCGAACTGATCTGGCTGGGCGCGCCCGACGGCTCGCTCAAGAATGCCCTGCTGCACACGCTGCGTTTTACCGAATAACCTCATCGCTCGCATCATGACCGATCACAACACTCCGGCCGCATCGGCCACCCCGGCTGCTTCCGCCAATGCGGCCGGCGACCTGCCGCAGGACGACAACAAGCTCATCGCCGAGCGTCGCGAAAAACTGCAGGCGCTGCGCGCCGGCGGCGTGGCGTTCCCGAACGACTTCCGTCCCGAGCACCACGCGGGCGATCTGCAGGCGCGCTACAAGGACGTGGACAACGAGGCGCTCGAAGCCGAGCCCATCCCCGTGTCGGTGGCCGGTCGCATGATGCTCAAGCGCGTGATGGGCAAGGCGGCATTCGCGACCGTGCAGGACGGCAGCGGCCAGATCCAGTTCTTCATCGGCCGCGACGACGTCGGCGCCGATTCGATGACCGCCTTCAAGGGCTGGGACATCGGCGACATCATCGCCGCGACCGGTACGCTGTTCCGCACCCGCACCGGCGAACTCTCGGTCAAGGTCAAGGAATTGCGCCTGCTGGCCAAGTCGCTGCGCCCGCTGCCGGACAAGTTCCACGGCCTGGCCGACCAGGAAACGAAGTACCGCCAGCGTTACGTGGACCTGATCACGTCGCCGGAGACGCGCAACACCTTCCGCGCGCGCGCCAAGGCGATCGCCTCGATCCGCAAGTACATGACGGACGCCGACTTCATGGAAGTCGAAACGCCGATGCTGCACCCGATCCCGGGCGGTGCGGCCGCCAAGCCGTTCATTACGCACCACAACGCGCTCGACATGCAGATGTATCTGCGTATCGCGCCCGAGCTGTACCTCAAGCGCCTGATCGTGGGCGGCTTCGAGCGCGTGTTCGAGATCAACCGCAACTTCCGCAATGAGGGCGTCTCGCCGCGCCACAATCCGGAATTCACGATGATGGAGTTCTACGCGGCTTACACGGATTACCGTTGGCTGATGGACTTCACCGAAGCGCTGATCCGCCGCGCCGCCGTCGACGCGCGCGGCACCGCCACCATCGAATACCAGGGCCGCGAGCTCGATCTGTCCAAGCCGTTCCACCGCCTGACGATCGTCGAGGCGATCCGCAAGTACGCCCCCGAGTACACCGACGCCCAACTCGCCGATATCGAGTACGTGCGCGGTGCCTTGGGCAAGTACGGCGTGAAGGTCGATGCGCCGCAGTTCAAGAACGCGGGCCTGGGTGCGCTGCAACTGGCGCTGTTCGAAGAAACGGCCGAGAGCCAGCTCTGGGAGCCGACCTTCATTGTCGACTACCCGGTGGAAGTCTCGCCGCTCGCCCGTGCGTCGGACACCGTGCCGGGGATCACCGAACGCTTCGAACTGTTCATTACCGGTCGCGAGATCGCCAACGGCTTCTCCGAGCTGAACGATCCCGAAGACCAGGCGGCGCGCTTTCGCGCTCAGGTGGAGCAAAAGGACGCCGGCGACGAAGAAGCCATGTATTACGACGCCGACTACATTCGCGCGCTCGAGTACGGCATGCCCCCGACGGGCGGCTGCGGTATCGGCATCGATCGCCTGATCATGCTGCTCACCGACAGCCCGAACATTCGCGACGTGCTGCTCTTCCCGCATCTGCGCCGCGAAGACTGATCGGTCACGCGCTGGGACGCGTGCACGGAACATGCCGCAGCCCGCAGGGGCCGCGGCATTTTTTTTGGGCGCCGCCGGCATAGCGCGGGCGCACAGACTCTCCGAAACCAGCCGCCGGAGCGCGCCCGTCAGAAAGCCGGCGTGCCGCGGTAAGCGGACGGCCAGTCGCCATCGAGCCGTAACCACGCGCGTGAAATCGGCACAATCGCGCCGCCCGAGCCTGCTTCGATCAACTGGCGCAACGCCAGTGACGCCAGTGTCTTCGCGTCCGTCGGGAAAGCGACCAGAAACGTGCGGTTGACGGCAACCGCCGCAAACTCCTTCACGCCAAAATGCTCGACCATCGAACGATAGAGGTTGCCGAGCACCAGTGCGCCGGCGGGCGCGAGCCAGTTGCCGCGCGAGCCGCCGATCATCGTACCGTCGTCGAGCCGCGCGATGCCGAACTCGAAGTGGCGCGCCGTCCACGCACGCGCGAGATTCGATGCGGCATGTTCGAACGCCGCCTCGAACGTGAGGCCCGCGCCCGCCAGGTCCGGCCCCCGCAGACGCCGCAGTCCGTGTGCACTATCGAGCACCAGTGTAACGAAGACGTCGTCGGAGAACGGCTCGCTGACGTCGGCCGCCGGGTCGTGCGCGTCAATCCACGCGCGCTCGACGACGTAGGGATAGAGATGCGCGTGAGCCGCGGCATCGAGCGGCATATCGAGGGGCAGGAGCGTGTCGAGCATGGCGGGACGTTCACAGACGATGAGCGTCATTATGCGCGTCCGGCGCCTGCCACGCGCGCCAAAGCGTGCGCGCCATCAACATCGGCAGCACGACCGCGCCCCACTGCCCCATCGGCGGCCACAGTACGGCGAGGTAGGCCTGCATCGGCAACAGCCATGCCGCGGCAACCAGCCAACGATCGACGCGCTGCCAGGCGCCGCCCCGCGGTTCGCGACGCCCGCCGACCTCGGGGCTGGCGTCGTGCGCATCGCCTGCGCCGACCGCCTCGCAGGACAAACACAGCAGCGGCACAATGAGCCAGACCAGTTCGTAGTACAGCAGGTAGGGCTGCGCCAGCAGCGTCGCAATCATGGCCGATGCCACGCGCCACCGCAGCGGCGCGCGTCGCCTCCACAGCCACGCCGCGCCGATCACCGAGGGCGCCGCGATCGCCGCATGCCACCCATACGCGAGCGGCAATCCTGCGCCATGCAGACGCGCCAGCGCGAACACGGTCGGCATTGCATGCCAGATGCCGCCGGCCCCCTGCTGCACCCCCTGCGCGTTGAACTGCGATACCGCCGTCAGGAACGCTTGCCAGAGCGTCCAGCCGGACCATAGCAACGTGAGGCCGAACACGATGGCTGCCGTGATGGCCGCCCACGTCAGCGCGCGCCAATGCCTGCCGCAAAGCCACCACAACGGCAGCAACACCGCGAACTGCGGTTTGATAATGAGCAATCCGCCGCATACACCGGCAAGCGTGGCGCGGCGGCTCGCATACGTGATCGCCATCGTCGTCAACCACAGCGTGAGGACCGAATTCTGTCCCGCGAGCAGCGTCACCCAAAGCCCGGGAAATGCGCCGACGACAAGCCATGGCCAACCGGCCAGACGCCGCCAGTAGCGTACCGCCGCGACGAGTAGCGCGATGCTGAGGGCAACGTACAACGCGTAGACGAGCGGATACGGCAATCGCGAGATCGGCGCAATGAGCCATTGAAACGGTGGCGGATACAACCACCGCCCCGCTTCCGGATAGGCGGGGAAGAACCGAAGCTGCGTGGGAATCAGCACCGTTGGGTCGAAAGCGGCGAGCGCGCCGAATTGCTCCGTGATCCAGGAGACCGTCCAGAACACGCGCAAATCATGACCGAGCGGCGGCATGCCCTCACCGCCGCGCCCATCCGCCGCCAGCCAGCTCACCGCCCATGCGCCCAGCGCGAGCCACTGGACCAGCAGCAAGACGAGCGCCGCGCACTCAACGCCGCGCGATGCGGGCGTTAGCCGCATTTCGCGGGGTCTCGCCTGTCGATTCACTCTCGCCTGCTCCGCGACTTGTTTCATTTGTTAAGGCACTGGGCCGGACGTGACTTCCGCGCGGCCGTTCGATATCAGGAAAACCGTTGATTTTCAAAGCGTTACACGACGCCACCCGCAACTTTCGTGGTATTGCCGGCGACGAACATCTTACATCGCGTTACAAAAAGAAACGGTCGCCGCGCGTGCCGTCGCCGACACTTCTCACATGCGAAGCCGCCCGTGCCTTGCCAGCACGCAGAAGGGGGGTTCGCGACAACCGCACGATGGAGAAAACAATATGGATAACGATCTGCAACCGCGCCGCATGCATCCGCTGATCGCTGCCGCCGCCGGCAGCATCGTGGTCGTCAGTCTGCTCGGGGTCGCCGCCATCACGGGCGTCCTGCCCACGGCGAAGAGCACTGACGGCCCCGCCCCCAGCGCGAGTGGCTCGCAGTACGCACTGACGTCGCCACAATCTACGCCATCGGAATGGCAATCCTCGCCGCAATCCGGCCAGCAGCCGCAGGTTGCGCAGCCGACTCAGTCTTCGCAGGTTCCGCAAGAGGCTCGACAACCGGCGCCGGCGCAACGCGCTCCGCAACCGTCGTATGCGCAGGCGCCTGCAACGCCCGCCCGACAGCAGGCTGCGGCCTGCTCAACCTGCGGCACGGTGCAATCGATAGAGCCGATCCGTACACAGGGGCAGGCCACCGGCCTCGGCGCGGTGGGCGGCGCAGTCGCCGGCGGTCTGCTCGGCAATCAGTTTGGCGCCGGCAACGGCCGCACGGCGATGACGGTGGTCGGCGCGCTCGGCGGCGGCCTGGCCGGCAACGAAGTCGAGAAGCGCGTTCGCTCGGAGACGTCGTACCGCGTCTACGTGCGCATGGACAACGGCAAGACGCGCTACTGGACGTATCAATCCGCACCAGGCGTGCAGCCGGGTGACCGCGTTCGCCTCGAGAACGGTGCGCTGGTGCGTGCCGGATGACCGGACATTCCGTCGGCCGTGACGGGCATCGCAGAAACTGGGCATCGCAGAAAGGACAAAGGCCGCTCATCGGAGCGGCCTTTGTCATGGCGGAGACGGTTGGGCGCCTCAAATACGTTAAATGCGTAGCCGCACCCCGAGCGGCGCGCACTAGCCAGGCGCCGTCAACGTACTTTCATGTCCGCCGGATACGCGTTTAACGCCTTCTTCTCAACGCGCTTCGTCAATCCACGCCATCTGAATGGCTTCAAGCACTTTCTCGCCGGCACGGTCGGCCGCATCGTCGAAGCCGTCGAGCGCCATCACCCACCGGTGCAGGTCGGTAAAACGCACGTATTGCGGGTCAACGTCGGGATGCGCGTCGGTCAACGCGATCGCGATGTCCTGAATGTCGGTCCATTTCATGGGGCAGGCTCCTTGTTGTTCCTCTCTTGTCACCCGAGCGCGACACGCCGCGCTCAGTGATTTTCCTTGGCGTGGTTGATCGTGTACTTCGGAATCTCCACGACGAGATCCGAGTCGGCCGGCATCTTGGTCTGGCAGGACAGGCGCGACGTCGGCTCCAGCCCCCAGGCCTTGTCGAGCAGGTCCTCCTCCTCGTCCTCGGCCGGCTCCAGCGACTCGAAGCCTTCGCGCACGATCACGTGACACGTGGTGCAGGCGCACGATTTCTCGCACGCATGTTCGATCTCGATGTCGTTGGCCAGCAAGGCGTCGCACACGGTGGTCCCCGGCGCGACCTCGAGCACCGCGCCCTCCGGGCACAGTTCGACGTGAGGCAATACAACGATTTGTGGCATGGCTTGGATTTCCGTGTGTGTCTTACAGTTTGTCGATGTCCGCCACGCGCCGGCCCGCCAGCGCCGCGCGGATGCTCTTGTCCATGCGGCGCGCGGCGAAGGCGTCGGTCGCATGCGAGAGCGTTTCGGTCGCGGCCTTGATCGCCGCCTGATCGTCTCCGGCCGCCTTCTCGCGCAGATCGGCCAGCAGCGCGTCGATGCGGGCGCGCTCCTCGGCGTCGAGCAGTTCGGCGTCGGTCTGCAGCGCGCTGTCGATCGCCACCAGCAGGCGCTCGGCTTCGACCTGCTGCTCACGCAGTGCGCGTGCGCGCATGTCCTTCTCTGCAGCGCCGAAGCTGTCCTGCAGCATGCGCGAGATGTCGTCGTCGGCCAGGCCGTAGGACGGCTTGACCTCGATCGACGCTGCGACGCCTGAATGCATTTCCTGCGCCGAGACCGCGAGCAGCCCGTCGGCATCGACCTGATAGGTCACGCGAATGCGCGCCGCGCCGGCGGCCATGGGCGGAATGCCGCGCAACTCGAAGCGCGCGAGCGAACGGCAGTCCGACGCCAGTTCGCGCTCACCTTGCAGCACGTGAATGGCCATGGCCGTCTGGCCGTCCTTGAACGTGGTGAATTCCTGGGCGCGCGCCACCGGAATCGTCGCGTTGCGCGGAATGATCTTCTCGACCAGACCGCCCATGGTCTCGACGCCGAGCGAGAGCGGGATGACGTCGAGCAGCAGCCAGTCGTCGCCTTCGGGCTGATTGCCGGCCAGCAGGTTCGCCTGCACGGCGGCGCCAAGCGCCACGACCTGATCCGGATCGAGATCGATCAGCGGCTCGCGGCCGAAGAAGTTCGCCACCGCGGCGCGTACCTGGGGCATGCGCGTGGCGCCTCCCACGAGCACCACGCCCTTGACGTCCTCCGGGCCCATGCCCGCATCGCGCAACGCCTTGCGCATCGGGCCGATCGTGCGCTGCACGAGCGGTGCGCCGAGCGCCGTGAATTGCTCGCGCGTGAGCTGTAGCGCCACGGCGCGATCACCGGACAGCGTAAGGCTGATGCCTGCCTGCTCGGCGTCGGTCAACGTTTCCTTGGCCGTGCGCGCATGATCGAGCAGCGTGCGAACGTCCTCCGGCGTGAGCGAGGCGGGATCGAGACCGGCTTCGGCCACGGCCCAACGGTAGATCACCTGATCGAAGTCGTCGCCGCCGAGCGCCGAATCGCCGCCCGCGGCGAGCACTTCGAAAACCCCCTTCGTCAGACGCAGGATCGAGATATCGAACGTGCCGCCGCCCAGGTCGTAGACGGCGTAGAGGCCTTCGGCCGCATTGTCGAGGCCGTAAGCGATTGCCGCGGCCGTCGGTTCATTGAGCAGACGCAGCACGTTCAGGCCGGCCAGGCGCGCGGCATCCTTGGTGGCCTGGCGCTGCGCGTCGTCGAAATAGGCCGGCACCGTGATCACGGCGCCGACGAGCTCGTCGCCCAGCGTGTCCTCGGCGCGCTGGCGCAGCGTGGCAAGAATCTCGGCGGACACTTCCACCGGGCTCTTCACGCCGCCGGCGGTGTTCATCTGCACCATGCCGGGCGCATCGACGAAGTCGTAGGGCGCGTTGTCGGCATCGGCCACATCGGCCAGCCCCCGGCCCATGAAGCGTTTGACCGAGACGATGGTGTTGCGCGGATCGAGGGCGGCCGACGCCTTGGCGTCGTAGCCGATCTGCGTGCGCGGGCCGCCCAGGTAGCGAACGACGGACGGCAACAGCACGCGGCCCTGCTCGTCGGGAAGGACTTCGGCCACACCGCTGCGCACGGCGGCCACGAGCGAGTGCGTGGTGCCCAGGTCGATGCCCACGGCGAGTCGCCGCTGGTGCGGCGCGGGGGACATGCCGGGTTCGGAAATTTGCAGAAGGGCCATGACTTTGCAATGCGGGCGACGCGCTCGCGCGTGCGCCCTGTTCTCAAGCGGTTCTCAATGACATGTGACGGCGCCGCACCGGGCCGTCACGCGTTTTCCAGCATTTCGATGCGGTGTCCGACGTCCTCTTCGGCACGCGCAATGAACATCAGTTGCCGCACGGCTTCGGCCGCCGGCTGCCACGCGGCGCTGTCGAGCCATTCGGCGAGCTTGGCGAGCCGCACACGGCGGTCCTCGCGCAACGAGCGGGCCAGGGCGTCGAGCGCGTCGACGTTGCGCGCGGCCACGGCGTCGTCGATCGCCTCGCGCCATTCCATCTGCTGCATCAGAAAATCGGGGGCCATCGCGGTATTGTTCTCCGCGCCCACGTCGATGCCCTGCAGCGAGAGCAGATAGGTCGCGCGCTGCAACGGATCGCGCAGCGTGCGATACGCGGCGTTCGCCTGCGCGGCCCACTGCATGGCCACGCGCCGCTCGGCGTCGCTCGCGCTTGCAAAGCGATCCGGGTGCACACGCGACTGCACGGCGCGATACGCGGCGTCGAGCGCGTCCATGTCGAGCGCGAAGCGCTGCGGCAGCTCGAACAGCGTGAAATAGTTGTCAGTCAATGCACTCATCGCGCACTCATCATTCCGTCAGGGACGCCGGCGCGAACGGTGTTCACACCCGCGCACCCGTAAAAAAAGCGGCTCGCGCCGCCTTGTTGCCGCCGCTACCGCTGCGCCGTCATCGAGGATCGGGCGCCTCGCCGCGCTCGCACTTGCGGCATCGCAGCGTGGCGCCGAGCATCGCTTCGCGGCCCGCCGCGCTTTGCGTCCACGTCCGGATCTGCCATGGCGGCAGATGCCGGACATGTTGCCCGTGCCCGCAGGCCAGTCGAGCCACCCAATGGCCCTCCTCGTCCTGCCGAAAGCCGACGATCTCGCGCGCCGGCGCCAACTCAGACGCGGAACGACTCGCCGCAGCCGCATTCATCCTTGACGTTCGGATTGTTGAAGCGGAATCCTTCGTTCAGGCCTTCGCGAGCGAAGTCGAGCTCGGTGCCGTCGATGTAAGGCAAGCTCTTCGGGTCGACGATCACCTTCACGCCGTGGCTCTCGAAAACCGTGTCTTCGCCCGCCACTTCATCGGCGTATTCCAGCTTGTAGGCCAGGCCCGAGCAGCCGGTCGTCTTCACGCCCAGCCGCAGGCCCACGCCCTTGCCGCGCCGCGTGAGATAACGCGATACGTGCTGCGCGGCCTTCTCGGTCAATGTAATGGCCATCTTTGCCTGATTCCTTTATCCGTCGCGCCGCTCAGGCGGCCTCGGGGGTTGCTGCCGCCGCGCCGTGCTTCTGCTTGTAATCGGCCACGGCCGCCTTGATGGCGTCCTCGGCCAGGATCGAGCAGTGAATCTTCACCGGCGGCAGCGCCAGTTCCTGGGCGATCTGCGTGTTCTTGATCTCGAGCGCCTGATCCAGCGTCTTGCCCTTGACCCACTCGGTCACCAGCGACGACGAAGCGATCGCCGAACCGCAGCCGTAGGTCTTGAACACGGCGTCTTCGATCACGCCGGCCTCGTTCACGCGGATCTGCAGCTTCATCACGTCGCCGCAGGCCGGCGCGCCGACCATCCCCGTGCCGACGCTCTCGTCGCCCTTTTCGAACGAACCGACGTTACGCGGGTTTTCGTAGTGATCCAGAACTTCCTTGCTGTACGACATGGCTAACTCCTTGAATGCTCAGTGTGCGGCCCACTGGATCGAATTGAGATCGACCCCGTCCTTGTACATTTCCCACAGCGGCGACAGGTCGCGCAGCTTGCCGATCTTGCTCTTGAGCAGGTCGACCACGTAATCGATTTCCGCCTCGGTCGTAAAACGCCCCACGGTGAAGCGGATCGAGCTGTGCGCCAGTTCGTCGTTGCGGCCGAGGGCGCGCAGAACGTAAGAAGGCTCGAGCGAGGCCGACGTACACGCCGAACCCGACGACACCGCCACATCCTTGATCGCCATGATGAGCGACTCGCCTTCGACGAAGTTGAAACTGATGTTCAGGTTGTGCGCGACGCGACGCTCCATGTCGCCGTTCACGTACACCTCTTCCATTTCGCTCAGACCGCGCAACAGACGGTCGCGCAGTCCGCGAACCCGCTCGTTTTCCGCGGCCATTTCCTCACGCGCGAGCCGGAACGCTTCGCCCATGCCCACGATCTGGTGAGTGGCCAGCGTGCCCGAGCGCATGCCGCGCTCGTGACCGCCGCCGTGGATCTGGGCCTCGATACGCACGCGCGGCTTGCGACGCACGTACAGCGCGCCGATACCCTTCGGGCCGTAGGTCTTGTGCGCCGAGAACGACATCAGATCGACCTTCAGCGTTGCCAGATCGATCGGCATCTTGCCCGTGGCCTGCGCGGCGTCGACGTGGAAGATGATGCCCTTCTCGCGGCAGATCTCGCCGATCGTGGCGATGTCCTGGATCACGCCGATTTCGTTGTTCACGGCCATGACCGAGACAAGGATCGTGTCCGGGCGCAGAGCGGCCTTGAACACTTCGAGATCGAGCAGACCGTCTTCCTTGACGTCCAGATACGTGACTTCGAAGCCTTCGCGCTCGAGCTCGCGCATGGTGTCGAGCACGGCCTTGTGCTCGGTCTTCACCGTAACGAGGTGCTTGCCCTTGCCATCGTAGAAGTGGGCAGCGCCCTTGAGGGCGAGGTTGTTCGATTCGGTGGCGCCCGACGTCCAGACGATCTCGCGCGGATCGGCGTTCACCAGCTTGGCGACTTCCTCACGCGCCTCTTCCACCGCCTGCTCGGCAGCCCAGCCAAACGAGTGGCTGCGCGAGGCAGGGTTGCCGAACTGCTCGCGCAGGTACGGCAGCATCTTGTCCACCACGCGCGGGTCGATCGGCGTGGTGGCGCTGTAATCCATGTAGATGGGAAGATTGAGGGTGTCGTTTTTCATGGGGTGCTCCAGGATCGTGCCGTGGCGCCTGTTATGAACGGGCCATATCGAAGACCGAATTGGGAATGCGCGCCGCAACGGTCTGAGGGTTGGTACCGGACTCGCGCGTGTCGCGCAGGACAGCCTGCTGGGCCTGCTTGCTGCGCTGCTGCTCGACGAGGTCGCGCAGCGAAACGGAATCGAGATACTCCACCATCTTCTGGTTGAGCGTCGCCCACAGCTCGTGCGTCATGCAGTGGCCGCGATGGCCGTCCTGGCCCTTCTCGCAATTGCCCTTGCTGCCGCATTGGGTGGCATCGAGCGGCTCGTCGACCGCAATGATGATGTCCGCGACCGTCACCTCTTCCGCGCGGCGCGCAAGGCTGTACCCGCCGCCCGGACCGCGGACGCTTTCCACGATTTCGTGGCGACGCAGCTTGCCGAACAACTGTTCCAGATAGGAGAGGGAGATTCGCTGACGCTGACTAATGCCCGCAAGCGTCACGGGACCCGCGTCCTGGCGCATGGCCAGGTCGATCATCGCCGTGACGGCGAAACGGCCTTTCGTGGTAAGTCTCATGATGATGCAGGGGATTAATCTCGACTATTTTCGTCAAGTATAAATTCCCTACGAATTTAGTCAAGTACTTCTGGCCCATTTTTTGCAAAAGTTCCCGCGCCCGTTTGGGAGAACTCTTATTTTTCGGGACGCGGATCCGCCCGCGGGGTGCGCGGAGGAAACAACAGCACCAGGGGATTGCGCAGCACGGCGCGCCAGATGGCGCGGTGGATTTGCCGGCGGTCGCCCAGACGCAGTGGACGCGAACGGAGCGCCATGTGAAATGCTAACGCAAAACTGACCCCGACGTTGAGCAGGGCCATTGCCCCCACGCCCGCCACGGCCAGCCACAGCGCGGAGTCGCGCAGCACCGGCGGGCCGAGCACGCCGACGGACGTGGCGATGGCCCCCGTCGAGAGCGTGACGTGGCGCACCTCGAACGGCAGCGCGAACGCCGTCAGCACGGCGGGCACGAGCCCCAGCATGAAGCCGAGCGTCAGGTTGCCGAGCACCGGCGCGACGTGACGGCGGCATGCGTCGGCCAGCCGGGCGGCGCCGTTGCGGCCGAGGACGAACCGCACGCGCCGGTTGTAGGCCAGCACGTCGCCAATGCCGTGCAGCGCGAACCAGTTGTCGGCCCAGCCCGAGATCAGGCTGGAACACCAGAGGAGTACGCCAGTCAGTGCCGCGAAGAACGGCGTCACGCCAAGAATCGAGAACGACGCGAGCGTCGCGTGCGCCTTTTCCGGGGCAATCGTGTTCATGCCGAGCGCGGCCGACACGGCCCATTGCACCAGCAGACAGAACGGGAACACCATTGCCAGGTTGCCGAAGATAGCGGCGGCCTGCGTGCGCACGAGGGCGATCACCTCGCCCACGAAGGCGTCCATGCCGGCGGGCGTATCGACGTCGTCGAGCTTGCTGGCGATGGCCGGCGCGGTCATGGCCGGCTGCTTGGTCGCGAGCGTGAAGTGGCAAAAATGCATGAACAGGAAGCACGCGGCGTAGTTGGCGCCCGCAAGGAAGCCTTCGACGATCGTCGGCAGATGCGCGCTCGTGATCAGGAACTTCACATAGACGGTCACGACGGTCACCAGGCCCCCGCCGCAGGCCATCTTGAGCATGGCGAAATACTCGCTGCGATTGCGCGCGATGTAGTGCTCGCCCGTCTCGGCGCTGCGCTCGACGACCTTGCGCGCGAGCAGCCCGAACGAGGTACGCGCCAGCTCGCCCACGCTCTGGCTCGCCCGGTTGGCGCGAACGAGGTCGGCGAGCAGGCGCACGCGCGCCGCGGCCCGATCGCCGGGCTCGCCGGATGTGAGCCACGCCTCGAGCAAGCGCTCGAGACGGCGGATGCGCGCCTTGGCGCGCTCCACTTGAAACACGATGTCGACGCTCACGCCGTTCTCGTCGAGATGGGCGTACACCTGACGCACCGCGCGAGCGCAGTCATCGAGCAGCGCGCGAAATACGTTGATTTGCTGCACGAAGCGCTGCGAGGCCGGCGCGCCGTGCACGAATTCCTCGCCGGCGTCCTCCAGTGCCTGCATGGCGCGCCCCAGCCGATAGAACGGCGAGTCCGTCACGCGTGGATAAGTCAGGCGCGAGCGCACCGCCTGCGACAGCCCCGTCGACGCGATCTGGTCCACGAGGTGATGCATGGCCGCGAGCAGATCCTGTGCGAACGGGTTCCAGTCACTGTCCGTTTCCTCCGCTTCCCCTTCGTGCAGCAAGGCGATCAGGTCGGCGAGCAGTTCGGGCGGGATGGCGGCAATCCAGTCCGCGGCATCGCCGTCGGGAAACATCAGCGAGCACAGCGCAGAGAGATCGCGTCGCGTGGGCGGCGGCGGAATGAGCGCCTTTTCGATACGTTCGACGAGCGCGCCCCAGAAGCCGGGGCGTACCGGCATGCCCGTGTCGCACAACAGCGAAATGGCGTCGCTCTCGTTGATGATGCTCCGCAGCGTGCGGGCAACCGGCAGTCGCCAGGCGGGGTTGCGCTCGAGCATCTGCAGGAGGTAGCGCAATCGCGTATGCGGACGGTAGCGTGCGGCCTGCCCTGCGCCGCGCGCCTCGTTGACCAGGGCGCCGCGCTTCTGGACCCAGTGTGCCAACTCGATCAGCCATTGATTCCTCACGGCCAGCGGCGCGGCCGGATCGGCATGCGCGAGCAGTTCGTCGAGCTGATGGCCGGCATGGCGCGAGGCGCGCCACTTACGCCAGTACGAGGTGAGCGAGTTGAGCATCTATGGGGCGATCGGAAAGGAGACGGGAAAAAACGAGAACAGGAGACGTGAAGGCAACGGACGCAGGCAGGTCGCACAGACGGCGACGCATGCGCGGGTTCAGGCAAATACGCAAGCCGCGCGCCGGGCGAATGGCTGGCCGAATGATAGCCCCATCCGTGGTCAGCGGGAAAGCGGCGTCCCAGCCGCCGCAGGGTGCGTTCGGGCGCTTGGGCCTCGGTTCGAGCGCCGCGGTTCGCGGCCTGCGACCACGCCGCATCGACGCGGCGCGTCATGTGCCGGGTAATGACGAGGGAATGACGAGGGAATGACGAGGGAAATCGACGACGGTAATGGACGGCGGTAATGGACGACGGTAATGAGCGCCGGTAATGTGGTGCGGCGATGAGCGGCGACTTACTTGCTCTGCGCGTCCTGCCTGAGCCGCTCGAGCAAGCCGTCTAGGCCGTCCTCGATGTAGTCGAGCACCGTCTCGAAGCCCTGTTCGCCGCCGTAGTATGGATCGGGCACCTCGGTGGCATCGTGTCGCGTGGCGAAATCCATCAGACGCACGATTTTGTGACTTTGCCCGGCCGGGCAGCGCGCCATGAGCTCCGCGACGTTCGCATCGTCCATGGCGACGATCCAGTCGAAACGCTCGAAGTCGCCGGCCTCGACACGGCGGGCGACCAGCGCGCTCAGATCGTAACCCCGGCGCCTGGCCGCAGCCTGCGTTCGCACGTCGGGGGCGTGCCCCAGGTGATAACTGTGCGTGCCCGCCGAATCCACCTCGACGAGTCCGGACAGTCCGGCCTCGGCCAGACGATGACGAAAAATACCGTCCGCGCTCGGCGAACGGCAGATGTTGCCCATGCAAACGAACAGAACCGACGTCTTCTTCATTCGTGATATTCGTGTTGTTTCCCGCGTGCCGGGCCCAGGCCCGACTCAAACCTTCGGCCCCAGTTCGGCCTCGCTCGCGCCGTCCGTGCCGAACACCAGCGCCTTGACGTGCAGCAATTGGTCGCGCACCTTCGCGGCCTTCTCGAATTCGAGGTTGCGGGCGTGTTCCTGCATCTGCTTCTCGAGCTTCTTGATCTCGCGCGCCAACTGCTTTTCCGACATGTCCTGGTAGTGCGCCTGCTCCTTCGCTTCGGCGAGTTCGGCCTTCGCATCCTGCGGATCGTAGACGCCGTCGATGATGTCCTTGATGCGCTTTTTCACGCCCTGCGGCACGATGCCGTGCGCCTCGTTATGCGCGATCTGCTTGGCACGTCGACGCTCCGTCTCGCTGATCGCCCGCGCCATGGAATCGGTCATCTTGTCCGCATAGAGGATGGCCGTGCCGTTCACGTTGCGTGCGGCGCGCCCGATCGTCTGGATGAGCGAGCGCTCCGCGCGCAGAAACCCTTCCTTGTCGGCGTCGAGAATCGCGACGAGTGAAACTTCCGGAATGTCGAGCCCCTCGCGCAGCAGGTTGATCCCCACCAGCACGTCGAATGCGCCGAGCCGCAAATCACGGATGATCTCCACGCGTTCCACGGTATCGATGTCGCTGTGCAGATAACGGACCTTCACGCCGTTGTCGGAAAGGTATTCGGTGAGCTGCTCGGCCATGCGCTTCGTGAGCGTGGTGACGAGCACGCGCTCTTCGACGGCGACGCGCTTGTTGATCTCGGAAAGCACGTCGTCGACCTGAGTACGCGCGGGGCGCACGATGATCACCGGATCGATCAGCCCCGTGGGCCGCACCACCTGCTCCACCACCTGGCCCGTGCGCTGCTTTTCGTAGTCGGCCGGCGTGGCCGACACGAAGATCGCTTGACGCATCTTGCGTTCGTATTCGGCGAATTTGAGCGGACGGTTGTCCAGCGCCGACGGCAGACGAAAGCCGTAGTTGACCAGATTCTCCTTGCGCGCCCGGTCCCCGTTGTACATGCCGTTGAGCTGGCCAATGAGCACATGCGACTCGTCCAGGAACATCAGGGCGTCGGGCGGCAGATAGTCGACGAGCGTGGGCGGCGGCTCGCCCGGCGCAGCGCCCGACAGGTGGCGCGAATAGTTTTCGATGCCCTTGCAAAAGCCCAGCTCCTGCAGCATTTCGAGATCGAAACGCGTGCGCTGCTCGAGCCGTTGCGCCTCGACGAGCTTGCCTTCCTTGTAGAAGTAATCGAGCCGCTCGCGCAGTTCCTCCTTGATGGTCTCGATGGCGCGCAGTACGGTGTCTCGCGGCGTCACGTAGTGCGAGGACGGATACACCGTGAAGCGCGGCACCTTCTGCCGCACGCGCCCGGTCAAGGGGTCGAATAGCTGCAACGTGTCGACTTCGTCGTCGAACAGCTCGACGCGCAGCGCCAGCTCGGCATGCTCCGCCGGGAAGATGTCGATCGTGTCGCCGCGCACGCGGAACGTGCCGCGCCCGAAATCGGTCTCGTTGCGCGTGTACTGCATGGCGATCAGGCGCGCGATGATCTCGCGCTGCCCCATCTTGTCGCCCTGGCGCAGCGTCAGGATCATCTGATGGTATTCGTTGGGATTACCGATACCGTAAATCGCCGACACCGTCGCCACGATCACCACGTCGCGGCGCTCGAGCAGGCTTTTGGTCGCCGACAGGCGCATCTGCTCGATGTGCTCGTTGACCGACGAATCCTTCTCGATGAACAGATCGCGCTGCGGCACGTAGGCCTCGGGCTGGTAATAGTCGTAGTACGAGACGAAGTACTCGACGGCGTTGCGCGGGAAGAACTCGCGGAACTCCGAGTACAGCTGGGCGGCCAGTGTCTTGTTCGGGGCGAACACGATGGCCGGGCGCCCCAGGCGCGCGATGACGTTGGCCATCGTGAAGGTCTTGCCCGAGCCGGTCACGCCGAGCAGCGTCTGGAACGCCAGGCCGTCCTCGACACCTTCGACCAGTTGCTCGATGGCCGTCGGCTGGTCCCCGGCCGGCGGAAACGGGCAGTAGAGCTGATAAGGCGAATCCGGGAACGTCAGGAACTTGCTTTCGTCGAGATCGTTGTCAGCCGCAGGGGTCATGGCGGGGTGCGAGCATGAGGGACGGAATCTGCCATTCTAGCGCGTCGGGCCGATCCCTGACGCCGATGGGTGACATGGACAAGCCTGCGCGCTTGCCCCTCGCGGATGCGCGCCGGGCCGAGGCCGCGCAGCCAGTGCCCGGCGTGCGCGCGCCCGCCAAACTGGCCGCCGCCCGCCGCCCGCCGAGTTTCCGCCATTTCGTCAATTTCTGGCATTGTTTGGCAGTTTTCGTGCCGAAATACCACCAAATCGCGCCCAAACCGCACACAGGCGCCCGGCATTCACCACAAGCGCGGTCAATCTTGGCTAAAATAGCCCGTTGGGCCGATGCCGTGCATGTCGCGACCGGCCCGCTGCACTTTCCTACTACCTGCTTCGAGCCGTCGAAATGACTCTCTTCTCCGCTGTCGAACTCGCTCCGCGCGACCCCATCCTTGGCCTGAACGAAGCCTACAACGCCGATCACCGCACCAATAAGGTGAACCTGGGCGTGGGCGTGTATTTCAACGCGGAAGGCAAGCTGCCCCTGCTCAAAGCCGTCAAGGCAGCGGAAGAACAACGCGTGGCCGCGGGCCTGCCGCGTGGCTACCTGCCGATCGAAGGCATTGCCGCCTACGACAAGGCCGTCCAGGAAATGCTGTTCGGCAAGGACTCGCCCGTGCTGGCCGAAGGCCGCGTGATCACCGCCCAGGCGCTGGGCGGCACCGGCGCGCTGAAGATCGGCGCCGACTTCCTCAAGCAGTTGACGCCGAACGCCAACGTCGCCATCAGCGACCCGAGCTGGGAAAACCATCGCGCCCTGTTCACGCAAGCCGGCTTCAACGTCATTTCGTACCCGTACTACGACGCCGCCACCCACGGCGTGAACCTCAAGGGCATGCTCGAGCGTCTCGGCGAAGAGCCGGAAGGCACGATCGTCGTGCTGCACGCCTGCTGCCATAACCCGACCGGCGTCGACCTGACGATGGATCAGTGGACGCAAGTCGTGGACGTCGTAAAGGCCCGCAAGCTGGTGCCGTTCCTCGACATCGCCTATCAAGGCTTCGGTGACGGCATCGACGCCGACGCCGCGGTGGTGCGCCTGTTCGCCTCGGCCGGCCTCAACTTCTTCGTATCGAGCTCGTTCTCGAAGTCGTTCTCGCTGTATGGCGAGCGCGTCGGCGCCCTGTCCATCGTCACGGCCAGCAAGGACGAATCGGCCCGCGTGCTCTCGCAACTCAAGCGCGTGATCCGCACGAACTATTCGAACCCGCCGACGCACGGCGGCTCGGTCGTCGCCGCCGTCCTCGGCAACCCGGAGCTGCGCGCCCTGTGGGAAGAAGAGTTGGCCGAAATGCGCGAGCGCATCCGCGACATGCGCCTGAAGCTGGTCGAAAAGCTGCGCGCCAAGGGCGTGGAGCGCGACTTCTCGTTCGTGATCAAGCAGCGCGGCATGTTCTCGTACTCTGGTCTCACGGCCGACCAGGTGGAGCGTCTGCGCGAGGAATTCGGCATCTATGCCGTGAGCACGGGCCGCATCTGCGTGGCCGCGCTCAACGACGGGAATATCGACCACGTGGTCGATGCGATCGCCGCCGTGCTGAAGTAATCCGCTTCGACGCCCGCGACGTGAAAGGCCCGCCGTCCCGGCGGGCTTTTTTTATGCGCCTTTGCTGCAATGCAGCATCGATAGTTAATGACAATCGATGAAATAAGCTCAGACTATCGATCTGATGCGCAAATGCCATATATCAGGGTTATGCTGCGTTGCACAGCCGCGCTAAACGGTTGCATAATTCCCTCATCCTCCGCCTCAGGGCACACAACATGCTGTATCAGATTCATGAGTACAACCGCGCGTGGCTGAACCCCCTCACCACGTGGGCAAAGGCCGCTGCGACGACTTTCGTCAACCCGGGCAGCCTCCTTGCCATGATGCCCGGGGCCCCGCGCATCGCCGCCGGATACGAACTGCTCTACCGGCTCGGCAAAGACTACGAAAAACCCGAATTCAACATCAAGGCGGTGGAGGTCGACGGCCATAACATCCCGGTCGTGGAAATGACCGCGATGGAAAAGCCGTTCTGCCGTCTGCTGCGCTTCAAGCGCTATGCCGACGACGCGAGCGCCGTCGGCCAGCTCAAGGACGATCCGGTCGTGCTGGTCGTGGCGCCGCTCTCGGGCCATCACGCCACGCTGCTGCGCGATACGGTCCGCACGCTGCTCAGAGACCATAAGGTCTACATCACGGACTGGGTCGACGCGCGCATGGTGCCGGTCGAGGCCGGCCCCTTTCATCTGGACGACTACGTCGCCTACATCCAGGAGTTCATCCGCCACATCGGCGCGGAGAACCTCCACGTGATTTCGGTGTGCCAGCCGACCGTGCCCGTGCTTGGCGCGATCTCGCTCATGGCCTCGAACGGCGAGACGACGCCCAAGACGATGACGATGATGGGCGGCCCGATCGACGCCCGCAAGAGCCCGACGTCGGTCAACTCGCTCGCCACCAACAAATCCTACGAGTGGTTCGAGAATCACGTGATCCACCCGGTGCCGGCAAACTATCCCGGCGCGGGCCGCATGGTCTATCCCGGCTTCCTGCAGCACGCGGGCTTCGTCGCGATGAATCCGGACCGCCACCTGAAGTCGCACTGGGACTTCTATCTCGATCTGATACGCGGCGACAACGACGACGCGCAAGCCCATCGCCGCTTCTACGACGAGTACAACGCCGTGCTGGACATGGCTGCCGAGTACTATCTCGACACGATCAAGACGGTGTTCCAGGACTTCAGCCTCGCGCGCGGCACGTGGGACGTGGCCGGCCAGCGCGTGCGTCCCCAGGACATCAAGACGACGGCGCTCTTCACCATCGAAGGCGAGCTCGACGACATCTCGGGCAGCGGCCAGACGCAGGCCGCACACGACCTGTGCACGGGCATTCCGGCCAAACGCCGCTCCCACTTCACGGCGCCCTCGTGCGGCCATTACGGCATCTTCTCGGGCAGCCGCTGGCGCAATGTGATTTACCCGCAGATCCGCGACTTCATCGCAAAACACGGCTGACGGGCAGTTGCAGCGGCTGCGGCGGCTCCCTGACTCCCTTTCGCACCCCCATACGAAAACCGCCGCGAGGGCCTCGGCTCTCGCGGCGGTTCCGTTTGGGATTCGCGCAAACGGCAGGGCGGGTCAGCGCGCACGCAACGCATCCATTAGCATCTGCGTATTGAAGTCCGTGTACGACTCGCGCTCGTCTTCTTTCGCGTAATCACGGCCCATCACGATGGCCAGCGTATGGCGATTGGACATCACGTAATAGCCCATCGCGGAGATCGTCACGTAAAGCGAAATCGCATCGATGCCCTGGCGGATCTCGCCGCTGGCCTGGCCGCGGGCGAGCGTCTGCTTGAGCAGATCGACGATGGGCGAGACCTGTTGAGGGATCTCGCTCGACTTCTTCATCGAGTCGGCGCCGTGGAGATTCTCGTTGTTGATGAGGCGGATGAGTTCCGGGTGCTCGGCGTAGTAGTCCCAGACGAAATGCGCCAATTCGGCGATCGCTTGCAGCGGCGGGAGCGCATCGAGCTTGAGCGCGTGCTCCGCGCGATTGAATGCGCCGTACACTTCTTCGAGCACTGCCAGGTAGAGCCCGTCCTTGGAACCGAAGTAGTAATACAGCATGCGTTCGTTGACCTCGGCGCGGCGCGCGATGCCATCCACGCGCGCACCGCTGGAACCGAGTTCCGCGAACGCTTGCGTCGCGGCATCGAGAATGCGCTGGCGGGTGCGTTCGGGGTCGCGTTTGATCTTCGATGCTGATGTGGTCATGATCGGCCGGTCGTTCTCAACGGGCGGAATTATGGCACATCGGTTTCAGGGTTTTCATAAAATGAAGGATAATTCGAGTTTCCGCTGAATCCCCCACAAAAGTCGTGTCCGAAGTCAGCGCGCTCGCGCAGCGCATCGATGCCTTATTGCCCCAGACGCAGTGCACCAAGTGCGGTTATGCCGGCTGCCGTCCCTATGCCGACGCCATCGCGAGCGCCCAGGCGAGCTATAACCAATGCCCGCCGGGCGGTGCGCAAGGCGTCGCACGGCTGGCCGGGCTGCTTGGGCGTCCCGTCATCCCGCTCAATCCGGAGAATGGCGCGGAACGTCCGCGTCCGCGCGCCGTCATCGACGAATCGCTGTGCATCGGCTGTACGCTGTGCCTGCAGGCCTGCCCGGTCGACGCCATCGTCGGCGCCGCCAAGCTCATGCACACCGTGATCGAGGACCGCTGCACGGGGTGCGATCTGTGTGTGCCGCCCTGTCCCGTCGACTGCATCGACATGGTGCCGGTCACGGGCGAGCGCACCGGCTGGGATGCCTGGACGCAGGCGCAGGCCGACCAGGCGCGCGCGCACTACGAAGCCCATCTGGCGCGCCTCGCCAGGGACAAGGCCGAGCGCGAAGCGCGTCTGGCCGCCCGTGCGGCGCGCGTCGCGCCAGTTGCCCCCTCTTCCCCCCCTTCCGCCTCGGCGGCGCCGGCGCCCGGCGGCGAACCGCCTGCCGCGGCCGTGAAGACCGCCGGCATCGCGGCAGACCTCGCGAGCACCGCGCCCGCGGGCGCCGCCCACGACGAAGCGGCTGCCGCCGCCGCGCGCAAACAAGCCATCATCCAGGCAGCACTCGAACGGGCTCGCCAGAAGAAGGCCGCGCTGGCCGCCCAGGGGTTAGGTCCGAAGAATACGGAGAACGTGTCTGCCGACGTGCAAGCGCAGATCGACGAAGCCGAAGCGCGGCGCAAGCGGCTCGGGCTCACCAAGCCATAGGCGTGGCCCATGCGCCGTCCCGAAAGACCAGACAGCCTCCACACGCCCATTCAGAACAACACCAATCTCGCGCGCCACACGCCATGAACGACGCCAAACGCCGTGCCCTGTTCGAGACGCTGCAGCAACTCAATCCGAATCCGACGACCGAACTCGAATACACGTCGCCGTTCGAGCTGCTGATCTCCGTGCTGCTCTCCGCGCAAGCGACCGACGTGTCGGTCAACAAGGCCACGCGCAAGCTGTATGCGCACGCCAACACGCCGGCAAAGATGATCGCGCTCGGCGAAGCCGGCGTGGCCGACTACATCAAAACGATCGGCCTGTATCGCACGAAGGCGAAGAACGTGATCGCCACGTGCGAGTTGCTGCTCGCCCGGCACGGCGGCGAAGTGCCGCGCTCGCGCGAAGCGCTCGAGGCGCTGCCGGGAGTGGGCCGCAAGACGGCGAACGTCGTGCTCAACACGGCGTTCGGCGAGGACACGATCGCCGTGGACACGCACATCTTCCGCGTGGCGAATCGCACCGGGCTCGCCCCCGGCAAGGACCCGCTGGCGGTGGAACTGGCGCTCGAACGTGTCACGCCGCCCGAGTTCCGGCACGACGCACACCATTGGCTGATCCTGCACGGCCGCTACGTCTGCAAGGCGCGCAAGCCCGAGTGCTGGCATTGCGCGATCGAGCCGCTGTGCGATTTCCGCCCGAAGACGCCCGCGCCGACGGCATGACGCGCGGCCCACGCCGGCGTAGACGGCAACCGGCGGCCGAAACGACAACGGGCGGTCCCGACTTCTGGCCGCCCGCTGCGTCTTGCCTTCTGCTCGCCGGCACGCTTGCGCCATGGCCCAAGCGCGAAATCAGAGGATGCGCGCGGCCTCGTCGAACGACAGGCGCGGGTTGCGCGGGAACAGCTTGGCGTGATCCCCGTAGCCGAGGTTGCAGATGAAGTTCACCCGCCAGTCGGTGCCGGCGAAGAAAGTGTCGTTGACCTTCTGCGCGTCGAAACCGGCCATCGGGCCGCAGTCGAGCCCCAACGCGCGCGCGGCCAGAATGAAGTATCCGCCCTGCAGCGAGCTGTTCATGTGCGCCGCGCCGGCTGCCTTGGCGGCATCGCCCGAGAACATCGGCACCATCCGGTCGGCGCCGTTCGGGAACAGCCGCGGCAGGTGCTCATAGAACTTCAGGTCGTAGGCGATGATCGCCGTTACCGGGGCGGTGCGGGTCTTCTCGACGTTGCCCGGCGCCATGCACTCGAGCAGCCGGGCCTTGGCTTGCGCGCTTTTCACGAACACGATACGCGCCGGCGTGGTGTTGGCCGACGTCGGGCCCCACTTCACCAGATCGTACAGTTCGCGCAACGTCTCGTCGCTCACGGGCTTGTCGAGCCACTCGTTGTGGGTACGGGCCTCGGTGAACAGTTGGGCGATGGCTTCTTTGGCAATGGTGCTCATGAATAATGACCTCGGGTGATGAGTAGCGAAACGTCGGGCGATTTTACCGTCGCGGCGCCGCGCGCGCAGGCGATCGAAAATACCCGGCCAGATCAGGCGGTTGTCGCGGCGCCTCGCGCCGAGAGCCAGAGCACGCCGGCCAGAATCAGCGCGCCGCCGCCGAGCTGCGCCGCGCTCAGCGTTTCACCCAGCAGCATGGCCGCGAGGAGCACCGTCACCACCGGCTCAAGCGTCGAGAGCATCGAGGCGCGCCCCGCGCCCAGACGTTGCAGTCCGGCGAAGAACGTGAGGATGGCGACGACGGTCGAGCACACCGCGATCGCGGCAAGCGCCGCCCAGCCGCCGGCCCCGGTCGGCCACTGCAGCGACAGGCCTTGCGAGGCGCGCACGGCGGCCATCGCACCGAAGGAAACCGTCGCCGCCAGACAGACTAGCGTGGCCGTCGCGCGGGCGTCGACGCCCCGCGTGAGGCGTGCGCCGATCACGATATAGCCCGAGTAGATCAGCGCCGCGGCCACCGCGAGCGCCATCCCCAACGGCTGCCCGCGCCCGCCGCCGACCGTCAGCGCGGTGCCGAGCGAGCACAGCACCAGCGCGCCGAGTTTCACGGGCGTGAGGCGCTCATGCAGAAAGATCGCCGCCAGGATCGTCACGAAAACCGGATACAGGTAAAGCAGCAGCGCCACGAGGGACGCCTGCGCATACTGAAGCGCCCCGAAGAAGCACAGCGATTGGCCGACGTAGCCGATGCCGCCCATCAGTGCAATGCCGAGCGCCTGACGCCGCGACGGCAACGGCACTCGCTGCACCCGGCACCAGATCAGCAGCAGCACGCTCGCTACGAAGAAGCGAAACAGCAGCATCGCAAACAGATCGGCGCCCGAGGCCGCGGCCGCCCGCGCGAAGATTGCCATCGCCCCGAACGCCGAGGCCGACACGGCGATCAGCGCCACGCCCGCCCAGGCCGATGGCGGGGGCGCCGGGGGCAGGACGGGGGCGGCGGAGGCGCGGGGGCTTTGCGACATGATTGGGAAAATTGAGCGACAATACAGCGTGTTTTATGGGCGTTGCCGGGCAGATCGCCGGTCGGCGCCGGCGCGATCCGCCATTGTAGCCACGGCGCGGCGCGCCGCAAGATGCCTCACCAGAACCACGGAGTCCCCATGTTCAATCCGAGCCGCGACGAAGTCCGGCAATTCTTCTGCACCACCTGGCAAAAACAGCGAAGCGGCAGCATTCTCACCCCGCTCGAGACCATGGCGGCCGACTGGATTCAGGAGCACCCGGAATATCACGACGCGCTGGCCGATACCGAGGAGGCCGGCGCCCGCGACTATCCCCCCGAGGCCGGGCAGACCAACCCGTTCCTGCATCTGTCGATGCATCTGGCCATCAGCGAGCAGGTATCGATCGACCAGCCGCCGGGCATCCGCGCGGCCTACGAGAAACTGACGCAGCGCCTCGACTCGCCGCACGAGGCGCAGCATCGCATCATGGAGTGCCTCGGCCAGACGCTCTGGGAAGCGCAGCGCAGCGGCCAGCCGCCGGACTCCGACGCCTATCTGCAGCGCATCGAGCAACAGGCCTCGCGCTGAACGCAGTGTTTGGGCCACAAACGCAAACGACGGTCGCTCTCCGAGCGGCCGTCGGCGCTTGTGCCCGCTTGTGCCCGCTTGCGCACTCCCCTTGCCGGCCGGCACCGGCAGGCACGTCGTATTACTTCTTCGTCACGAGATCGCCGGGCAGCGACTCGATATAGGCCGAAATGTCCCGCAACTCCTGCGAGGTGAACGGACGTGGCTTGCCGTCCTTGTCGACCGTCGCCGGATTGGACATTACCTGCGTCTTCATGATCGCGTTGCTGCGGCCATACACGAGGCTGTGCTCGTTCTGATAGGCGCGCAGCGCGTTGTAGACGTAATCCGCATACTGGCCGGCCAGTTTCGGGTACTCGGGCGAGATCGGGGCGTTCAGGTTCGCGCCGTGGCAGCTCGCGCACATGCCCTTGTCGACAAGCGCCTTGCCATTGGCGACATTGCCGGCCGCGGCGACGCCGCCGCTCCAGCCGGCGAGCATGGCGCCGAGCGTCAGGGATGCCGCCGCAGCGGCCTTGGTCATCGCATGCATCGAATGCTTCATCGTGTTCTCCTCAGCCACGCACGTTTTACTTTTGGGGATTGACCGGCGTCGACGACGTCTGCGCCGCGTAATAGGCGGCGATGTCGACGATATCCTGCTCGGTCAACGTGGCTGCGATGCCATGCATCGTCTGGAACTTGCGATCGCCCTTGGCGTACTCCTTCAGGGCGTTCTCGATGTATTTCGCATTCTGCCCGCCGATCCGGGGCACGTGATACACCTCCGGAAACGCGGTGCGATAGTCGGGAATACCGTGGCAGCCGATGCACATGGCCACCTTGTCCTTTGCCGCCTCTGCGTTGGGCTTGAGTTCGGCCGCGTGAAGCGCAGTGAACGACGTGCTGCCGAGCGCCAGCGCCATCATCGTGAGGAACTTTTTCATGGTCTTCTTGGGAACGTTTTTGGTTGGAATACCGGTCCGCAACACGCAGGCTGACGTCCCGACTCCAAGGCCGCCGACCTGTGAAAAAAGCAATCGATTGTAACCCACACCCTTGCGGTCGCAAACTCGGGGCTGACCCGCACAGTTCTCCGAAGTTTTTTCGCAAGCCCTTGATGCCAATGCACATTTCCGCGATGCGAGCGAGCCGTATGCGCAATGTCTTATACTGAACTTTTTCTCTGCCCGGCCGCCCGGCCGGCAGTTTGCGGACGGCACAGACAATGCGCTTCGAAGGCTCTTCCCAGTACGTCGCCACCGACGATCTCAAGCTCGCCGTGAACGCGGCGGCTACCCTGCAGCGACCCCTGCTCATCAAGGGCGAACCCGGCACCGGCAAGACCATGCTCGCCGAGGAAGTCGCCGCCGCGCTCGACATGCCGCTGCTGCAATGGCACGTGAAGTCCACGACCAAGGCGCAGCAGGGCCTGTACGAGTACGACGCCGTCTCGCGCCTGCGCGACTCCCAACTGGGCGACGAGCGCGTGCGCGACATCGCCAACTACATCGTCAAGGGGGTGCTGTGGCAGGCCTTCGAGGCCGACCGGCCCACGGTGCTGCTCATCGACGAAATCGACAAGGCCGACATCGAGTTCCCCAACGACCTGCTGCGCGAGCTCGACCGCATGGAGTTCTACGTCTACGAGACGCGCCAGCTCGTCAAGGCGCGCCACCGGCCGCTCGTGATCATTACGTCGAACAACGAGAAGGAACTGCCCGACGCCTTCCTGCGCCGCTGCTTCTTCCACTACATCAGGTTCCCCGACCCCGCGACGATGCAATCGATCATCGACGTGCACTTCCCGAACATCCGCCGCGAGCTGGTCAATGCCGCGATGGCAACCTTCTTCGAGGTGCGTGAGATCCCCGGACTCAAGAAGAAGCCGTCGACCTCGGAGCTGATCGACTGGCTCAAGCTGCTCATGGCCGAGGAGATCGGCCCCGAAGCGCTGCGCAGCCCCGACAACAAGCTGGCGATTCCGCCGCTCGCGGGCGCACTGCTCAAAAACGAGCAGGACATGCATCTGTTCGAGCGCCTCGTCTTCATGAACCGCGCCAACCGGTAAGCGCGCCGCCGTCATGCTGATCGACTTCTTCTACACCCTGCGCGCCGCAAAACTGCCGGTCTCGGTCAAGGAATTCCTAACGCTGCTCGAGGCCCTGCAGCGGCAGGTCATCGCGCCTTCGCTCGACGAGTTCTACTACCTCGCACGGCTCTCGCTCGTGAAGGACGAGAAGCACTACGACAAGTTCGATCAGGCGTTCGGCGCGTATTTCAAGGGCGTGCAGCAGATCGTCGACGCTTCGGGCGAAGTGCCGCTCGACTGGCTCAGAAAGCGCATGCAGCGCGAGCTCTCGCCGGAAGACAAGGCGCGCATCGAGGCGCTCGGCGGCCTGGACAAGCTCATGGAGCGGCTCAGGCAACTCCTCGAGGAACAGAAGGGCCGGCACGAAGGCGGCAGCAAGTGGATCGGCACGGGCGGCACGTCGCCGTTCGGCAACGGCGGCTTCCATCCCGAAGGCATCCGCATCGGCGGCGAGAGCAACGGCAATCGCACGGCGGTAAAAGTGTGGGACCAGCGCACCTACCGCGACTACGACGACACGGTCGAGCTCGGTACGCGCAACATCAAGGTCGCGCTGCGCCGGCTGCGCAAGTTCGCGCGCGAGGGCGCTGCCGAGGAACTCGATCTGGACGACACCATCCGGTCGACAGCGGCCAACGCCGGCTGGCTCGACCTGAAGCTGGTGCCGGAGCGGCACAACAACGTCAAGGTGCTGATGCTGCTCGACGTGGGCGGCTCGATGGACGACCACATCGCGCGCGCCGAAGCGTTGTTCTCGGCGGCAAAGTCCGAATTCAAGCACCTCGAGTTCTACTATTTCCACAACTGCGTCTACGACTATCTGTGGCGGCAGAACCGTCGCCGCCACAACGAGCGCTTCGACACGTGGGACGTGCTGCGCAAGTACCCGGCCGACTACAAGCTGATCTTCGTGGGCGACGCCACGATGAGCCCCTACGAGGTGCTGCAGCCCGGCGGCTCGGTCGAGTACAACAACAAGGAAGCCGGCGCGGTGTGGCTGCGCCGCTTCATCGACCGGTTCGCGCACCACGTCTGGCTCAATCCCGAACCGGAAGCGATCTGGCCGTATCGGCAGTCGATTTCCGTCATTCGCGAGCTGTTCGCCAACCGCATGTACCCGATCACGCTGGCCGGCCTCGAATCGGCCATGCGCGTACTAAGCAAGTAAGGCGGGCCGGCACGCCACCCGGCACACCGCGGCGCGGGGCCGGCATCGCAGGGCGTTGCGGCCCAGCCCACAGACAGCGCGCCCGCCTGTGGGCGCACACAACAACATACTTCGAGGCACTTTCCTATCATGACGTCCAGTACGACTCCCGTCCCACCGCTGCGGCCGTGGTCGGACACCTCGCCGTCGGCCATCGTCGCCGGCTTCGTCGCGATGATGACCGGCTACACCAGCTCGCTGGTCCTGATGTTCCAGGCCGGTCAGGCCGCGCACCTCTCGTCCGCGCAGATTTCGTCGTGGATCTGGGCGCTGTCGATCGGCATGGGCGTGACGACCATCGGGCTGTCGCTGCGCTATCGCACGCCGGTCGTCGTGGCCTGGTCGACGCCGGGCGCTGCGCTGCTCGTCACGTCGCTGCCCGGCGTGCCGTATGGCGAGGCCATTGGCGCGTTCATCGTGTGCAACGCGCTCATTGCACTGTGCGGCCTCACAGGCGGCTTCGAGACGATCATGCGGCGCGTGCCGCCCGCGCTCGCCTCCGCGCTGCTCGCGGGAATCCTGTTTCGCATCGGCCTGGAGATCTTCGTCGCCGCGCAGCACCAGACCGCGCTCGTGCTGTCCATGTTCTTCACCTATCTCGTGGTCAAGCGCTTCGCGTCGCGCTACGCGATCCTGCTCTCGCTCGTCGTCGGTACGGCAGTGGCGGGCAGTCTCGGCCTGCTCGATTTCAGCCACTTCGACATCGCCCTGGCGAAGCCCGTGTGGACCACGCCGTCGTTCTCGCTCTCGGCCACGATCAGCATCGCCATCCCGCTGTTCGTGGTCGCGATGGCCTCGCAGAACGTGCCGGGGCTGGCGGTGCTGCGCGCGGACGGCTACAGCGTGCCCGCCTCGCCGCTGATTTCCACCACGGGCATCACGTCGGTAGTGCTCGCGCCGTTCGGCTCGCACGGCATCCATCTCGCGGCGATCACCGCGGCCATCTGCACCGGCCGCGAAGCGCACGAAGACCCCGCCAAGCGTTACACGGCCGCCGTGTGGTCGGGCGTGTTCTATCTCGTGGCGGGCACGTTCGGCGCGACCATCGCGGCGCTCTTCGCGGCGTTTCCGAAGGCCCTCGTGGTGTCGATCGCCGCCCTGGCGCTGTTCGGCTCGATCATGAACGGCCTGGCCAATGCCATGCAGGACACCAGACAGCGCGAAGCGGCGCTCATCACGTTCATGGTGACGGCCTCGGGCCTCACGCTGCTGTCGATCGGCTCGGCGTTCTGGGGCCTGATCGCCGGTGTGCTGACGCTGGCGATCCTGCAATGGCACCGCGCATGAGCGAGCGCGCGGGGCGCGGCCGGAAGTGTCTGAAGAAGGGGCGCCCGGCAGTGCTGCCGTCGGGCCGTGCGCCGGCGTGCGCGTGGCGCCGAAGTGATACCATTCGGCCCGCAACGTTTTCCGAAATCAACGCAAACGCAGGAGTAGTCTCACCATGGCAGTGATCGAACCGACCCCGGTCTTCAAGGACAACCTCGCCCGGATGGCGGCCATCGGCAGCAGCATCGACGGCATCGCGCGCATCGAGCTGCGCGACGGCTCGGGCGCTGTCGTGGGCACCATCGAGAACGCGCCGGGCAAGCAGGGTTCGCTCGCCGTCTACCACTACCTCAAGCAGGCCTTCGGCACACTTGACGCCAAGGCCGCCGAGCACGCCCTCGCGGTCTTCGGCGAACACACGGCTGACGCGCGCAACCGGCCCGGCGCGCATCCGAACGTGGACCGCCTGCTCGCGATCGTCGGCGGCGGGGCCGCGCTCACCATCGACGAGATCGCCGCCTGAGGTTGCGCGGCGCCGGTATCGCCGGTTCAGCGCCCGCCGCGCGCGAGTCGTGAGGGACTCGCCATGCGCAACGTCAGATCGTCAGCACCGGGCCGCCGTCGCCATTGGCCGAGCGAAGCTGCTTGACCCAGCGCTTGGCCGGCAGCCCCGTTGCGGCTTGCACGACATTCGCGCGCGCTTGTACGTCCTTCCATGCCACCGACAGCCGCGGGCCATTGAAGGCCAGCGCAATGACGTTGCCGTCGTGCACTTCGGGGAACTCGATCACACGATTGTCGAACGCCTGACGCAGACGGCGAATGTTCTTCGGATAGCTGTCGTGGTCGCCGAACAGGTTCATCGTGAGCATGCCCGGCTCGCGCAGCGTAGCGCGGCAGGCCTTGTAGAACGCCGGTGTGTCATGCACGGGACCGCGCGCCGTCGCGTCATACAAATCCACCTGCAGCACATCCACGCTGCCGTGATTGGCGGCGTCGGTGACGAAATCCCACGCGTCGGCCTCGATGACCTTCAAACGGCGCGAATCGTCGGGCAGGCCGAACATCGTGCGTGCGGCGACCACCACGGCCGGATTCAACTCGACGGCCGTCACCTGCGTGCGCTCGAACTGCCGATGCGAGAACTTGGTGATCGAGCCCGTGCCGAGCCCGAGCTGCACCACGTGCCTGGGCGCCTGCATGAACAGCAGCCACGCCATCATCTGTTGCGCGTATTCCAGCTCGATGCGATCGGGCCGGGACAGACGCATCGCCCCCTGCACCCATTCCGTGCCGAAATGCAGGTAACGCACGCCACCCAACTCGGAAAAAGTCACCGGCGCGAAACGCGGCGTGTAGCCGGGACGCGGCGCACGGGCGGCGCGCTCGTCACTGACGAACGCTTCGGCTTCGATGGATTTGCGTTTGATGAGGGTCATGTGTCCTTCTGTAAAGCTCGGGAAATTCCGATGGGTCCGCATTGTACCGGGTTCGCGGGCGACGGCTGCCGCGAGTGTCACTCGCGTATCGGCTACCGCGATCGCGCTCGGGCGGCGACTTCAGGCCGATGGCGAGGTGCCGAGCCACTCGCGCAGCACGAGCCAGGCCTCGCGCTTGGTCGCATACGGCACGGTGTAGGCGGGACTGCTCGACGGCAGCAGGACGACGGGCAGCGTCAAGCCAGCCCGCGCCAACGCGCGCTGCCCGATGCGCGCCGCGGTGCCGCCGTTGAACGCGACCGCACGCAGTGCGGGCAGCGTGGCGATCAGGCCCGCCAGGTCGCTACCGGCGTGCAGACGAATGTTGCTGTCGAGGCTGCCTTCGCGCCGCGCTTCGGCCACGACGTCCCATAACCCCACGCGATGCGCGCGCAACGCCTCGAGCCGATGCGCATACGGCAACGTCGGCAGCGGTTCGTCGATCACCTCGCCCACCAGATGCCAGAAGCGGTTTTGCGGATGCGCGTAGTACTGCTGGTGCGCGAGCGACACCTCGCCGGGCAGGCTGCCGAGGATCAGCACGCGCGTGCGGTCGTCCACAACGGGCGGGAAGTTGCGCTTGAGATCACCCACGCCGGACGGCATCCCGGCGCCATCGGTGCCATCGGCACGAGTGGCACGAGGGGTACGAACGATATGGCGGCTCATGGATTTCGGCATGGCGGCAAACGATGGCGTGGCCGTCAGCCTTCGGCCCGCACGCGCTGCGCGGCCTGCAGGCGGCGCCAGAAGCGCGGCAGGAACGCCTCCGTGACGAGCAGCGGCGCACCGTGGCGCACGAACACCGAGCGCCGCGCCCACAGCCGCGCATGCGGATGCTCGCCGACGAGCGGGTCGCGCGCGTCGTGCCGCGCCCGGGCGTGCAGCAGATGCCGCGGCCCCAGCGGGCACGATACCAGCATCGAGCGCGACACCGTGGGATCGTGGTAGAGCAGATCCGCGAGCGGGCGCGTGCGCAGTCGGCGCATCGCCTGCCAGATCGAGCGGCTGTACGCGAGCGGCGTGACGCTATGAGCCGCGACAACCGGCTCGCCGTCGACCAGCAGAATGACGTCGCGGGCCCACATAGGGGTGCGCAGCGGCACGCCGATCGCGCGGCACTGGTCCGCATCGGCCGGCATGACGCGCTCGGCGACGACGCGCACGCTCACGCGCCCGAGCGCGGCCAGGTGACGCGTGAGCGCACCGCCGCGCGTCAACCAGTCCTTGTGATGGCGCGAGAGCGCCGGTGACGGAACGGCCTGCCAGCGCCGCCCGCTTGCATCGAATCGGAAAGTCATGGCTCGGCATTATAAAGGCGTGGGGCCGCGGCCCGCCGGCCACGTCGCCGCACGGCAAAAAGCCCTCGCGCCATGACAGCGCGAGGGCTTGGGGCCGACCTCGTCCGTCGTTGCGACGGCGCCTCGGCGCGGGTCAGTGCGCCGCGAGCAGCAGCGCGTTGGTGCGCTTGACGAATGCCGCCGGGTCTTCCAGGCTGCCGCCTTCGGCGAGCAACGCCTGATCGAACAGCAGTTGCGTCCAGTCGGCGATATCGGCGCTCTGCGCGCTCAGGCGCTTGACCAGTGCGTGCTCCGGATTGATTTCGAGAATGGGCCGGAACTCGGGCATCTTCTGACCAGCGGCCTTCATCAGGCGCTGCAGCGTACCGCTCATGTCATTCTCGTCGGAGACGAGGCACGACGGCGAATCCGTCAGACGGAACGTCACGCGCACGTCCTTGGCCTTGTCCGCGAGCACCGCCTTCATCTTCTCGATGAGCGGCTTGAGCGCTTCGCTGGTCTTCTCCTGTGCCGCCTTTTCCTCGGCGTCTTCGAGCGCGCCCAGATCGAGGTCGCCGCGCGCCACGCTCGCGAGCGGCTTGCCGTCGAAGTCGTGCAGATACGAGAGCATCCACTCGTCAACGCGATCGGTGAGCAGCAGCACTTCCACCCCCTTCTTGCGGAACACCTCGAGGTGCGGGCTGTGGCTCGCCGCCACCCAGCTCTCGGCGGTGACGTAGTAAATCTTGTCCTGGCCTTCCTTCATGCGGCCCACGTAGTCGGTGAGCGATACGCTCTGCTCGGCCGAATCCGTGTGCGTGCTCGCAAAGCGCAGCAGCCTGGCAATGCGCTCGCGGTTCGCGTAGTCCTCGCCGGTACCCTCCTTGAGCACCTGACCGAATGCCCCCCAGAACTGCGCGTACTTGTCTTTCTGGTTCTCCGCCAGATCCTCGAGCAGGCTCAGCACGCGCTTGGCGCAGCCCTCGCGAATGGCCTTCACGTCACGGCTTTCCTGCAGGATTTCGCGCGAGACGTTCAGCGGCAGATCGGCCGAATCCACGACCCCGCGCACGAAGCGCAGGTAGTTCGGCAGGAGCTGCTCGGCGTCGTCCATGATGAACACGCGCTTGACGTACAGCTTCAAGCCGCCACGCGAATTGCGGTCCCAAAGATCATAGGGCGCATGCGACGGCAGATACAGCAGTTGCGTATATTCGCTGCGGCCTTCGACCCGGTTGTGGGTCCACGCCAGCGGCGGCTGCGTGTCGTGCGCGATGTGCTGGTAGAACTGCGTGTATTGCTCGTCGGTGATGTCGCTCTTGCTGCGCGTCCACAGGGCGCTGGCCTGGTTGACCGTCTCGTCGGCGTCGGCCGGCACCATCGCTTTTTTCTCCTCGTCCCAGCGCTCGCCGCGCATGACGATCGGCAGCGAGATGTGATCCGAGTACTTGCGGATGATTGACTGGAGACGCCACGACGACAGCAACTCGTCTTCGCCTTCGCGCAGATGCAGCGTGATCGCGGTGCCGCGCGCGGCGCGCTCGATCGTCTCGACCGAGAAGTCGCCCTCGCCCGTCGACGACCAGCGCACGCCCTGGTCGGCCGGCAGACCGGCGCGGCGCGACTCGACTGTCATGCGATCGGCGACGATGAAACCGGAGTAGAAGCCCACGCCGAACTGGCCGATGAGCGCGGCGTCCTTCTGCTGGTCGCCCGACAGGCGCGAGAAGAACTCCTTGGTGCCGGACTTGGCGATTGTGCCCAGATGCGCAATGGCTTCCTCGCGGCTCATGCCGATGCCGTTGTCTTCGATGGTGATGGTGCGCGCGTCCTTGTCGAACGACACGCGAATCTTGAGGTCCGGATCCTGCTCGTACAGCGCGGCGTCGTTGATGGCTTCGAAGCGCAGCTTGTCGGCGGCGTCCGAGGCGTTGGAGATCAGCTCGCGCAGGAAGATTTCCTTGTTGCTGTACAGCGAATGAATCATCAGTTGCAGAAGCTGCTTGACTTCCGCCTGAAAGCTCATGGTTTCTTGCGCCATGGTCGGGAACCCTCGTGAAACGGTGAGATGAATGGAAATTCGGCTCGGACCGCCGCCCCGGGTGCGCTTGCGCGCGCGCCGCCGGGCCGGCGATACAGCCCCGAACATAGGGACGGCCCGCCGGCATTTCAAGGCCGCCGCAAGGGTTATTTGCAGGCTCGGGGCGCGACAGGCGCTCGAGAAGCGCCCGGGAAGCACCGGCGAGGCGCCCGAGACGCGCCGGGAAGCCCCGATTCACGCAATGTGCGGGGTCGCGCGGGCCGCTCGACGCCGGCCGGCGGGCGCGGCTCAGGCTGCCAATTCCAGTTGCCGCGCCAGGAATGACAACATGGCGGGGTCGCTGGAGCATGCGATGTTCATGCGCATCCAGGTGCTCGGCGCCTGACGCGGCGAGAACAGCGCCCCGGGCGCGAACAGAAAGCCGGCTTCGTGGCCTGCGGCCGCCACGGCGCTCGTGTCCACGCCCGCGTCCACCCACAGGAACATGCCCCCGGTCGGGTCTCCGAACATGCGCAGGCCGATGCGCTCGAGTTGCCGGCGCGTGCCGTCGCGCACCTCGTCCAGGCGGCTGCGCAGACGCTCGACGTGGCGACGGTAGTGCCCCTCGGTCAACGCCTTGTAGACGATGCGCTCGTTGATCTCCGGCGTGGTCGAGCCCGACAGCATCTTGTGATCGACGAACGTCTTGGCGAGCTGCGGCGAGCACGCGACGAAGGCCACGCGCAGATTGGCGGCCAGCGTCTTGGAAAAGCTGCCCATGTAGATCACGCGCTTGAGCTGATCGAGGCTTGCCAGACGCGCGACTTGCTGATGCGGCGGACACAGGTCGCAATAGATGTCGTCCTCGAGCACCATGAAGTCGTACTGCTCGGCCAGGCGCAGAATCTGGAACGCGCGGGCCGGCGTGAGCGAGGTGTTGGTCGGATTGTGAAGAATGGAATTGATGATGAGCAGCTTGGGCCGATGCTGCTGCACCAGCCGCTCGAGCGCCTGCATGTCCATTCCTTCGGGCGTGTAGGGTACGCCCACGGTGTGCGCGCCCTGCGACGCGATACGGCCGAACATCACAAACCAGGCGGGGTCGCCCACGAGCACCGTGTCGCCCGCCCGCACGTAGAGCCGCAGCAGGAAGTCCACCGCCTGCGTGATGCCCGACGTGAGCACGATCTGCTCGGGGCGCGCCCCGATCTCGAGTTCCGCCAGTTGGGTCTGGAGTTGCACACGCAGCGGCAGGAAGCCGTTCGGATGACCGCTTTGCAGCAAATGCGCGCTCGACTGGCGGCTCATCGAACGCATGGCCGAAGTCATCATGTCCGCGTCAAGCCAGCTCGGCGGCAAGTAGCCCATGCCGGGACCGCGCTCGGGCGCCACCGAGTGCAGCATGCTGCGCACGAGCCATGCCACGTCGATCGGGCCCTGCGCGACCATCGGTGCGGCGGCGTTCTGCGGCGGCACCGCCGGCCGCTCGCGCACGTAGAACCCGGAGCCGCGCCGCGCCTCGAGATACCCCTGCGCCACGAGCCGCTCATACGCCTCGACCACCGAGAAACGCGAGACACGCTTGTCTTCCGCCAGCGAACGGATCGACGGCATGCGCATGCCCGGCAGGAACACCCGTTCCTCGATACGCAACGTGGCCCAGTGCACGAGCTGATCGACGAGCGTCATGCGAGCGGTGTCCAGCGCCGCGTTGTCCGCCAGCACGAGCGGTGAGATGCGATTGGGGGTGCGATCGGGGGTGCGATCGGAAGCGCCGTTGGAAGCGCCGTTGGAAGCGCCGTTGGAGGCCCCGTTGGAAGCGCGATCGGAAGCGCGACCCGAAGCGCGGCTGGTTGTCGTCATCGTCTTTCCACCTTGTTTCGGCTCGCCGGAGCGCCGTTCCGTGCGCGCGGTCGTGCCGGCGCCGGCATGGTGCATCCGCGCATCTGACCGGCGGCAGATCGGACAAGTGTCCGTCCGTCTTCGCCCTTGGGTCGCCACTCTACGCCACCCAAAATCCCTGTCAATCCCGAACTGTACCGAAAATGATCTTCACATCTGTATCGGTACTGTACCGGAGTTAACCGATAAAGTGTTCTCTCAACTGGAGACCGCCATGCGTGAAATCCGACTCTTCGAACTGGACCAGAGGCAGACCGTCCTCTGGCACGGCCCGGCCGGCGAACTGCCGCAAACGCTGCAGGTGCTGCAAGGCCTGCTGTGGCTCACCGTGGAGGGCGAGCACACCGATCACTGGCTGCGCGCGGGTGAAAGCTTCGAGATGCGCGCCGGGCAACGCATCTGGCTGGGTACCTGGGACGACGGCGCGCGGCTGCGCGTGAGCCAGCCGGCGAAGACGGTAATGACGTCGGCTGGTACGCGCATCGTGCATACGGCGCGCGCCGGCTGGCGCCTCGTGTCGCGCGGCATGGCGGCGCGCGTGGCGAATCGGGCGGTGGCACGGCTCTCGCGCGGCTGATGGGGTGACGGGCGCTGGCAGCCCGACGCCGCGACGGCGATGTCCGCCGAAAGGCCGGTCCGCAAGGCGCGGCGAAGGGATGGCGGCAGACGCGGCGAGACGGGGTAAGCTATCGGTTTTTCCCGCGCGCAACGGCGCCGGCGGCCCGATCGCTCTGATCTCCCCGATCGCCCCGATCACCCCGACACTCCGGCGCCCCGGCAGCGCTCATCGTGCCCGTCAAGCCGGCGGCGCCGGCCGCTGCCCGTGCCGCAATACGCCCACGCCATACGCCTTGCCGCCTTGGCCTCGAACGCTTCGCCTGAATGCTGATATGACCACACCGCACGCCCTGAAACTGGACCATCTCGTCGTTGCCGCCCAAACGCTCGAAGCGGGCGAAGCGCACGTCATCGAGCAACTGGGCTTGACCGACGTCGTTCCGCAGCGCGGGGGCAAGCACGCCCGCATGGGCACGCACAACAGTCTGCTGGGGCTTTGGGGCGGGACGTACCTCGAGATCATCGCGATCGACCCGGACGCCCCGCCGCCCGAGCGCGCGCGCTGGTTCGGACTCGACGACCCAACCGTCAGAACGCGCCTCGAACGCGGCCCCTATCTCGCGCACTGGGTGGCGCGCGTGGAGCGTCCGCGCTCGCTGCCGCGCTGGCAGGCGCAATACCCGCAGCGGCTCGCGCCGGTGATCGCCATGCAGCGCGGCGCGCTGACGTGGCAGATCGGGGTGCCCGACGACGGCAGCCTGCCCTCGTGGCAAGGCGCCGGCCAGGGGCTGCTGCCGACATTGATCCAGTGGGATACGCCGCGGCATCCGAGCGATACGCTGCCCGACGCCGACTGCGCCATTACCGCCTTGCGGGGCTTCCATCCGCAGGCGGCAATCATCAACGAACAATTGCGCTGGCTCGGCGCGGATGCACTCGTGAGCGTCGAAGCGACGCTGGTCGAGCCTTCGCTCGTTGCCGAGATCGCAACCCCCGGTGGCCCGCGCACGTTGCGATAGCACCGCGGAGCCCGCAGCACCGAACGCCCGGCACAACGCATGGCGGGCGGCAAAACCACGACAAACACGAGGCGACACCATGAATTCGCGCGAATCCCGGGGCATGCTGATCGGATTGATCGGCGTGCTCATCTTCAGTCTGACGCTGCCGATGACGCGCATCGTCGTGGCGGAGGTCAACCCGCTGCTCAACGGACTGGGGCGCGCACTCGTGGCCGCCGCGTTCGCCGGCGCGCTGCTGTGGTGGCGGCGCGAACCGTGGCCCACGCTGCCTCAGCTCAAGAGCCTGGCGATCACCTCGCTCGGCGTCATCGTGGCCTTCCCTGTCTTTTCGGCCTGGGCCATGAAGACGATTCCCGCCTCGCACGGCGCGCTGGTCAACGGCCTGCAACCGTTCTTCGTCGCCATCTATGCCTATTGGCTCGGCGGCGAGCGTCCGTCGCGCGGCTTCTGGGTGTGCGCGCTCGCGGGCAGTGCGCTGGTGATCGCCTTCGCGCTGCGCGCCGGCGGCGGCAGCCTGCACGCGGCCGACGGCCTGATGCTGCTCGCCGTGGTGGTGGGCGCGCTGGGCTACGCCGAAGGCGGCAAACTCGCCCGCGAGATGGGCGGCTGGCAAGTGATCTGCTGGGCGCTCGTCGTGTGCGCGCCGGTGCTGGCCCTTCCGGTGGGCTGGCTCGCGTGGCAGCAGCCGTGGCCGGTGAGCCCGCGGGCGTGGGGCGCGTTTGCCTACGTCACGCTGTTCTCGCAATTCATCGGCTTCTTCGCCTGGTACGCCGGACTGGCCATGGGCGGGATCGCGCGGGTCGGGCAGGTACAATTGCTGCAGATTTTCTTCACGATTGCGCTGTCCGCCCTCTTCTTCGGCGAGCAGGTCGATGCGGTGACGTGGCTGTTTGCCGCCGGCGTCGTCCTCACCATCGCACTCGGCAAGAACATGAAGATCGGCGCCTCGCGACTCACGGGCAAACCGGTCTGAAGTCGGCTCGCGGCGCATGCGATCCCTGCGCCGCGGCACGACTGCCCCCGGCGTTGCGCCTGCCCCCACGCGCCCGGCAACGGCAACGTCAAACACTCGCGGCCCCCAGAAAGGCCGCTTTCTCGAAGCGAGACCATCATGCATGAATGGCAATATTCCGAACGTGCCCGCAAGCTGACCAGCTCGGCGATTCGCGAAATTCTCAAGGTCACCGAGCGTCCCGAGGTCATCTCGTTCGCCGGCGGCCTGCCCTCTCCCGCGACCTTCCCCGTTGAGCAGATGCGCGCGGCCGCCGAGCGCGTGCTGACCGACACGCCGCAGGCAGCCTTGCAGTACAGCGCAACCGAAGGCTTCGCGCCGCTGCGCGAATGGGTCGCCAGGCGCTACTCGCGCGACGGCCTCGCGCTCTCGCCCGATAACGTGCTGATCACCACCGGCTCGCAGCAGGGCCTCGATCTCATCGGCAAGATCTTCATCGACGAGGGCAGCCGCGTGCTCGTGGAAGCGCCGAGCTATCTCGGCGCGCTGCAATCGTTCTCGCTGTTCTCGCCGGTGTATGTGCCCGTGCCGACCGACGATCACGGTCTGCTGCCCGACGCGCTCACGCCCGAACTGGTGAGCGGCGCGCGTTTCCTGTACGCCATGCCAAACTTCCAGAACCCGACCGGACGCCGTCTGCCGATGGCGCGCCGCGAGGCGCTCGCCGCGCTCGCCAGGCGCGACGGGCTCGTGATCATCGAGGACGATCCGTATGGCGAGCTCGACTACGAGGGGCAGCGCCTGCCGAGCATCATGTCGCTCGCGCCCGAGCGCGTGCTGTACATGGGATCGTTCTCCAAGGTGCTCGCGCCTGGCCTGCGGCTCGGGTTCATCATCGCGCCGCTGGCGGTCATCGCAAAGCTCGTGCAGGCCAAACAGGCCGCCGATCTGCATACGCCGAGCCTCACGCAGCGCATCGCCTACGAAGTGGTCAGGGACGGCTTCCTCGACACGCACATCCCGTCGATCCGCACGCTCTACGCCGCGCAGGCGCAGGCGATGCTCGCCGCGCTCGAGAAGCACATGCCGGCGGGCACCACGTGGACCACGCCGGCCGGCGGCATGTTCATCTGGTTGACATTGCCCGCGGGCATCGACACCATGCAGTTGCTGGAAAAAGCGATCGAGCAGAATGTGGCGTTCGTGCCCGGCGCGCCGTTCTACGTTGGCACGCCGCAAGCGAACACGTTGCGACTGTCCTTCGTCACGGTGCCGCCCGAGAAGATCGAGGCGGGCGTGGGCCGCCTCGGGGCCCTCGTCGCGCAGACGCTGGAGCGCCGCGCCGCGTGACGTGCGCACTCGCGCGAACCGTCAGCCCCTAAAACGCCGGGCCGTTACGGCCCGGCGCCAATCCGGTGCCGGTCCGGCGCGATCCAGCGCGATCCGGCGCGATCCGGCGCTGATCCGGCGCTAATGGGGTGCCAACCCGGCGCCAATCCGTTGCCAGTTGCGCTCACGCGCGATCGCCCAGCCCTCTTCCGATACACTGATCGGTCCGATTCAACGCATCTGCAAGGAAGCCGTACATGTCCGTCTACGACAAACTGAAGCAACTGGGTATCGAACTGCCGAACGCCGGCGCCCCCGCCGCCGCATACGTGATGAGCGCGCAAACCGGCAATACCGTGTTCCTCTCGGGCCATTTGCCGAAGAAGGACGGCAAGGTCTGGACCGGCAAACTCGGCAAGGACGTGAGCGTGGAAGAAGGCAAGGCCGCCGCGCGCGCCGTCGCCATCGAGCTGATCGCCACCCTGCACGCGCACACGGGCGATCTGAACAGGATCAAGCGCATCGTGAAGCTGATGAGCCTGGTCAACTCGACGCAGGATTTCACTGACCAGCATCTGGTCACCAACGGCGCCTCGGAGCTGTTCGCCGAAGTGTTCGGCGAGGCCGGCAAGCACGCGCGCTCCGCCTTCGGTGTGGCGCAGATTCCGCTGGGCGCATGCGTGGAAATCGAGCTGATCGCCGAGCTTGCCTGAGGCCGGCGCCACGACAGGCGTTCCACGATCGTCGGCGCGGCACGAATATGCGCGGCGCCCCCACAGCACCCCATGGTGCCCGATGGTGCCAGATGGCGCCCGATGGCACGCGCAGCCGGCGACGGTGAAGACCTCGTCGAGCAGGTGCGGCGGTTCGTCGCCGGCAGGACTTCCGCAACTGTCGCGGCAAAGCCAGCAGCCTCCCCTGAACCGGGGAGGCTGTTTTTTTTGCGCTGACGTCGACCGTAGCCCGCGCGAGGCGCATGGCGGCGGCATCGGATGATGTATTAGGGTGCCTGCGTGCCCGGGCAGGCCCCGCTGCCCGTGCGGCCTGCCGGGCGTTGATATCAGACGGGCTTGCCGGTCCCGTAGGCACGCCGCATGGCCACGGCCACCGAGAGCGACAGCACGACGGCAACGCCCAGCAGCGCCACCACACCGTGCCAGCCGTGCGCCTTGAGCATCACGCCGGAATAGCTGCCGAGCAGGCTCGAGCCGAGATAGTAGAAGAAGAGATACAGGGCCGAGGCGATCGCCCGCCCTTGCGTGGCGCGGCGGCCGACCCAGCTGCTGGCCACCGTGTGCGCACCGAAGAAGCCGAAGGTGAAGATCGCCAGACCGGTCACCACCCCGAGCACCTGCGAGGCGAGCATCGTGACGAGTCCCACGAGCGCCAGCGCCACCAGCACCCACAGCAGACGCGCGCGTCCGACGCGATCCGACAGCGGCCCCGCAATGAACGAGCCGATCACGCCAATGAGATACATCGTGAAGATCGCCCCGATGGCCGCGTGAGGCAGATGAAACGGCGGCGCAGACAGATGGAAGCCCAGGTAGTTGTAGACGCTCACGAAGCTGCCCATCATCAACCCGGCGAAAAGATACAGCCCGAGCAGCGCGGGATCCGCGAGGTGGCGACGCGCGTGCCCCACCGCTTCGCGCACGGACATGTGGCGCGGCGTGAAGCGGCGCGAATGCGGCAGACTGCGAGCAAACTCCAGCCCCATCGCCAGACATACCAATCCGATCACGGCCACCGAGACGCGCCACGAGAACATGTCGGCGACGAACGCCGCGAGCACGCGTCCGGCCATCCCGCCGAGAATGTTGCCGCCAATGTAGAGGCCCATCGACATGCCGAGCGAGCCCTGGTCGATTTCCTCGCTGAGATACGCCATCGCAATGGCCGGCAGCCCGGACAGCGCAAGCCCTTTGAGCGCGCCGAGGACCACGAGCGTCTCGAAGTTCGTCGAGAACGCGCTCGCGAGCGTGAGCACCGACGAGCTGAGCAACGCAATGGTCATCATCCGCTTGCGGCTCACGCGGTCCGCGGCCACGCATGTCACGAGCAGGCCCAGCGCCATCATCATCGTGGCCGCCGACACCGACCAACTCGCCCGGGCGGGCGTAATGCCGAACGTCACCGTCAGCAGCGGCAGCAAAGACTGCATGCAGTACAACTGCGCGAACGTGGAGAAACCACCGAAGAAGAGCGCGCGGCTGATCACCACGTACTCGCGTGTGCCGCGCGCGACGCCGGCCGGTAGCCCGGGCGCGGAATGACTGCCGGCGGCGGAATTGCCGGCGCTAAGCGAAAGAGAATTCGTTGACGCCATGTTGCTGGCCCGCCTGACGGGCCGTAGGAAGGGATACCACGGATGATAGGTTTGCCGTTACCTCGCGTCCAATATATATTTAAGCGATCTTTTCATATAAAAAACAGATCAATTGAATCTCGAACCATGGAACTGCGCCATCTCCGTTACTTCGTCACGGTGGCCGAAGAGCTTCACTTCAGCCGCGCGGCGCAAAAGCTCAATATCGGGCAACCGCCGTTGTCGATGCAGATCCGCGCGCTCGAGGAGGAACTCGGCGTAGCGCTGTTCGAGCGCTCGCAGCGGCGGGTCTTCCTGACGACGGCGGGACGCGCGTTTCTCGCCCGGGCGCGCCAGATCCTGGCCGACGCCGAGGCCGCGCGTCAGGAGGTGCAGCAGATCGCCGGGGTCAACGCCGGCGAATTGCGCATCGCATTCACGACGTCAGCGCCCATGACCAATCTCATGAAACGCGTGCTCACGAGCTATCGTCAACGCTATCCGCGCGTCACGCTCATGCTCAGCGAATCGCCGTCGGAGCGCCAGCGCGAGGCGCTGATCGCACGCACGCTCGACATCGGCCTGTTGCGCCAGGCCGACGACGCCGCCCCTGTACCGGGACTGACGTTCGAGACGTTGATGGACGAGGCGCTCGTCGTGGTACTGCATCAGGGCCATGGGCTGGCGCGGCGCGCGAGCGTGTCGATTGCCGATCTTGCCGGCGAGGCGTTCATCATGCATCCGCCCGACGTCGGTACGGCCGTGGACGGGAAGATTCGGAAGATGTGCGCACGCGCGGGTTTCACGCCGCGTGTGGTGCAGGAGGCGCGCGAATCGACGACGATCGTCGCGCTCGCGGCAAGTGGTCTCGGCGTGGCGATCCTGCCAGCGGCGGTGCGCTGCATCCAGATCGAGGGCGCCCGCTTCATGGACATCGTCGAGCGCGACGCCCACACCCCGCTGCTGCTGGCCAAGCGTCGCGACGACAATGGCCCGCTCGTGCAGGCGTTCGTCGCGATGTGTCACGAAGTCGCGGGCCAGCGTCAGGAAACGCCCTCGCCCGAAGGCTGACGTCGCCGCGTGCCGGCCCGGGCCCGGCCCTCCCTCGCGCCCCCTCGCCTTCCTCGCGCCCCCTCGCCCCTCGTCAACTGCGCAGCGAAGCCGCCAGGCCGATGACGACCACGCCAAGCACGAGATTGAGAATCACGAGCCGGCGAATGCCGTTGACGGCTGCCGCGCCGTCCGGCCACGATTGCGCTTGCACCGCGCGTTGCAGGCGGGGGAACAGCGCAAAGCGGATGTGACCGAAAACCAGCATCATCACCACCCCGACGCCGGCCATGGCGTGCACGGGCCAGCGCGCGTGCGCGCCGCCCATCGCCATCATCATGTGGCCGCCCGAGAGCAGAATGACCACGATGGCGACACCGACCCACGTAAAAAAGCGTGTGAAAGCGGCCTCCCACAGCGGCAAACGCTGCTGCGGCGAGAGCTCGGAGGAGGCGGGCCGCAGGCACGCCAGCGCGAAGAACATCCCGCCGATCCAGACGGCCACGCTCACCAGATGCAGGAACAGGCTCAGGGCATAAACGCTCATGCGTGACTCCCGTCAGGATGCCGACGGCGCGGCCGGCAGCACCGGCTCGAGCGAGCGCGGCTTGAAGGTCGTGAACTTGACGGCAGGCCCACGGCCCTTGCGGGCGCGCTTGCCGATGTTCGGCGCGAGCGCATCGCCCGAGAGCGTCTCCGACTGAATCTTGCCGCCGCGCACCTCGCCGTACACCGTCACCCCGGCTTCGCTGATCGGCACCGCCGACACGAGCGTCTGCTTGCCCTCGAGCCCGATCAGCGTCACACCACGGCCGCCGCCGGTAAGCGACTTCATTTCGTCCATGCCGAAAACGAGCAGCCGGCCGTCGCTCGACAGACACGCCACCGCGCTCGCCCCCGGCCAGATCGGCGTCGGCGTGAGCGGCTCGGCGCCCTCGTCGATGGTCATGAACGACTTGCCGGCCTTCACGCGACTCACCATGTCGCCAAGCTTCGTGGTGAAGCCAAAGCCGTTCGACGTGGCGAGCAACAGTCCCTGCTCGCTCGACGCCGCGTAGTAATGCAGCAGACGCGAGCCCGACTCCAGTTCGATGAGCGACGTGAGCGGCACGCCGTCGCCGCGCCCGCCGGGCAACAGCGCCACGGCCACCGAATACACGCGGCCGTTGCTGCCCCAGGCAATGAGCGGATCGACGGTGCGGCACTCGAACGCGCCGTACAGCGAGTCGCCCTGCTTGAACGAGAAACCCTGCGCGTCGAGACCATGGCCCTTGAGCGCCCGCACCCAGCCTTTCGCGGATACGACCACCGTCACCGGCTCGTCGAGGACCTTCGCCTCGGCCACGGCGCGCTTCTCTTCCTGGATCAGCGTGCGGCGCTCGTCGCCAAATTGCTTCGCGTCGGCTTCGATTTCCTTGATGATCAGGCGCTTCATCGCGCTGTCGTTGGCGAGCAGGTCTTCGAGCTTCGCCTTCTCGTCGCGCAACGCGGCGAGTTCCTGCTCGATCTTGATGGCTTCCAGACGCGCGAGCTGGCGCAGCCGGATTTCGAGAATATCATCCGCCTGACGCTCGCTCAGGTTGAACGAGCTCATCAATGCGGCCTTCGGCTCGTCGGATTCGCGGATGATGCGAATCACTTCGTCGATATTCAGGAAGACGATCATCCGACCTTCGAGAATATGGATGCGATCGTCGACCTTGCCCAGACGATGCCGGGAGCGGCGCGTGACTGTCTCGAAGCGGAACCCGATCCACTCGGTGATGATCTCGCGCAACGACTTCTGGCCGGGACGGCCGTCTGCGCCGACCATCACCAGGTTCACCGACGTGCTCGACTCCAGGCTCGTGTGCGCGAGCAGCATGGTGATGAATTCCTGCTGGTCGATGCGGCTCGACTTGGGCTCGAACACCAGACGCACCGGCGCGTCCTTGCCCGATTCGTCGCGCACCGCGTCGAGCATGGCCAGCACCGACTGCTTGAGGTTCTGCTGCTCGGGCGTCAGCGACTTCTTGCCCAGCTTGACCTTCGGGTTGGTGATTTCCTCGATCTCCTCGAGCACCTTCTGGCCCGAGGTGTTCGGCGGCAACTCGTACACCACGGCCTGCCACTGGCCGCGGGCCATCTCCTCGATCTTCCAGCGCGCGCGCACCTTCAGGCTGCCGCGACCGGACTCATATGCGGCGCGAATCTCCGCAGCGCTCGAGATCAGTTGGCCACCGCCCGGGAAATCGGGCCCGTGCACATGCGTCATCAGCTCGGCGTCGTCGAGCTTCGGATTGCGAATCAGGGCCACGGCCGCCGAAGCGACCTCGCGCAGATTGTGCGACGGGATTTCCGTCGCCAGCCCCACGGCAATGCCCGACGCACCGTTGAGCAGCACGAACGGCAGCCGGGCCGGCAGCAGGCGCGGCTCTTCGGTCGAGCCGTCGTAGTTCGGCACGAAGTCCACCGTACCGGCATCGATTTCATCGAGCAGCAGCCTCGCGATAGGCGTGAGGCGCGCTTCCGTGTAACGCATGGCCGCCGCGCCGTCGCCATCGCGCGAGCCGAAGTTGCCCTGGCCGTCGATGAGCGGATAGCGCATGGAGAAGTCCTGCGCGAGGCGCACCAGCGCGTCATACGCGGACTGGTCGCCGTGCGGGTGGAACTTGCCGAGCACGTCGCCGACCACGCGCGCCGACTTCACCGGCTTGGCGTCGGCTCCAAGGCCCATTTCGTTCATCGCGAACAGAATGCGGCGCTGCACCGGTTTCTGGCCGTCGCAGACGTCCGGCAAGGCGCGGCCCTTGACTACGCTGATGGCATAGTCCAAATAAGCACGCTCGGCATACGCGCCGAGCGTCAGCGTGTCGTCATCCGACGGTTGTGTAAAGAGATCTTCTACTTGTTCCATAAAACCTGTGGGTCTGCTGCGAACGTTTGACGAATGTTCGGTGGGACGTCGACCGCGAGATCATACCAAGCCCGCTGGTGCAAAACGGCAAAAACGCGTCCAGGCGGCGAAGCGGGAGGCTGATTTCGGAGTCACGGAAGCGGAAATTGCCGGGATTCCGCCGGGCGTCACGGAAAAATCCCCGAATCCGGGCCGCATCCGGGCCCCGGCAGCCGCCGTTGCCGGCCTCAGTCGGCTGGCGGGGCGGAGGACAGCCCTTGCGCGGGGGCCAGGTCGCGAGCCGACGCGTTCGGCATGGTAGCAGGCACGACCGGCAGGCCGGACGGCGCTCCCAGGATGACGTGCACGCGACCGTGCGAGCCGCTCACGCGCGCATTGCCGATCTGCCCGGCGCCGCCCGTGGCGCGCAGCGTCCTGCCGCCGGCCACGGCGTCGGGCGCATCGGGATTGAAGCGCCGATAGAGTTCGAGCACGGCGGCCACGTAGTCGCGCGTTTCCGCATAGGGTGGGATCTGATCGGCGTGGCGCGCCACCGCGCCCTCCCCCGCGTTGTACGACGCGAGCACGAGTTCGAGCCGGTCGGGATAACGGGCCTGGAGGTCCCTCAGGTAACGGGCGCCGGTCAGCACGTTGGTGCGTGGGTCGGTGAGCTTGTCGGCGACCGAGCGTTTCGCGTCGGCGCGCAGACCGTAGCGCTCGCCCGTGGCCGGCAGCACCTGCATCAGCCCGACGGCCCCCTTGGGCGAGACCGCGTCGCTGTCGAACCCCGATTCCGCGGCAATCACCGCCTTGAGCAGCGCGGCGTCGACGTGAAAGCGCTGCGCGGCCTGCGCGATGACGGGCGCGAGCTTGCGCAGATTCGGATGACGTGCGAGAGCGTCATAGAGGCGCGAGCGGTCGGCACCGCTCACCACGCCGCCTTGCGCGGCGCGCGGATCGACGCTGCTGCCGCTCACCACGAGCCGATAGCGCGCGTCGAGCCGGCGCGCGGCGAGATGAGCGACGCCGTTCTCGTCGACGTAGCCGTAGAGTTCCGCAAGCGCGGGCGGCGGCGCGACAAGCAGTGCGGCTGCCAGCGCGGCCCCTGCGAATCGCGCTACGAGCGGCAGGGAAAACGTTCGGTGGAAGGCCCTCTCGCCATCCGCCGTCGAGTCGTCGTTACTGTTGGCCTTTGACATGCACCTTGATCGTCTGGCTCATGGCCGGACCGTAGGACTGGTGCGCACCGTTGGCGAACTGCATCGTCAACGTGTGATCGCCCGGCGTCAGGTTGACGCTCGTCTCGGTCTGGCCTTTGCCGAAGTGCAGGTGGGTGTCGTCGGTCGGCACCACCTGACCCGCGGGAATCGGATCGCCGTCGATGATCAGATGGTGATGACCGGTATTGGACGCCATGTCGCCCGCCGGCTTGATCGCCATGCCCTCGACGCCGAACTTGACCACTACCGGGTTCGTCACCGTCGCGCCATCGGTCGGCGAGACGAAGAAGACGCGCGGCTGGGCCGACTGCGCCAGGGCGCAAGCGCTGGCGCCCGCCAGCAGCAACGGCACGAAAATGCAACGCATAGAACGCAACATAACGCGACTCCCGGTAGGGTGAAGGTTGGATTATCCCACTATGTGGGCGCTCACGCTGATCTGGCGCAGTGTGAGGCGCCCGCCGTTACCACCATGTCAGGCTAGCGCCCGGACATCGGTTCGAACCTCCGCACGAGAACGTCGTGCGAGAACGTCGTGCGAGAACGTCTTGCAAATGGCGAGGCCAATGCCGAGGCGAATGTCGCCATCGACGTCGACACGCGGACATCGACTCAGATGTCGGCTTCGACCTCATTGCCCTTGGCCTCGAGCCAACTGCGCCGCTGCGCCGCCTCGCCCTTGCCCATGAGCATGTTCATGCGCGCCACCGTGGCGTCGAAATCGAGGCCGCCCAGCGCCACCGGGCTCAGGCGACGCGTATCCGGGTTCATCGTGGTTTCCCACAACTGCTCGGCGCTCATTTCGCCCAACCCCTTGAAGCGGCTGATCGACCATGCCGTCTCGCGCACGCCGTCCTTTCGCAGCTTGTCGAGAATGGCCTCGAGTTCGCCTTCGTCGAGCGCGTAGAGCTTTTGCGCCGGCTTCTTGCCGCGTGCCGGGGCGTCCACGCGAAACAGCGGCGGACGCGCGACGAACACGTGGCCTTTCGCAATCAGCTGCGGGAAGTGCCGGAAGAAGAGCGTGAGCAGCAATACCTGGATATGCGAACCGTCGACGTCGGCATCCGAGAGGATGCAGATCTTGCCGTAGCGCAGATTCGACAGGTCCGGCGTGTCGTTCGGGCCGTGCGGATCGACGCCGATCGCCACCGCGATGTCATGCACTTCGTTGTTGGCGAAGAGGCGATCACGCTCGGTCTCCCATGTGTTGAGCACCTTGCCGCGCAACGGCAGGATCGCCTGGAACTCCTTGTCGCGCCCCATCTTCGCCGAGCCGCCGGCCGAGTCGCCCTCGACCAGGAACAGTTCGTTGCGCGCGATGTCCTCGGTCTCGCAATCGGTCAGTTTGCCGGGCAGCACGGCCACGCCCGAGCTCTTCTTCTTCTCGATCTTCTGGCCGGCACGCGTGCGCGCCTGCGCCTGACGAATCACGAGCTCGGCGAGCTTCTTGCCGTGTTCGACGTGATGGTTGAGCCACAATTCGAGCGCCGGACGCGTGAAAGACGACACGAGGCGCACCGCGTCGCGGCTGTTCAGCCGCTCCTTGATCTGGCCCTGGAACTGCGGATCGAGCACCTTCGCGGAGAGCACGAAAGACACGCGCGAGAAGACGTCTTCCGGCAGCAGTTTCACGCCCTTGGGCTGCAGGTTGTGCAACTCGATGAAGCCGCGCACCGCCTGGAACAGGCCTTCGCGCAGGCCCGATTCGTGCGTGCCGCCGGCCGGCGTCGGGATCAGGTTGACGTAGGACTCGCGCACCTGCGCGCCATCTTCCGTCCAGGCGACGACCCAGGCCGCGCCCTCGCCCTCGGCGAAGCTGTCTTCGTTGCCGTCGGCGAAGCGCTCGCCCTCGAACAGCGGAATGAGCGGCTCGGCGCCCCCCAGCGCTTCCACGAGATAGCCGCGCAGGCCCTGCTCGTAGAACCACGATTGCTCTTCGCCGTTCTTCTCCTGACGCAGCGTGACGCGCACGCCCGGCAACAGCACGGCCTTCGAGCGCAGCAGTCGCTGGAGCTCACCGAGCGGCAGCGTGGGGCTGTCGAAGTACTTTGCGTCGGGCCAGACGGTCACACGCGTGCCGCTCTTCTTCTCGCCGCGTTGCGCGGGGCGCGAATGCAGCGCCACGCTGACGTTGCCGCCGTCGGCGAATTCGAGTTCGGAGACCTGAGCGTCGCGCCAGACGGTCACGGCAAGGCGCGTGGCCAGCGCGTTGGTGACCGACACGCCCACGCCGTGCAAGCCGCCGGAGAAGGTGTAGGCGCCGCCGGCGGCCTTGTCGAACTTGCCGCCCGCATGCAGCCGCGTGAACACGATCTCCACGACCGGCACGCCTTCCTCGGGATGGATGCCGACGGGAATGCCGCGACCGTCATCCTCGACACTGACCGAGCCGTCCTTGTTGAGGGTGACGAGAATCTGCTTGCCGTAACCGCCCAGCGCTTCGTCCGAAGCGTTGTCGATGACTTCCTGAATGATATGCAGCGGATTTTCCGTGCGGGTGTACATGCCCGGGCGCTGCTTGACCGGCTCGAGGCCCTTCAGGACCTTGATGGAAGCTTCACTGTATTGGGCGGGCGTGTTTTTTTTCGACATAGCGTGACTGAATTGGGGTGCAGCGCCCGTCGATTATCCACAAATCCTGTGGACAACCACGGGGAAAACCCATTAACACATGACAAAAGTGACGCCGGATCAACGACTTGCATTTCGGCGCCCACAGAATGAGCACGCCGAGTGCGCCTGGCACCGGCTCGGGTGGCCCGGGTGCGGGGCCGCCCGATGAATCGCGGCCTATTGTACTGTCACTCGACAAGCGCATCGCGCGACGTGGCCGACAGCCGAACGCGACGCGCCCCGGATACCCCGGCCGTCCGCCGTGCGCCGCTCGCCAGATGACGCGCATGGCGCAGGCGTGTTACGCGCTCTCGCCGCGCTGCTTGGCCTCGAGCACTTCCCAGCGTTCGAGCGCTTCGAGCAATTCCAGTTCAATGGCCTCGAAACGTTCGGACAATGCTGCCCCCGCTGCCGGATCTTTCACAAAGATGGCGCCATCCTCGAGCTTGGCCGCGGCGTCTTTCTGCTCCGCTTCGAGGGCCGCGATATGCTCGGGCAGGCCGTCGAGTTCGCGTTGCTCCTTGTAGCTGAGCTTGACCGTGCGGTTGGCGCTGCGCCTGGGCGCGCTCGGGACGTCCTTGGCCGCGTCCTCGGCCGGCGCGCGCTGCGCGGCCAGCGCCTGGGCGCGCTCGCGTTGCACCTGCCAATCGGTAAAACCGCCCACGTACTCGCGCCAGTTGCCGTCGCCCTCGGCCGCGATGACGGACGTCACGACGTTATCGAGGAACGTGCGGTCGTGGCTCACCAGGAACACCGTGCCGCCGTACTCTTCGAGCAGTTCTTCGAGCAGTTCCAGCGTTGGGATGTCGAGGTCGTTGGTGGGCTCGTCGAGCACCAGCACATTGGCCGGACGCGCAAACAGGCGTGCGAGCAGCAGGCGATTGCGCTCCCCGCCGGAGAGCGACTTCACCGGCGAGCGCGCGCGCTCCGGCGAGAACAGGAAGTCGCCCAGATAGCTCATCACGTGCTTGCGCGCGCCGTTGATCTCGATCCAGTCGCTGCCCGGGCTGATGGTGTCGAGCAGGCTCTTCTCGGGATCGAGCTGCGCGCGCATCTGGTCGAAGTACGCCACCTGCAGGTTCGTGCCAACGCGGATCTGGCCGCTGTCAGGGGCGATCTCGCCGAGGATGAGCTTGAGCAGCGTCGTCTTGCCCACGCCGTTCGGGCCGACGAGGCCGACCTTGTCGCCGCGCATGAGCGTTGCGGAAAAGTCGCGCACGACGACGCGCGCGTCATAGGCCTTCGTCACGTTGGTGAGTTCGGCGACGATCTTGCCGGACTTCTCCGCCTGCGCCACATCCATGCGCACGTTGCCCTGGATTTCGCGGCGCTCGGCACGCTCGCTGCGCATCGCCTTGAGGCGCTCGATGCGCGACACGCTGCGCGTGCGGCGCGCCTCGACGCCCTTGCGGATCCACACCTCTTCCTGCGCGAGCAGCTTGTCGAATTTCTCGTTCTCCACGCGCTCGACTTCGAGTTGCGCAGCCTTGCGCTCCTGGTACTGCGTGAAGTTGCCCGGATAGGAGAGCAGACGTCCGCGATCGAGCTCGACGATGCGAGTGGCCACGCGATCGAGGAAACTGCGGTCGTGCGTGATGAACAGCAGCGCGCCGCGAAAGCCGATCAGCAGTTCCTCGAGCCAGCGAATGGCGTCGAAGTCGAGGTGGTTGGTCGGCTCGTCGAGCAACAGCACGTCCGGACGCGCCACCCAAGCCTGCGCGAGCGAGACGCGCTTTTGCATCCCGCCGGACAGGTCGCCCACGCGTGCATGGGCATCGAGGCCCAGTTGCGCGATGGTCGTCTCCACGCGTGTTTTCAGCTGCCACGCGTCGGCGGCATCGAGCGACGACTGCAACGCGTTCAGACGGGCGAGCAGCGCGTCGTGCTCCGCGCCCTCGGGCGCCTTGGCCAGCGCGCTCGCGGTGCTGTCGTAGTCGGAGAGCAGTTCATGCCATTCGCCCAGGCCGAGCGAGACGACGTCGAACACGCGCTTCTCGCCGTCGAATTCGGGCTCCTGCGGCACGTAGACGGTGTGCAGGTCGGCCTGGCGCGCGACGAGGCCGTCATCCGGCGCGGTGAGTCCCGCCACGATCTTGAGCAGCGACGACTTGCCGGCGCCGTTGCGCCCGATCAGTCCGACGCGCTCGCCGGCTTCGAGCGAAAAATCGGCATTGTCGAGCAATGCCACGTGACCGAACGCCAGTTGGGCGCCCGTGATGGAATACAAGGCCATGTGTCGGGAAACGCGAGAACCGCAAAAGCACTATTGTAGTGCCGGGCACGGCGGCCCGGGCGGAGAAGGGGACTGGGGGCGCGGCGCCGCGGCATGGCCGCGCTCAGACTAATGCGCTCACTGCGGCACGCACCATCTCGATGTGGAGGATGCCGTCCTCGTCGTATGGCTCGCTGGCCTTGACGAATCCGAATCCGCCATAAAACGCTTCGAGGTGGGCCTGCGCGCCGATGCGCAATGGCGTCTCTGGCCATTGCATTTCGGCGATCGCGACGGCGCGGGCGAGCAGCTCGCGTCCCAGCCCCGTGCCGCGATAGGCGGCGGTGGTGATCACCCGTCCGATCGACGCCTCCTCGTAGGCGAGGCCCGGGGGAAGCAGGCGCAGGTACGCGGCGATCTGCAGCCGATTGGCTTCGTCGCGCGCCTGAGCCACGAGATGGAGGCTATGCGGGTCGCGTCCGTCGATGTCCTGATACGGACACCGTTGCTCGACCACGAAGACGGCGTTGCGCGCCGACAGGATGCGGTACAGCAGCGCGCTGCCCAATTCATCGAACGACTTGCACATCCATTCCATTGCCGACTCTCCAGCCTCGCACGACTTGCGGTGTGAAAGGCGGGACTATAGCACCGTCGCCAGATGACGATGCCAGCATCACGCAAGGGGAATGGACGGCAGAAAGGCCGGCTTACTGATAGTAGACGATGCCCTGCTCGATGTCGGCACGGGCGTTGCGCTCCGCGTCATCGAGTGCGTTGCCTTGCGTGGCGAAGCCGTAGGCCGTCTGTACCTGATAGACGCCGACCTTTTCCATACCCTGGCTGGTCGGACGATGGATTTCGTAGAAAGCGTCCCAACGGGCGTTGTCGCGCTCGACGGCGCGCACGCTGTACTGGAATTCCTGATATTGCGTTGTTTTCATTTTCTGTTCCTTCTTACTGCAAAAAATATGACTGATAACTATCCCTCTCGAATCGGCTTACGGTGATGAGAGTGCAAAACCGCACAAATGTTTCCGTGAAGTGCACGCAGCGTATCGGCCCAATGTGACGGCCACGCGACATTGGCGTGACTGACATGCGACGCATTGGGTCGACGGGAGACGGCGTGCGGCGAGTGGCCCCATGCGCGCCGGCACCACGCAATGCGCGGACAAGCGATCCTGGGCAACTTCCTGTTTCGGGGGAATGGCGGCGTGCCGGCCCACGGGCCCGGCGGCAAGAACGTCGAACTATCCGAGTTCGTTACGAACCCGCGTCGAAGCGTTCCCGGCCTCTTTGGGTCGGCACATGGCCGCACGTGGCGACATGTGGCGGCACACCCCGCGCGACACATCTGTGTAGTGGTAATCGTGTTGTGCGGTGGCCGTCGCCGGACGGACAGGAGCGTTGCCCGGCGTTTCATGCCACGAGAACTGCGTTCATTCGGTCCCGAAGTTGACGGGCAGATCGACGCAGTTGACGAATGATATCAGAAAACAGCGTCCCGTGCATCGACGGGCGGCAACCCCTCTCCGGGCGGGGGCGCGGCCGCCCGGGTTCGCCGGTCCGATCGGGCGCACGCCCGTCCCGGCAGGGCTCACGGCATTACGGTACGGTCGTCGATTTTCGCGAGAATCCAGTACATGTAGCCGGCGAACGCGCCGAAGATCACATGCCCGGCCACCATGATCCAGGAGCGCGACTCGATGAACCAGGGGAACAGTTGCGTCATCACGTAGAAGTTGACGGCGTAGACCACGAGTCCGAACACGGCGCCGGCAATCGAGACCGTGACGACGTCGGAGTCGAGCCGGAACGGCGCGATGATGGCGCCGAGCACCACGCCCAGCACGACGCCGATGGCCGCGTGGACCATGAGCGCCATGGCCACGATGGACACATCGAACGTGGCGGGCTGCGACAGGATGCCCGGCCCGAGCACGATGGCGGCGACCATGCGCGGCGGCACCCACGGACTCTGGCCGGTGACCAGCAGCACCATGAGCATTTCGACGGCGCAGAAAAAGGCGCAGGCCACGAAGCCGGCGACGGCGGCCGCCGCCCAGTCGGGCGAGCGGTGCGTGAAGCGATGCGACTGGAGGTGCAGTTCCATGATGTCCTCCCTGAAAGGGTCACTCACAGAGCCGCCGGCGGGACCGGCAGTGTTTTCAGGATAGAACAATCCAGCGCTGGCGATGGGCGGTCGTCTCGCTATACTTGGCGTCAACCCGCCGCCGGCGGGACTTCAGGGGAGAGATCGTATGTTCAACGGACTTCTCGGCTTGCTCATCGGCATTGTGCTCGTTGGCATTCCCGTCTGGCGGATTCTCACGCGCCTCGGCCTCTCGCCGTGGCTCACCGTACTGGCCTTCATCCCGATCGTCAACATCATTTCCCTGTGGCTGCTCTCCTATGCCAACTGGCCGGGGCAGCGCAACACCATGTAGGCGCCCGGCGAGACAAGGCTGGCCCATCGCCTCCTTCCGCCTCCTTCCGCCTCCTTCCGGCCGACCGGCGGCCGATGCTCCGCTTTCGGGGCGTGGGCCCCGCCCCGACCGTCCCCCCGTCCAAGGCGAGCGCGCGCTTCGGCGTCGCGCCCGGCCCCGATCGGCAGGCGGGCCCAGCGCCTTCAGGCGGCCCTCGTCGAGCGCAAACGCGCGTCGTCGCTCGCCCGTGGTGCAGTGCGGTACGGTAGAATGTTCGCCAAACACCGAACACTGGACAGGCATGAGCACAGAGCTGAACGCGGCATCCAATTTCATCCGCAACATTATTGACGAAGACAACCGGTCGGGCAAATGGGGCCAGCGCGTCGAGACGCGTTTTCCGCCCGAGCCCAACGGCTATCTGCACATCGGTCACGCCAAGGCGATCTGCCTGAACTTCGGCGTGGCGCGCGACTACGGCGGCGTGTGCCATCTGCGCTTCGACGACACCAACCCCGAGAAGGAAGACACCGAGTACGTCGACTCGATCATCGACATGGTCAAATGGCTCGGCTTCCGTTACGACACGCCGCAGAAGGAACATCTCTATTTCGCGAGCGACTATTTCGAGCAGCTCTATCAGGGCGCCGAAATCCTGATTCAGCGCGGCAAGGCCTACGTCGACAGCCAGAGCGCCGAGGACATGCGCGCCAACCGCGGCACGCTTACCGAGCCGGGCAAGGATTCGCCGTTCCGCAACCGCTCGGTCGAGGAGAACCTCGACCTGTTCCGCCGCATGCGCGCGGGCGAATTCGCCGACGGCACGCACGTGCTGCGTGCGAAGATCGACATGGCGTCGCCCAACATCAATCTGCGCGACCCGGCCATCTACCGCATTCGCCATGCGCATCACCATCGCACGGGCGACGCCTGGTGCATCTACCCGATGTACACCTACGCGCACCCGCTCGAGGACGCGATCGAGAACATCACGCACAGCCTGTGCACGCTGGAGTTCGAAGACCAGCGCCCGTTCTACGACTGGGTGCTCGGCGAGCTGGCCGACGCCGGCATGTTCACGCGCCCGACGCCGCAACAGATCGAGTTCGCGCGCCTGCAGCTCACCTACGCGATCACGAGCAAGCGCAAGCTGCGTCAGCTCGTCGACGAAAAGTACGTTGACGGCTGGGACGACCCGCGCATGCCGACGCTCGTCGGCCTGCGCCGTCGCGGCTTTTCGCCGGAAAGCCTGCAACTGTTCTGCGAGCGCATAGGCGTGGCCAAGTCCGCCTCGTGGATCGACATGAGCATTCTCGAGCAGGCGCTGCGCGATGACCTCGATCCGAAGGCGCCGCGTGCCACGGCCGTGCTCGATCCGCTCAAGCTGATCATCGACAACTATCCGCAAGGCAAGCAGGAAGACTGCCAGGCTCCGGTACACCCGCACTTCCCCGAGCGCGGCATGCGCACGTTCCCGATTTCGCGCGAGCTGTGGATCGAGCGCGAGGACTTCCAGGCCGAGCCGGTCAAGGGCTTCTTCCGCCTGTTCCCGGGCAACAAGGTCCGCCTGCGCTATGGCTACGTCGTGGAGTGCACGGGCTTCGATACCGATGCGAACGGCAACGTGATCGCCGTGCACTGCAACTACTTCGAAGACAGCCGTTCGGGCACGCCGGGCGCGGACAACTACAAGGTCAAGGGCAACATTCACTGGGTGAGCGCGCCGCACGCACTGGCCGCCGAAGTGCGCATCTACGACCGTCTGTTCCTCGATCCGAATCCGGACGCCGGGGAGAAGAACTTCCTCGATTACATCAACCCGGACGCCAAGCGCGTGACGCAAGCATACGTCGAGCCGGAACTGCTGAGCGTTAAGCCCGAAGACCGCGTGCAGTTCGAGCGCCACGGCTACTTCGTGGCGGACCGCCACGATTCGGTCCCGGGCAAGCCGGTGTTCAATCGCATCGTGTCGCTCAAAGACAGCTGGGCCGCCAAACCCGCGAAGGGCGGCGGCAAATAAAGCGATGTCGGCAACGTCGCCGACATCCGCAACGTCTGTCGGACAACACCCGCGCCGTTGAGCGCGGGTTTTCTTTCTGGGGGCGGCAGCCGCTCGCCTCCACCGCACCCTGGCGTGCTCGCCCCTCCCACGCATCCGGGAGGATTCGAGGCCGGAGCACCAGGCCGACCGCCAGGCCAACCACCAGGTGATCACCGGGCTGATGTGCCGGCTCGAATACGGACTATAACGCCCGCATGCGCCCGGCCTGCGCCGTTCGGCGTAAGCTCGCGCCCATTCGATTCCGTCTCGCGCGACGGACGGCTTGTGCGGAGCTCTCCCGATGCCCCCCGCCCACGCAGGTCCGCCCATGCGTTCGTGCTCATCCGCTGCCGATGCCCTCGCTCCCATCCACGCCCGCGTCGATTTCGCTTCGCCCGGCCCTCCTCTCGCGTCGCTGGTTGACGTCGGCGTTGCATGGCACGGCGGCCAGTTTTGCGCAGATTTACTTCATTCCGTCGGCCGGCGCCGGGTTGCTGTTGTTTGCCGTACTCGCGTTGGCTGACTGGACTGCCGCGCTGAGCGGACTGGCCGCGAGCGTTACCGCGTCGGTGGTCGCGCTCGGACTGCAGCTCCCGCGCGAGGCTCGGCGCGTCGGGTTGTTCGGGTACAACGGCGCGCTCACGGGCATCGCGTTCAGCGCGTTCTGGCAGCCGGATGCGGCCTATGCGCTGTGGCTCGTCGCCTGCGTCTGCCTGACGGTACCCGCAACCGCGGCCCTCGTCCGCCGCAACGTTCCCGCCCTGACCGGGCCGTTCGTTGGCGTCATGATGTTGTCGTGGGCCGCGCAATCGTGGCTCGGGCTGATGCCGCGCGTTGGTGCGCCCGGCTGCAGCATGGGCACGCCGGGGTTCGTTTTCTGTGCCGTCGGACAAGTCGTATTCGTGGCGCCGCTCGTGCTCGGACTGCTGGTCTGGTACGTGCTGGCGCTCTGGAATCTACGCGCGACGTTGTGGGCGCTCGCCGCAGGCGTTCTCGTGTGGTCGGTGCTGGCGCTCATGGCAGCGCACTGGCCCGCACTGGCGGGGCATGCCGTCGGCATTGGCGTGAATGCGTTTCTCGCGGCGTTGGGCCTGGGCGCGTTCGGGCGCCGCCCCCTGCTGCGCCTTGTCGGCGCCGGATTCGCGGCCTTGCTCTGCGTCGGCCTCGGGACCTGGCTCGAACCGCTGGGATGGCCCTACTTCACGCTTCCGTTCAATCTGGCGGTCTGGATCGTATTGGCATGCGGTGTCACGGCACGGTAGTCAGCGCACCGTTGTCGGAACCCTGTTGTGAGATAGCGGCTGCGTCGTGCGCCTGGTCGCGGGCCTGATCGCGAGCCCAATCGCCCGCCTGATCGCCGGCCTGATCGCGGGCCTGGTCGCGAGCCAATCGCGCGCCTGATCGGGGGCCCTCGGCTGGCGCCCCCGAGGCGCGCCCGCGCGGCCGCCGACGGCGCCCACCGGCGAGGCAGCGAGGCAAAAAAATGCCCGGAACCGTGACGTCCCGGGCACTCGCGCTTTACCGACCTCGTGATGACGAAGCTACCGTCCTCGCGGCAGCGTCGGGTCAGCTTCCCCGTGTGGTTTTGGCCTGCCCTGACTCGCGTCCGAGCCGTTGCTTCGTTGTTATGGCGGCATCCTCCCTAACACCCGCAAACGCCCCCCGACGTTGCGAATCGTTACCGGAGCCCAGGCCTCTTGCGTGCCATACCTGTATCAACGGCCGGTCACGGAAAAAGTTGACGGGGGTATACACCGACGCTTTTTGCGGTTTTGCCAGGCGGGTGCGTTCGCGGCGGTTCGCGCGGCCGGCCGCGATGACGCGCCGCGGCAGCGCATCCACATCACCTCATGCCGGTGCGCCGCCCTCCGTCGCACGGCGCGAGACGGCAGGCGTCTTCACGACCGCGTACCGCGCCAGCGTCTGCCTGCGTGCGACATCGTGCGCCACCACCGGGTGCGGATAATCGCGGCCCAACGTCACGTTCGCCGCCGCGAGCACGTCGGCATCGGCGCGCCATGGCGCATGGACGGCCTTGCCCGGCAGGCCAGCGAGTTCCGGCACGTATTTCCTTATGAAACGCCCCTGAGGGTCGAACTTCTCGGACTGGGTGACCGGATTGAAGATCCGGAAGTATGGTTGTGCGTCGCAGCCGGTGGAGGCCGCCCACTGCCAGCCACCGTTGTTCGCCGCCAGATCGAAGTCGTTGAGCGCCCGGGCAAAGTAGGCCTCCCCGCGACGCCAGTCGATGCCCAGGTCCTTCACCAGAAAGCTCGCCGCCACCATGCGCAACCGGTTGTGCATGTAGCCCGTCTGGCGGATCTGCCGCATGGCGGCGTCCACCAGCGGATAGCCCGTCCGGCCCTCGCACCATGCCGCGAAATGGGCGTCCGCCGCCGCGCCGCTGGCCCATACGATGGCGTCGCAGGCGGGCTTGAACGCGCGCTCGACCACGCATGGGTGGTGATGCAGGATCATGAAGTAGAACTCGCGCCAGATCAGCTCGCCCAGCCACGCCTGAGCGCCGCGGCCGGCCTCGCCGCCGCCCAGCATTGCGGCATGGGCCTCGCGCGCCAGCGTGCGAATCGAGAGGGTGCCGAAACGCAGATGGACGGAAAGATAGCTCGGGCCGCGCACCGCCGGGTAGTCGCGACGCTCGTGGTAGTGCGCCATGCGCGGCAGGAAATCGTCCAGCAATTGCCGCGCGCCGCGCTCGCCGGCAGGGATTGCCATGTGCCGCGCCTCAGGCACGTCGAAACCGAGCGCCGCCAGCGTCGGCACCGCCCCCACGTCCGGCGGCGCCGGGGCCAGCCGCTTCAGATCGGTCGCCCGCCCGTGCGGCGCCAGATCGGCTGGCCGGACCTGCCTCAACCACGCGCGCTGATAGGGCGTGAAGACGCTGTACGGTTCTCCTTGCGCGCTCAGGATCTCGCTGCGCTCGAAGATCACATGGTCCTTGATCAGTTCGAAACGCATGCCGAGTGCGTCGAGCGCTCGCGACACCGCGCGGTCTCGGGCGAGCGCCGCGGGCTCGTAGTCGCGGCCGGCAAACACCGCCTGCACGCCAAGCGACTGCGCGAGCGCGGGGATCTCCGTCACCGGATCTCCGTGCCGCACCATCAGCGCGCCCCCCTCGCGCTCGAGCGCCTGTGCGAGTTCGGTGACACTGTCGTGGATGAACGCCACGCGACGGTCGTCGCGCGGCAGGTCGGCAAGGATCGTCGTATCGAAGACGAATGCGACATACACCTGAGCGCACGCCGCCAGCGCCTGCGCCAGCGTCGCGTTATCCGTGCAGCGCAAGTCGCGCCGCAGCCACACCAGTCCCTTGTGGAATTCGCTCATGTCGGAATGGTGCGACACGCGTCGCACCTGCCTCGGGTGGGTTCCTCGAATCCCGTACCATATCGGCATCGCGAACTTTATGCCATCGGCATGGACGACTTCATGACTCGGATGTTTCCGACTTTGGCCGGCGCGCGTCGCCTCGCGCCAATGCGGCTTTGCGCGGTGGCCGCGCTACTGCTGACCGGCTGCGCGACCCCGTCAAGCCCGTCGGCGCCGGCGTCAGCAACCCGCCCCGCGGCGTCCGACGCCGCGACCCTGCGCGAGCGCCACCTGGTGGCCGCAGACGCTGCCGCGGCCCAATACCGCACTTGCCTCTACGGTCATGTCGCGCGCTACGTCAACCTCGTGCCCGATCCGGCCCGGCTTGCCGACGAAGCGGCGACCGAGTGTGCGCCGATCAGCGAGCGTTTCCGTCGCGAGCGACAAGCGGCCATCGCGACCTACACGACGCCGGCCGACGCCGCACAACAAGCCGATGCGGCCACGCTCACACTGCAGGCCGACGGGCTTCGCGTTGCGCGCGCTCGCGCCACGGAGCTGCGCGCGCTGCAATGAACGGTATCGCGAGGCCCGCGCCCGGCAACGCCGTTACGTAGTCTCCCGAACGTGCTTTCCCTAATCGGGCAAGCCCCGATTGGCGAACGATGGCCGGCTGACCAAAATGAAATCGCCCTCTTACGTCCTTTTGGGGGTACTGCGACAACGTCATTTGCCCGCTTCGGCGGGCATTTTTCTTCGGTATCCGCAGGAGTCTGCCCCTGATGTCCGGGGCAAGGAGACGGCGATGTCCATCTTCTGCCGACGCGCGGCAGCGCTCACTTGCCGTCGCGCTCATGCCGCGCCGGCACGTCCTCGTCCGGCGACGCTTCCCGCGATGCACCCGACGCCCCCTTTTCCGGCTCGTCGTGCCCCAGCCACCTGTGCGCGATATCCTCGATCGGCCCGCCGACCGCCAGCACGATGAGCAGCAACACCATCGCCGCGACGGCGATGTGCCAGCGTCCCAGCCCGCAGATGATGCCGATGCCAGTGGTGCTCCAGAGCGCCGCCGCCGTGGTAAAGCCATGTACCGAGCCGCCGCGGTTCGGCCGGACGATGCAGCCTGCGCCGAGAAAACCGATCCCCGCAACGATACCCTGCACCACCCGGCTCACCGACGAGGCGTCATAGGACAGCGACGTCCCGGGGAATGGTACGACGGCCAGCACGAACAAGGCTGAACCGAACGAGACGATGGCCAGCGTGCGTAGCCCGACGGACTTGTGGTGCAGGTTCCGGTTGAGCCCGACCATGCCGCCCAGCACGAGCGCGGCCATCAGCCGCAGCATGACTTCGATGATCTCCGCCATCCCCCACCTCCCGCGCGTTCGAGCTACGTTTGCGATGTTTCATTATCGCCCGCGCCAGCCCGACCGAGCGACGCACCGCCGTCCCAGTCGTCGAAAAGCCGCAATTGCCGCGTCGCCTGCGCCTCGAGCAGCCGCACCCCCACGCCCAGCAGGCGGACGGGCTTGCGCCGGCGTCCGACAGCTTGTGCGAGCAGTTGATGGCACTGCGCAGGATCGACGCCAAGCGCGCCCGCTTCGGCCGTCGTGCGTGAAAAGTCGGCAAAGCGAATCTTGACGAAGACCTTGGCCACTGCGAGCGGCTCGCTGCGGCGCGCCCGTTCGATCCGCTGGGCCAACTGGTGCAGCAACGGCTCGAGGGCCGTGGCGCAGTCGGCCAGCGTGCGCAAGTCACGCGTGTAAGTCGTCTCGACGCTGATCGATTTGCGCTCGCGCTCCGGCGACACCTCCCTCGTGTCGATACCGCGGCAACGCTCGTACAACCGTTGCCCGAACACGCCGAAACGGTCGATCAGCTCGGTCATGGAATGGCGGCGCAGGTCGCCGCACGAATCCACGCCGAGCGCGCGCAGTTTCTCTGCGGTGACCTTGCCCACGCCGAACAGGCGTTCGACGGGAAGCGCGGCCACAAACGCGTCGACTTCGGCCGGCCGCACGACGAACATGCCGTCCGGTTTGCGCCAGTCGCTGGCGATCTTGGCGATGAACTTGTTCGGGGCCACGCCGGCCGAGACGGTCAGCCCCACTTCGGCGGCGACGCGCGCGCGAATCTCGCGGGCGATGAGCGTGGCCGATCCTTCGCATCGCTCACTGAGAGTGACATCGAGATATGCCTCGTCCAGTGACAGCGGCTCCACCAGTTCGGTGTAATCGCGATAAATCGCCATGATGCGTTGCGACGCCTCGCGATAGCGGTCCATCGACGGCGGGATGATGTGCAGGCTCGGGCAAAGCTTGAGCGCCTGTGCCGACGGCATGGCCGAGCGCACCCCGAAGGCCCGGGCTTCGTAGTTGCAGGTCGCCACCACGCCGCGCTGGTCAGGCTGTCCGCCGACGGCCAGCGGGATGCCTCGCAACGACGGGTTGTCACGCATCTCGACCGAGGCGTAGAAACAGTCGGCGTCGCAGTGGATGATCTTGCGCGTGGTGGTGGACATGGCGGACAGGCAAAAACACTGTGCAAATATACAGCATTCGCGCAACGTATGCGCCTCGTCCGTGACATCGTCTCACCGCACGGGCAGGAACTGCAGGAATTGAGCGCCGAGCAGGTTCTGGACATACCCGATGCCTGCGCGGCGGTACTTCTCGTCGAGCATTTCGGCGAGCAGATCGAGCCGGCCGATGATTTTGCCGAATTCGCGCTCGAAGCTCACATTGCGTACGTCCGCCATTTCGTTGGCCAGCAGCAGCGGCCGCCCGGACAGGTCGTGGCGGCTCGCCAGCAGCCATGCCGCGATCTCGACGTTGCGTGCGGCGTTGTAGATGCGCTGCGCGTCGAGTCCGTCGCTCAGGTAGAACACCGTGGCACCGCCGTGCGCCGTGATGATCGTGTCTGCCAGGCTAAAGACGAAGGCCGCCACCCGATCGCCGTCGAACGACGGTTCGAGCGACAGCGACAGCGCCTTCACGTCGCGCAGATCCTTCAGTCCGGGCAAGCTTCGACGCTCCTCGACGCACGCACGCAACCGCGCCATCGCCTGCGCCTGCGTTGCCGCCCCGCTCTTGCGCCATTCACGCGGATTGCGCTTGTACAGCTTGTCCGCGAGCCGATAGAGGCTCTCCAGATTCGCTCGCATGCCGAGCGTGGCCATGCGGTTGATGTCAGTCTGCGCAAGGTCCGCGGTGGTCATGGACGTCGAACGGACCTTGCCGCGATCCGTAGGCGCGTCCTGATACGACGCGCACCCCGCGCACACGGCGAGAGCCAGCGCCGCCAGCGCGTATGCCGGTTGTGCCAGCCGTGGCGCCCATCGTACTGGCGGCACCGGCACTGGCGGCACTGCCCGCACCGGCTGCGCATGTCGTTGTCGTCGCGGCCGCCGCGCAAGCCGCCCGTGCAGTCCATACCGTTGGGTCATGAGTCGTTCGCTATCGATCAGCGACCGACTCTACGCGATCAACGCGCCGACTTCGCACCAGCACCGGCGGAAAATTGTGACAATCGGTAACGCGCCCTCCTTACAGACCTCCTGGTCAATCACGCCCCTCTTCAATCACCCCCTCTTCAATCACCCCCTCTTCAATCACCCCCTCTTCAATCTCGCCTCGCGGCCCCACGGCTGCTTCAAGGCACCAACGCTTCGCGCGCCTCGGCGAAAAGCGGATGCGCCATCGCTTCTTCAAGCCGGAGCACCGGCGTGACGCAGCAATCGGCGTGCGCAAAACGCGCGGTCCACTCTGCCTGCGTGGCGCTCGCGAACACCGCCGCGAGTTCGGCCTGCAGCGTGCGAGCGTCCTCGGCGCCGACCGCCTGCCCGAGCGACCAGTGGCGAGACTTCCAGTCACTGCGTCCGAGCACGTCGCACAGGGTCTGCCAGAACTTGAGCTCGAGCGCACCCACCGCCATGTAACGCCCGTCCCGCGTGCGATAGACCTGATAGCACGGCACGCCGCCGTTGAGCAGGTCGTCGCCGGCGCGCGGCGCCCGCCCTTGCCGATGCATGGCGACGGCCGGCACGAGGTTCGATCGGAACACCTCGTGCGTCATTGAAATGTCGAGCCATCGTCCGCGCCCCGTCCGCTGCGCCGAGACCAGTGCCGCGAGCACGGCCTGCACTGCCGCCTGTGCGCCGCCATAAAGGTCGCCGATCTGGAAATTGGGCACGATGGGCGCGTCGCCCGCATCGCACAACTGGTCGAGCACGCCGGCGTAGCCGATGTAGTTGATGTCGTGCCCGGCCGCCTGCGACATCGGTCCGTGCTGTCCGTACCCTGAGATCGACGCCATCACGAGCGACGGCCGATGCCGCGCCAGCGTCTCGTAACCGAAGCCAAGGCGCGCCATCACGCCGGGCCGAAACCCTTCGAGCAGCACGTGCGCACGCGCGACGTGCCCGAGGAACGTCGTGCGGTCCGCGTCGTCCTTCAGGTCGAGGCGCGCCACCGTCTTGCCACGATTGAGCAGCCGCCAGAACGCGCTCGGCGCGGATTCACCCTCGCCCAGCATCATCTCGCGCGCGTAGTCGCCCGAGCCCCTGTCCTCGATCTTGATGACCTCCGCCCCCATCTCCGCGAGCCGCATGCCCGCCAGCGGACCGGGCAGCAGACGTGTGAGGTCGAGCACCACGACGCCCGCGAGCGGCAGTTGCGGCGCGGTGAAAGACGGATCGGAAGACTCGGCGGCGTTCCTGCCGCGATCGCTGCGCGGTGCGCCGGACGTGCCGGGCGTATCCGATGTGTCGGATGTGTCGGATGTGTCGGATCTGTCGGATCTGTCGGATGATTGGCTCATGACGTGGCGAATGATGACGGTGGGATAGCCACACCGTACCGCGCCAGGGCGACTGCCCGCAAGCAGAGAGCGGGCATAAGCGGTTCGGACAACTCCGAATCATCGGATTACGGGATGGCTCGCGGCGCGCGCCGCCTTCGCTGCCAGACGCGCCCCCGCCACGGCGCAGGTTCGCCTCCCCTCAATCGTGGCCGCCCTCCCACAGCACGGGCCCGGCGCCATTGTCCGGCGCGTTGGCGCCGGCGAGCGCCCCGGGCGCGCGCCCGTCCATCGGTCCGGCCACGACACCGTCGCTCCGCAGCTTGGCGATCTGCGCGTCGCGATAACCCAGATCCCGCAGAATTTCGTCGGTATGTTCCCCGGTCGAGGGCAGCGGCCGACGTGCCGGCAGCCGCTGTCCGCCCATCGTGATCGGCAGCAGCGGCACCTGCGTGCGCTCGCCGTCGTCGGTCTCCAGTTCGCCCAGCCCCCCGCTTGCCCGCAGGTGCGGGTCGTCGAACAGCGCCTGGGGCCTGACGATCGGCGCAAACGGCAACCCGTGACGCTCGAATGCCGCCGCCAGATAGCTCGCGTCGAAGCCCAGCACCATCTCGCGCAGCAACGGCAGCAGCCAGTCGCGCTCGCGCACGCGGTCGTTGTTGGTAGTCAGTCGCGTGTCGTCGGCGAGATCCTGACGGCCGAACACGTCGCAGAAAATGCGCCACTGTGAATCGCTCACCACCGCCAGAAAAATCTGCGCGCCGTCACGCGCGGTGAACACGTCGTACACGCCCCAGGCCGACACGCGCGCCGGCATCGGGTCCGGCGCCACGCCCGTCACCGCGTATTGCTGCATGTGCTGCGCCGCGAGCAGCACGCAATTCTCGAACAGCGCGCCCTGCACTTCCTGCCCGCGCCCCGTGGACTTGCGCTCGTAGAGCGCGGCCAGCGCGGCCAGCGCGCCGAACACGCCGCCCATGATGTCGTTGACCGACGACCCGGCGCGCAGCGGCTGCCCCGGCGGCCCCGTCATGTACGCGAGCCCGGCCATCATCTGCACCACTTCGTCGAGTGCGGTGCGCGTGGCATACGGCCCCGGCAGAAAGCCCTTCAGGCAGACGTAGACGAGCGCCGGATTGAGTCGCGAGAGCGTGGCGTAATCGAGACCGATCTGTCGCATGCGTCCCGGCTTGAAGTTCTCCGTCACCACGTCGGCGGTCGTCACGAGACGCAGGATCAGCTCACGCCCCTCGGGCCGCGTGACGTCGACGGCCAGGCTGCGCTTGTTGCGGTTGAACGTGCGGAAGAAGCCCGCGCCGGTGCCCAGCAGCCGCCGAGTGGCGTCGCCGCCGACCGGCTCGACCTTGATGACGTCCGCGCCGAGGTCCCCGAGCACCATGCCGCATGCCGGCCCCATCACCATGTGCGAAAACTCCACGACGCGGATGCCTTGCAGCGGCATCGGGGTCGCAGGGGTCACGTCCTGCATCGATTACCCTCCGGAAGCGGCGCCCCACGCCTCGCCGTGCCGTCGCGCACCGCGCTGCCGGCATGCGTTGCGAAGCCGTCGCGTCGCAATTGATCGAAGCCGACGAGGTAGCCCGCCAGCGCGCTCGCCGCCACCGTGGCGGGGCTGCCCAGCCACATCTGCCCGGGCCCCGAACGACCAGGGAAATTCCGATTCTGTGCGCTGATGACCACCTCGCCCGCCGTTTGCGACACGCCGGGCCCGGCATTCACGCAGGCGCCGCATCCCGGGGCAAGCAGCGTCACGCCCGCTGCGCGGAATACCTCGGTATAGCCCTGCGCCTCGCACCACGTCCGCACGTCCTCGCTGCCGTACTGCAGGTAGAAGCGCACGCCATCCGCCACCCGGCGCCCTTGCGCGAGGCCCCAGGCGAGCACGTCGTGGCAGGCCCGCAGATCGTCGCGCTTGCTGCCCGTGCATGAGCCACCGTAGGCGATGTCGATGGCAATCGGCGCCGACAGGCGCGAGAGCGGCAAGCCGTTGCCCGGGTCGCCGGGGCTGGCCACCATGGGCTCCAGGCCCGCGCAGTCGATTTCGATGACGTGGGCGTAGGACGCCTGCGCATCGCTCGACATCCACGGGGCAATCTCGAAGTCGATGCCACGGCGCTCGCGCAGATACCGCACGGTTTCCGCGTCGGGGGCGACAAGGCCGGTGAGCCCGCCGATCTCCGCGACCATGTTGGTCAGCGTCGCGCGCTCATCCGTGGACAGATGCGCCACCGCCTGCCCGGCGAACTCGATGACCTGGCCGATGGCGCGCCCGTCGCGAATGTAGGGCAGATGCAGCAGGTGCAACGCGAGGTCTTTCGCGCCAACGCCGGCCGGCAGCTTGCCGTGCAGGTGCACGAGACAGGTGCCCGGTACGGCAAGCCGCACGTCTGCCGTCAGCCAGGCGTTGGCCATCTCGGTCGCGCCCACGCCGAACGCGAACGCCCCGATTGCCCCGCAGTGCGGCGTATGTGAATCGGTGCCCACAACGACCTGTGCGGGCAGCGCATAACGCTCGAGCATCAGGGCATGGCAAATCCCCTCCGAGCCGCCGCCTGGCGCCCGCCCGTGCAGGCGCAGATCGTGCTGCGCACAGAACTCCCGCTGTACGGCGCCCAGCCGCCGCGCCGCGTCGAGCAACGCCGGGGGACGGCCGCCGTCGGCGCTCACGGCCTCCAGATGCGTGAGATGGTCCTCGAAACAGAGCATCGACGCGCGCTCGTGCAAATCCGGGGCGGCATCGCCGAAGGCATGTCGCAGGAAGCTCACGGCCATCGGCGTGACGTACTCGTGCGAGAAGCGCCAGTCGGCCGGCACGAACACGGCGTCGCCGGCCCGCACGCGCGGCACGCCGAGCGCCCGGGCAACGATCTTCTCGCCATAGGTCATCGGCCCCGCGGCATGCGACGGTGTCGGCGGCACCACCTCGCCCGCGAGCCGCCGGCGCGTGTAGCTGAACAGGCCGCCGCTTCGCACGATCGCTTCGGCCAACGGGTCGCAGTCTTCGAGGAAGACTTCGATGGGCACCTCGTCGCCCGCCTGCAGACGCTCCGCGAGCGTGAGGTCGGTCGACATCAACAGCCCCAGGTTCTGACAGTTCTGCGCGTAGATGCGCTCGAAGCTCTCCGCAATGACGATGCGAATGCCCGCGCACCACTCGGCGAAGGGACTTGCCTCGCGCGACGAGCCCTTGCCGCGACGCATGCCGGACACCGACACCACGAAGCCGCCCTCGCGCACGGCGCGCGGCCTGACCGGAAATGCACCGGCGGGATCGTCGGCGCCTTCGCTGCATCGCAACCCGACGTACACGTAGTCGCCGAGCGTCTCGTCGAACGCGAGGCATGCGCGGGCGGGCGTGATTTCGTCGGTCGATATCTGCTCGCGCAGCGGCCCCGCCTCGTCGCGCGTGAGCGACTCGCCGGCCAGTTGCCGCTTCATGGCGTCGACGCTGTCGCTCAACCACAGCACACGCCCGTTCAATCGCACGGTGGCTTGCATGAGTCCGCTCCTCGAGGTCTGCCGCATGGGTTCACCCGATCCGGGCGCAAGTTCCGTGCCGGACAGGCGCGCGACGGCGTTGGCGAGATGGAGTCATGGCGTCATGGCGTGCAAGCGCGCGTTCCTCAGGGGTACTGGCGATTGGCTTGCGCAGCGAAAGTGTTGGTCCAAGTGTCGCCCAGACGAATCTGCGCGGGCCTGACCTCGGGGGTGAACGAGGCAAGCGCCCTGAGCGCCGTGGCCGGGCCGCCGGGCGGCATCATGCCGTCAGGCGAGAACGCCTCGCGACAATTGTCGAACGCCTTCAGGTACAGCGTCTTGTCGCCGAGAAGGTAGGGCTCCGGAACGGTCTTGATCAGATCGGCCGCCGAAGCGTGCTGCAGCCACTTGTCCGCGCGCACGATGGCATTGGCCAGCGCCTGCACCGTGCGCGGGTGCTTCTGAATGAAGCTCTGGGGGGCGTACATCACGGCCGCCGGCATCGGCCCGCCGAACACGGCCCGCGTGCCGGCCTGCGTGCGCGTGTCGACGAGGACCTTCAGATCGCCCGATTCGGTGAGCAGCGTCATCATCGGGTCGACGTTGGAAATGGCGTCGACCTGCCCGCCGCGCGCCGCGGCCACGACCGTCGCGTTGCTGCCGACGCCCACGATGGACACGTCACCCGGCTTGAGTCCCGCCTGGGTGAGCGCCACGTTGACCAGCATGTGCGTGCTCGAGCCCGGCGCGCTCACGCCGATGCGCATGCCCTTCAGATCCTTGACCGAGCGGACCTGCGCGGCATGCGACCTGACTACGCCAAGCACGAGTTGCGGGGCGGCGCCAAGGACGACGAACGACTGATACGTCAAGCCCTTGGTCTGCATGAGGAGCGTGTGCTCGAATGCACCGGTGCCTACGTCCGCACTGCCGCCGACCACGGCCTGCAGGGCTTTGGAGCCGCCGGCAAAGTCCTCGATGGTCACGTCGAGTCCTTCCTCTCGGAAGTAGCCGAGCTGCTCGGCGATCGTGAGCGGCAGATAGTAGAGGCCGGGCTTGCCGCCGACGGCGATGGTGATCTTCGGTTTTTCGAGCGGCTGGGTCGGTGCGGCCGAGGCGCCGGCGCTCAGGCTCAGCGCCACGAGGCCCAGCGCCATCAGCGCAAGCACAAGAATCAGACGTCCCACGGCCTCGCGCACGCGGCGCGCTTCGGCTTGTGTCATCGCGTGTCTCCCCCCGCCGGATGCGGGATACAGGCGCGCCCCGGCTCGTCGGCCGGAATCGCTATCGGCTCCAAGAGCATCGTTCGCCGCCCCGCCCTTCGACAAGCGGTGTTTCGGCATGCCAGACATCGTCGTTCACGATGCCTGGCGCCGGTGCCGCCTCACTGGCCACGTCACCGGCCGCATCACTTGCCTGGTCACTTGCCTCGCCGCCCGCGACGTCACGTGTTACCCCTTGTTACGTTACGTGCGCACAAATGGTCGACCAGCATGCGCGAGGCGACCGGCAACGCGTCGTAGCGGCGCACGCAAACGATGAGACGTCGCTGCGCCCACGCATCGGTGAGTGCAACGATGCGCAACGCCTCCCCGTCCGTCACCTGCGAATAAATGCCCACGGCTTCCTGCGGCGCCACGGCCAGTCCCAGCTGGGCGCGCACCATCCGGCACACGGCTTCGAACGTCGAGACGTGGATGCGAAACTTGACCGTCTTGCCCTGCTCGGCGGCGAGCCGGCGCAACACGGTGTACATGGCGCTGTCGGGGTGTACGCCGACGTGGTCGAAGTCGAGCGTATCGGTAAAGGCCAGCTGTTGCGCACCGGCGAGCGGGTGTTCGCGGTGCAGGACCACCACGATGCGATCGTGACGGTATGGGAAGACCTCGACGTCGCGCGTGTCGACCGCGTCCCAGCAGATGCCGATGTCCGTTGCGCCGTCGGCCACGCCACGCACCACCTGCGCGCTGGTGTGCTCTTCGAGGTCGACCTTCACGCCTTCATGGCGGCGCAAAAAGGCGCCGAGCTCGTCGGGCAGCGTTTCGACGATGGACGAGACGTTGGCGAAGATGCGAATGTGGCCGCGCACGCCGCTCGTGTATTCGGACAGGTCGCCCTGCATCTTCTCGAGACTGCGCAGAACGTTGCGCGCGTGGTGCAGCAGCGCCTCGCCGGCGGGCGTGGCGCGCACGCCCCACTTGTGTCGCTGCAGCAGCGCGGAGCCGACGAGCGACTCCAGGTCGTTGATTCGCTTACTGACGGCCGACGGCGCAATGAACTCGCGCTCGGCGGCGCGCGCAATGCTGCTCTCTTCGCAAACGGCCACGAACAGTCGCAATGAGACGAGGTCGATTCGCCAAAGCGCCATGCCCATCTCCCGAAGGGATTGCATTGACCGCGATTTTGCGGCGAGTGTGGCGAAAACGCCACTCGGCGCCGCCCCGGCGACACAGGAAAACAACAACCGGCAGCCGCCTGTGGCGGCGAGCGGGCCCGGACGACGCTCGCCCGAGCGGGTAGCGGGGAGCTCGCGCCTGGCGCGCCATTGGCGCCAAGGCGACGGCGCGAAGACGGTGGGACCGAAGCGATGGCACCAGGGCGACGGCGCGAAAGCCGCGGCGCGAAACCACTTCGGACCGACAGGTTGCACCCCGCCACCGGACGTCTTGCGTCCGTCTTCCAGTCCAGGTGCCGGTCCCTCCCCGCAGGACCGCTAGCGCATCGCCCCCGAGAGCAGCACCGCCGTCCAACCGCCGTCTGCCGCGTGGAACGATGCCTCAGGCGGCGGCGCCGACGCCAAGGCCATGAACAGCCAACATTTGCAAATGACGATCGCAAGCATGTTGTTGACGTCCGATCATCCCGGTTTCGCTGCCGGGTCTGATTTGACTATAGTGCGGCGCTATCGGCGGGGCAACTCCCGATCGTTCAAATGTATTTTTCGGGATATCGGCAAGCGCGCCGCGAAGGGCGGCGTCGGCCGGCGAGCCGCCGCCGGTGGCGATGACGTCACCGGCGCCGAGCGATCGCGCGCGCGAGCACCAGCACCGGCAGCATGCCGACGAGCACGAGCGTGAGCGCCGGCACCGCGGCCTCCGCAAGCCGCTCGTCCGCGGCCAGGTGGCTCGCGACGACGGCGAGCGTGTCCATGTTGAATGGCCGCAGTGCGAGCGTGGCCGGCAACTCCTTCATGACGTCGACGAACACGAGCAGCGCGGCCGTCAGTACGCTGCCGCGCAGCAGCGGCAGGTGCACGCGTCGCAGCATCGCCCAGCCGCCCACGCCGAGGCTGCGCGCGCTGGCGTCGAGATTCGGCGGAATGCGCGCGAGGCCGGCGTCGACGCTCTGCAGCGCCGCGGGCAGAAACCGCACGAGATAGGCATAGACGAGCACGCCCGCCGTGCCCGCGAGCACCAGGCCTTCGGCGCCGAGCCGATCACCGAGCCACGAGTCGAGTCGCAATACCGGCGTGAGGATGCCGAGGGCGATCACCGCCCCGGGGATCGCGTAGCCCACGCCGACGAGCCGCACGGCAACGTGCGTCACGCGACCGGGGGCGAGGCGTCGGGCGTAGCCCAGCACGACGGCGAAGGCGGTCGCCACGAGCGCGGCCGCCCCCGCGAGACGTACCGTGTTGTAGACCCACTCGCCATAGCGCGACCATGGCACCTGATCCAGTTCGCCGAGCGCCAGCCGTAACATGATGAGCGCGGGCAGCACGAAACCGATGAATAGCGGCAGCGCACAGGCAAGCGTCGCGAACCAGGCCTTGCCGCCGCGCAAGACTGCGCGGCGCGAGGTTGCCGGAGCGCGGCCCGGCGCCCCGTAGTAACGCAGGCGCGCCCGGCTGCGCGCCTCGGCGATCAACAGCACCAGCACCGCGAACAGCAGGCACGCGCTAAGTTGCGCTGCCGCGACGCGGTCGCCCATCGACAGCCAGGCGCGGTAGATGCCGGTCGTGAACGTCGGCACGCCAAAGTAGGCCACGGCGCCGTAGTCGGCGAGCGTCTCCATCAGCACGAGCGCGACACCCGCCGCGAGCGCCGGGCGCGCGAGCGGTAAGGCCACGCGCACGAACGCCTGCGCCGGCGTGCACCCGAGCGTCCGGGCCGCTTCGAGCAAGCGCTGACTGTGCTCGAGGAACGCCGTGCGCGCAAGCAGATAGACGTAGGGGTAGAACGCGCCGGCAAAGACCCACGCCGCGCCGTACCACGAACGGATTTCCGGAAACCACGCGAGCCGCTCAGCCGCGAGCAGCCGGCGCAGCGCACTTTGCACCGGGCCGGCGAACTGCAGGAAATCGGTATAGGCGTAAGCGGTGACATACGCCGGCATCGCGAGCGGGAGGATCAACGCCCACTCCAGCACGCGCCGCCCGGGGAACGCGTAATGCACGACGAGCCAGGCGCTCGTCACGCCCATCACCACCACACCGGCGCTCACGGCCAGCGAGATGCGCAGCGAATTGAGCGCGTACTCGGGCAACACCGTGTCGAGCATGTGCGCGAGAACGGCACGGGTCGCATCGCCGCCGGCGCCAACGGCCGCCACGATGCCGAACATCGGCACGAGCACGACCAGCGCGGGCAGCCATGCCACCAGGCGCCATGCCCATCTGCCGGCCCAACGCCCTCGCCGCGAGCGGCGCACGAGGCGGTGCGCAATCAGCGCTTGCGGCGCGCTCGCGCACGGCAACGGCAGATCGGTGGAGACAGGCTCGGCGGCGGCGCGCGGCGGGGGCGTCGATGACATCGGTAAAGGGCCGTGGAAGCGGTGATCGGTTGGCGCGAGAGGGGCTGCAGGCAACGTGCGCGACAAGATATGGCTCCGTACACGCGCCCGCTCCGCCCTCTGCGCCCCCTCCTTTGGGAACCGGCGGATGCCCGCCGGTCTAAAGCGTTGTAAATTATACGCATTCGCAATTGTGACTCTGACGGCCCGGCCCGTGGAAAGTGCCCGGCCCGCCGTCTCCCAGTGATTTGGTACGGAACGCCCGGGCCTCGCGAGGTGCGTCACACCTCGCGTCGTCCACGGCCAGATCTGCGGCCTCCTTTACGATCGACGCCTACGACTCTTACGACGCCAACGACGCCTGCCCCCTGCGATCCCCCCGATCCCCACCATCCTTAACGACGCGCTTCCGCCCTCTCCCGATGCCACTGCCCTATCTGCTGCTCGACCACATCAGCGTGAACTACGCGGCCGCCGGCCACGTACACACGGCCGTTCGCGACCTGTCGCTCTCACTCGCGCGCGGCGAGATCGGCTGCCTGCTCGGGCCGTCCGGCTGCGGCAAGACGACGGTATTGCGCGCGGTATGCGGCTTCGAGCCGCTCGCGGGCGGCCGCATCGTTCTCGACGGTCATGAGGTGGCCAATGCCCGGTCGAGCGAGCCACCCGAGCGGCGCCACGTCGGCGTGGTGTTTCAGGACTACGCGCTGTTCCCGCATCTGAGCGTGGCGCGCAACATCGCCTTCGGGCTGGGGCGCATGGCACGCGCCGAACGTGAGGCGCGCGTCGCGACGCTTGCCGAACGCGTAGGGCTGGCCGGGGCGCTCCACAAGTACCCGCATGAACTGTCCGGCGGTCAGCAGCAACGCGTGGCGCTCGCACGGGCGCTGGCGCCCTCGCCGGCCCTGCTTCTGCTCGACGAACCGTTTTCGAACCTCGATCTCGATCTGCGCGAACGTCTGGCCGTGGAGGTGCGGGAGATCATCCGGGCGAGCGGCGCCACGGCAATCCTGGTCACGCACGATCAGCACGAGGCGTTCGCCATGGCCGATCGCATCGGCGTGATGCACGCGGGCGCGATCGCCCAGTGGTCGCCGGCACGGGAACTGTGGCGAGCGCCGGCGAATCGCGTGGTGGCCGATTTCGTGGGGCGCGGTGCGTTCATTCCCGGCACGTTCCGCGGCAACGCCGGGGGCGGCGGCATTGCACTCGAACTCGGGGAAATCGCCGTCTCGCCCGCGCTGGCCGAGCAGTTGCTGCGCGCCGCGGGGGACGCGTATCCCGTCGACGTCGACGTGCTGCTGCGCGCCGACGACATTGCGCACGATCCGGCCAGCCCGTTCGAGGCCTTGCTCGTGCGCCGCGCGTTTCGCGGCGCCGATCAGCTCTACACGTTGCGGCTGGCCTCGGGACGCGAAGTCCTCGCGCGCGTGGACGGCGACTTGTCGCACGAGGCCGGCGAACGCGTCGGGCTTCGGCTCGCCGTGCAGCATCCGGTGGCGTTCGTCGCGACGCGGGCGGCATCCGGCGCACCGGGGGTAATGGGCGCGACAACCGAGGCGACAGCGGAGGCGACAGCGGAGGCGACAGCGGAGGCGACAGCGGAGGCGACAGCGGAGGCAACAACGGAGACGACAACGGAGACAACGGCGGCCTGACGCACTGCGGGGCGCCTGCGCGCAGACGCTGGTAAAATCGCGCAAAACGGATGGGCCTATGAAACAGTACCTCGACTTCATGCGCCATGTACTCGAACATGGCACGGACAAGACCGATCGCACCGGCACGGGCACGCGCTCGGTGTTCGGCTACCAGATGCGCTTCGACCTGCAGGCCGGCTTCCCGCTGGTCACGACCAAGAAGGTGCATATCAAGTCGATCGTGCACGAACTTCTGTGGTTCTTGCAGGGCAGCACGAACGTGCGTTATCTGCAGGAAAACGGCGTGTCCATCTGGAACGAATGGGCGGACGCCGACGGCGAGCTCGGTCCCGTCTACGGCGCCCAATGGCGCTCGTGGCCAACGCCGGATGGCGGCCACATCGACCAGATCTCGCAGCTCGTCGAACAGATCCGCAAAACGCCGGACTCGCGCCGCTTGATCGTCTCGGCCTGGAACGTCGGCGAGATCCCGCGCATGGCGCTGCCGCCATGCCATGCGTTCTTCCAGTTCTACGTGGCCGATGGCAAACTTTCCTGCCAGCTCTATCAGCGCAGCGCCGACATCTTCCTCGGCGTGCCGTTCAATATCGCGAGCTATGCGCTGCTCACGCACATGATGGCGCAGCAGACCGGGCTCGACGTGGGCGACTTCATCTGGACGGGCGGCGACTGCCACCTGTACAACAATCACCTCGAGCAGGTGCGCACGCAACTCGATCGCGAGCCGTTCCCGCTGCCGAAGCTCGAAATCGCGCGCAAGCCCGACTCGATCTTCGATTACCGCTTCGAGGACTTCCACATCGTCGGGTACGAAGCGCATCCGCACATCAAGGCGCCGGTGGCCGTATGACGATTCTGACGCTGGTGGTAGCCCGCGCCGCAAACGGCGTGATCGGACGCGACAACCAGTTGCCGTGGCGTCTGCCGGAAGATCTCGCGCACTTCAAGCGCACGACGCTCGGCAAGCCGGTCGTGATGGGCCGCAGGACCTATGATTCGATCGGGCGTCCGCTGCCGGGCCGTCGCAATATCGTGGTCTCGCGCAATCCCGAGCTCAAGATCGAAGGCTGCGAAGTGGCGGGCTCGCTCATCGATGCCATGCGACTGTGTGTGGGCGCCGACGAAATTTGCCTGATCGGCGGTGCACAGCTGTATGCGCAAGCACTGGCAAGCGCGGACAAGGTGGTCGTCACCGAAATCGCGAAGGCTTTCGAAGGCGACGCCCACTTCCCGGCGTTGTCGCCGGCGCAGTGGCGCGAGACGGCGCGCGAGACGCATCACTCGCCGGCGCCAAACGACTTCGACTACGCGTTCGTGACTTACGAACGGATTTGAACGCAGGGCCTTCGGGCCCGATCATTCGATCGAAAAAAAGCGCCGGCCGCCCTGTCGGAACGGCTCGGCGCGCGTGGCCGCTTGCGTGTGCAGCCGACCGGCTCCATGGCGGGGAAGAACGCGCTCGATTGCCTCGCGCGCCCGCCCGGCCACGTCAGCCGCCCAGATATGCCTCCAGCACTCGCGGATTACCCAGCAGATTGCGGCCCGTGTCGTCCAGCACGACCTTACCGGTCTCCAGTACGTAGCCGTGCTGCGCAATCTTCAACGCCTGGCGCACGTTCTGCTCGACCAGGAAGATCGTCAGGCCGTCGGCGTTGATCTCCTTTAGCGTGTGGAAAATGCCCTGCACGATGATCGGCGCGAGTCCCATCGACGGTTCGTCGAGCAATAACAGACGCGGCCGTGCCATCAACGCGCGGCCGATCGCCAGCATCTGCTGCTCACCGCCCGACAGGTTGCCCGCCATCTGATCCAGACGCTCCGCCAGCCGCGGAAAACGCTCGAGCACCTTGTCGAAGTCCGGCTTCACGTTCTGCCGATCGCGGCGCGTGTACGCGCCGAGCTCGAGGTTCTCGCGCACCGTCATCGTGGTGAGCGTGGCGCGACCTTCCGCAACTTGCACCAGCCCGCGCTGCACGATCTTGTTCGGCGTCAGTCCCCCGATATCTTCGCCTTCGAACAGGATCGTCCCCGCCTGCTTCCGGATGAGACCAGACAACGCAAGCAGCGTCGTCGACTTGCCTGCGCCGTTGGCCCCCACGAGCGAGGTGATCTCGTGCTCACGCAAGGAAAAGTCCACGCCCTTCACGGCCTCGATATGCCCGTAGGCGACCTTCAGGCCCTTCACTTCGAGCAGCGCGCTCATGCCTTGTCCTCCGCGCCGACTGCCAGTGCAGCCGCATCATCATCGTCGTCGCGGCCCAGATAGGCCTCGATCACCTGCGGGTTGTGCTTGATCTCGTCGGGCTTGCCCTCGGCAATGATCTTGCCGAAGTTCAGCACCGCGATCCGCTCGCACAGCCCCATCACGAAACGCATGTCGTGCTCGATCATGAAGATCGTGTACCCGCGCGCCTTGATGTTCTCGATCTCGCTCATGAGATCGACCTTCTCGCCGGTGTTCATGCCGGCGACGGGCTCGTCGAGCAACAGCAGCTTGGGCTCTGTCGCCAGCGCACGCGCGAGTTCGAGCTTGCGCTGATCGCCGTATGAAAGATTGTCGGCAATGTCATGTGCCTTGTGATCGAGCCTCACCCACGACAGCAGTTCGTGCGCGCGCTCGCGCGAGCGCTTCTCCATGTCGCGAAAACCCGGCAGCGAAAGCAGCAGGCCGGCCGGACCGTAGGTGAGATGACGATGCATGCCGACCACCACGTTCTCGATCAGCGTCATCTCCTTGAAGATGCGGATGTTCTGAAACGTGCGCGCGATGCCGCGCTGCGTGATCAGGTGCGGCTTCTGGCCCACGAGACTTTCGCCGTCGAACGTGATGCCGCCCCCGGTCGGCTGCAACAGGCCCGTGATCAGGTTGAATACGGTCGTCTTGCCGGCGCCGTTCGGGCCGATCAGCCCGAAAATCGTGCCCTGCGGCACTTCGATGTTTACGTCCTGCAGAACGTGCAGGCCGCCGAATCGCTTGGAAATATTGGAAAGCTTGAGCATGTCGTGTCCTCCTTCCGCTCACGAGGAAGAGGCCGAACGCGTCTTGCCGGCCCGGAACCAACGGCGAAAACGCATCGGGTCCCAGATGCCCTTGGGCAGGAACAGCACGATCAGCACGAGGATCAGGCCATTCACCACAAGACGGAAATCGTTGAACGCGCGCAGCAGCTCGGGCAGCAACGTGAGAATCGTGCTGCCGAGCACCGGGCCCACCAGACCGTTGATGCCGCCGAGAATCGCCATCGTCAGAATCTCGACGCCACGATCGAAACCGAACTCGTTCGGCCCGATGAAGAACGTCAGGTGAGCGTTGAGCGCGCCCGCCAGGCCGGCCAGCACGGCGCCCAGCACGAAGGCCAGCATCTTGTAGCCCGTGACGTTGATGCCCATGAGGCCGGCAGCCGTCTCGTCTTCCTTGATCGCCTCGAAAGCGCGGCCGATCTTGGAGCGGCGCATACGCCACAACACCGCCAGCACGATCACCACCGCACCGGCCACGTGCCACCACTGCGTGAGCTGCGGAATGCCGTTCAGGCCAAGCGCGCCGCCCGTGAGGTCTTCGGTGTTGAGAATCAGCACGCGCACGACCTCGCCAAAGCCGAGCGTCGCCATCGCGAGATACACGCCCGACAGCCGCAGCGTGGGCTTGCCGATGATGAACGCGATGAGCGCCGGGGCCGCCATGCCGCCCGCGAGCGACACGGCAAACGAAGTCTCGTAGTTCATCGTGAGCAGGGCCGCCGTGTAGGCGCCGATGCCCATGAACGCCGCATTGGCCATTGCCAGCATGCCGCACGAGAGCGTGAGATAAATCGACAGGGCCAGCAGCGCGTTGGTGCCGAGTGTGAGCACCAGGTTGCTGTAAACCGCCCAGAAATTAGTGAACCAGTCCATTGCGCCCCCGTGATTACGCTTTGCGTTCGAGCACTTTGCCGAACAACCCCTGCGGACGCACCAGCAGGATCAGAAACAGCAGGCCGAACGCCACGGCGTCGCGCATGTTCGAGCCGATGTAAGCCACCGACAGCACCTCGGCAAAGCCCAGGAACAGCCCGCCGATCATCGCGCCGCGAATATCGCCCATGCCGCCGAGAATGATCACGGCAATGCCCTTGTGCAGCATCGGCTGGCCCATGAGCGGGAACACGGCGTTGGAATACAGACCAATCAGCACACCTGCCATGCCGCCCAGACCCGCGGCCGCGAACGAGGTGGCGAGAAACAGCCCTTCGACGTTGATCCCGAGCAGATACGCCGCCTTGGGAGACTCGGCAATGGCGCGCAGCGCGCGGCCGAGTTGCGTCTTCTTGATCGTCGTGATGAGCACGGCCATCAGCGCGAACGAGATGAAGATGATCGCCATTTCGAGCGCCGTCATGTGTACGCCGGCCACGGTGATCGTGTCCTGCGAGACGACGTCGTATGGAAAGCGCAGGTTCTCGGCGCCGAAGATGCCTTGCACACCGTTGTTGAGCAGAATGCCCACGCCGATGGTCGCGATCATCGGAATCAGGTGAGGCGCGCCGCGTTTGCGCAGCGGCTTGAGCACCAGCACGTCGATGATGAGTCCGAGCAGGCCGGCCGCCACGACGGCCACGATGATAGCCGCCCACAGCGGCAGATGCAGACGGACGACGGCTTGCAAGGCGGCGTATGCGCCGACCATGAAGACCGCGCCGTGCGAGAGATTGATGACGCCGAGAATGCCGAACACGAGTGTGAACCCGAGCGCGAACAAGGCGTACACGCACCCGAGGGAGAGCGCGTTGACGAGTTGCTGTTCCAGCATGGTGTGTATTCCAGCCTGAGGGACGGGGGCGCGCGCCGCGCGGGGGTGCGGCGTGCGCCAGAAACGCCGATGGGCGTAGCGCCTTTCGGCCCTACGCCCATGCGGACTTCTTCAAGTACTGCCGGGCTGCTTACTTCTCGATGACGTACTTGCCGCCCTTGGTTACGCTCACGATCGGCGCCTGCTGCGCGTCGTAGCCGGCCGGCTTGCCGTTCTTGCCCATCGCCTGACGGAAGGCGAACGCACCGGTCGCGCCGTCATGCTTGACCTTCGGCAGCGCGTCGCGCAGCGCCTTGCGGTCGGCTTCGAGGTTGCCCGAGATCTTCACGTTCTTGAGCGCGCTCGCGGCAATGTACATGGCGTCGTAGGCTTGCGCGGCGAACTGGTCCGGGGCCACGTTGTACTTCGCCTTGTAGGCGCCGATGAACTTCGTGTTGGCCGGCGTGTTGTTCTCGATCGACCAGGGGCTGCCCACCCACAGGCCGTCCGAGCTGCCCTTGGCCAGATCGAACACCTTGACCGAGTTCATGCCGTTGCCGCCGATGAACGGCACGTTGATACCCAGTTGGCGAGCCTGCACCATGATCGGCGCCCCTTCGGCGATCAGCGCCGACAGCACGATGGCGTCCGGGTTGGTCGCCTTGATCTTGGTGAGCTGCGCCTTGAAGTCCACGTCGCCCTTGGCGAACGTTTCCGTCGTCGTGACCGGGATCTTCAGGTCTTCGAGCGCCTTCTTGAAGTTGTCGTAGCCGCTTTTGGTAAACACGTCGTCGTTGCCGTACAGCACCGCGACCTTCTTGATGCCCGTGTGCTTGGCCGCGACCTTGATGGTCTCCGGCAGTACGTCGGCTTCGGTCACCGAGTTGCGGAAAATGAAGTCGCCGATCGACGTGATGCCGTCAGCCGTGTTCGACGTGCCGAACGCCACCGTCTTGCCGGCCTGGGCAATCGGGTCGGCCGCCTGGGCCGAGTTCGACAGCGTCGGGCCGAACACCATGAGCACCTTGTCCTGGAAGATCAACTTCTTGAAGACGTTGATCGCCTCTTCCTTCTTGCCCTGCTCGTCCTCGATCTGAAGCACGAGCTTGTTGCCGTTGATGCCGCCGGCGGCATTGATCTCGTCGGCCGCGAGCTGGAAACCGTTCTTGATGGCCGCGCCATACTGCGCGGCACCGCCCGACAGCGCCTCGGCCACGCCAATCTTCAGATCGGCCGCGTGAGCCGCAGCCACCATCCCCGTCGCGACAAGTGCGCACAGCAACTTGGTCATGGTGCTTTTCATGAGTCCTCTTCCTCCAATACCTAGTCTCTAGTTATGAGAAGGCGCGCCTTATGGGCGCGCCCATTACCCTAACTACCGTGTCGGTTCTCAAGCCGCGGCTTAAGAAAACTCCTAAGCATAACGCAAACTGCTGGCGACGGACACGACAAAAGGGGTTTTGCCCCGTTTTGGCGCATAAATGCAACGCACTTATGGCGCCATAACGGCTTTTTGCAGCATCAATGACCGGCGATGGTCATTTGTTCAATCAGGATTGACCCGACCTCCTTGGTGCCGCGCACGAGCGTGTCGGCGCCGATGGCGACGATCTGGCGGAACATGTCGTTCAGGTTGCCGGCGAGCGTGATTTCCTCCACCGGATACTGGATCTCGCCGTTTTCCACCCAGAAACCGGACGCGCCGCGCGAGTAGTCGCCCGTCACGTAATTCACGCCCTGCCCCATCAGCTCCGTGACGAGCAGGCCTGTGCCGAGCTTGCGCAGCATGGCGCGGAAGTCGTCGTCCGGCGCGGTCAGCTTGCTGTACATGCGCAGGTTGTGCGAACCGCCGGCATTGCCGGTCGTCTGCATGCCCAGCTTGCGCGCCGAGTAGGTCGAGAGGAAATAGCCCTGCACCACACCGTCGCTCACCACGTCGCGCGCGCGCGTTTTCACGCCCTCTTCGTCATAGGGCGCACTGCCCATGGCGCGCGGCACGTGCGGGTCCTCGTGGATGCCGACGTGATCGGCGAAAACCGGCTTGCCGAGACTGTCGACCAGGAACGTCGCCTTGCGGTACAGCGCTCCGCCGCTCACGCCCTGCACGAAAGCGCCCAGAAGGCCGGCGGCGAGGGGCGCCTCGAAGAGCACGGCGCACTTGCGCGTGGACAGTTTGCGGGCATGCAGACGCGCCAGCGCGCGCTCGGCGGCGTAACGCCCGACCGCTTCGGGCGAGGCGAGGTCCTCGGACGCACGCTTGGACGAATACCAGTCGTCGCGCTGCATGTGGCTGCCCGAGCCCGCGATCGGCGAGACGGACAGGTAATGGCGGGAATACGGGTAGCCGGAGAGGAAGCCGCGTGTCGTGCCCAGCATGAACTGCGAGTGCTGCGCCGAGACGCTCGCCCCTTCCGAATTGCGGATGAGCGGACTCACGTCGAGCGCCGCCTTCTCGGCGCGGCGCGCCAGCTCGACCGCATCGTCCGCGCTGATGCGCCACGGATGGAACAGCGAGAGCTCCTGCGGGTGCATTTCGAGCAGTTCGGCCTCCGCCAGCCCCGCGCAATCGTCTTCCGCGGTGAAGCGGGCAATGTTGTAGGCGGCGTCGACGGTGTCATGCAGCGCCTTGCGCGAGAAATCGGACGTGCTGGCGTTGCCGCGACGCTGACCGATGAAGACCGTCACGCCCACGAGCTTGTCGCGGTTGCGCTCGATCGTCTCGACTTTGCCGCGCCGCACCGAGACCGACAGTCCGTCGCCCTCCGAAATCTCGGCAGCGGCGTCGGTGGCGCCGAGCGAGCGGGCGTACTGCAATACGTCGCTGACGATTTCCTTGAGTTGGTCCTGAGTGTGCGTGAAGTGCTGGGTCGCTTGAGACATCGGCGCGATTGGGTCAGTAGCTGAATGGGAACCGCCATCTTAGCGCGACTTACTCTCCGTCGCGCGGCGGCCATGCAACTATTTGGCGGCCGCGCGCCGCGCTACAATAGCGCCCATGACGCACATTCAACGCTTTAACCGTATCGCCCACAGCGAGCTTTCCGAGCAAGGTCCGAGCAAATCCCAGCGCAAGCGCGAATCCCATGCCTTGCAGGACCTGGGCGAAGAACTGGTCAATCTGGCCAAGGACGCGCTCGCCCGCGTGCCGATGCCCGAAAACCTCGAGCAGGCCGTGCGCGAGTGCCGCAAGATCACCGCCCACGAAGGCCGGCGCCGCCAATTGCAGTATGTGGGCAAGCAAATGCGTTCGCTGCACGAATCCGAAGTCGAAGCGATTCGCCGCGCGCTCGACGCCATCAAGGGCGTCTCGAAGGCGGAAACCGCCAGGCTGCACTCGCTCGAGCGCTGGCGCGAACGCCTTCTGGCCAGGGACGAAGCCCTCACCGAGTTGCTCGCCCAGCACCCGCAGGCCGATGCCCAGCAATTGCGCACGCTCATTCGCAACGCACGTCGCGAGCAAGCGGCGCAAAAGCCGCCCAAGGCCTTTCGCGAGCTGTTCCAGGCGCTCAAGGATTTGCTCGTGAACAGCCCGGCCAGCCCCGAAACTTCGGAAGACGCCGATAGCCACCTGCCCGAATTCCCAACCCGCGAGGAAGACTGATGGTCGCGCGCTCACATCCGGACGAACTTCGCGTCGGCCTCGTATCGATCAGCGACCGCGCGAGCCAGGGCACCTACGAAGACCAGGGCATCCCGGCGCTGCAGACGTGGCTGGGCAGCGCGCTCACCTCGCCGTGGGTCGCCGAGACGCGCCTGATTCCCGATGACGCCGAAGGCATCACTGCCACACTGATCGAACTCGTCGACACGATGCAGTGCGACCTCGTGCTCACGACCGGCGGCACAGGCCCGGCGCGGCGGGACGTCACGCCCGAGGCCACGCTGCGCGCCGGCACCAGGGAGATGCCGGGGTTCGGTGAGCAGATGCGTCAGATCAGCCTGCGCTTCGTGCCGACGGCCATCCTGTCGCGGCAGGTGGCGGTCATTCGCGAAACCGCCGATCACGCGGCGCTCATCATCAACCTGCCGGGGCAGCCGAAGTCGATCAAGGAAACGCTGGAAGGCTTGCGCGACGCGGACGGAAAGTCCGTGGTGGCCGGAATTTTCGCCGCGGTGCCCTACTGCATCGATCTGATCGGCGGCCCGTACATCGAGACGAACGAGGCCGTGTGCAAGGCATTCCGTCCGAAGAGCGCGATTCGCGCGCCGAAATCCGTCTGACGGGATCTTCGCGGGCCCGGCGCGCTCGGCCTGCCAGCATGGCGCCATGAAAAACGCCAGCGTCATGCACTGGCGTTTGTCCGGTGTCTCGCCGGGTGTTTCCGCATTAAGCGGCCGCGGCAGGCGCGACGCGCCTGAGCCAGCTCCCACGTCAGGCGGATCAGGCCGATCAGGCGGATCAGGCCGATACGATCGCCGCGCCGGACTCGGGGCCGCCAGGCACCGAGGTCCTCAGGAAGTGCTCGCGGTAGTACACGAGCTCGTCGATGGACTCGTGGATGTCGGCCAGCGCCGTGTGTGCGGCGCGCTTCGTGAACCCCTTGTAGACGGCCGGCTCCCAGCGGCGGCACAGTTCCTTGAGCGTGCTCACGTCCAGATTGCGATAGTGGAAAAACGCTTCGAGCTTGGGCATGTAGCGCGCCATGAAGCGGCGGTCCTGGCAAATCGAGTTACCGCACATCGGTGACTTGTTGGGCGGCACGTATTGGGAGAGAAACTCGATCAGCCGGGCTTCGGCCGTCGCTTCGTCGATCGTGGACGCCTTGACGCGATCGATGAGGCCCGAGCGGCCATGCGTCGACTTGTTCCAGTCGTCCATGCCGTCGAGTACCGCGTCCGATTGATGGATGGCGAACACCGGGCCTTCGATACGACGTGTGAGCGCCGAGTCCGTGACGACCACCGCCACTTCGATGATCCGGTCGCTCTCAGGCTGCAGACCGGTCATTTCCATATCGAGCCAGACCAGATTGAACTCGGCGCGCGCGAGCGCCAGTTCGCTCTCGGCTGGCGTGGAATTTTGGGACGAAGTGGCGGACATGATCGGAGGACTCTGGAAAACGCGTCGGTGGACGGCCAGCCAGGCGCCTGGCCGGTCGAAAGAACTTATAATTCTCGCATACTTCGGATTCTTCTTAAGCACATGTTCACCTATCTCTTCGTGATCTTCCTGCTGGCGATGGTCATGACCAAACTGTGGCTGGCCGCCCGCCAGATCCGCCATGTGGTCGCGCACCGGGCCGCCGTGCCCGCGCGGTTCGCCGATACGATCACGCTGACCGATCACCAGCGCGCCGCCGACTACACGGTCGCCCGCACCCGCCTGGGCATGGCGGAGATATTCGCGCAGGCCGTGCTGCTCGTGGCGTTCACGCTGCTCGGCGGGCTGAACGCGCTGCACATCGGCATTTCGGAATGGCTCGGGCAGGGTTACGTCGGCCAGATTGCGCTGATCGGCGCCGTGCTGCTCGTTTCCGGCATCGTGGACCTGCCGTTCACCTATATCCGCCAGTTCGTGATCGAGCAGCGCTTCGGCTTCAACCGGATGTCGCTCGGTCTGTTCATTGCCGATCTTCTCAAGGGCACGGCCGTGGGCATTGTGCTCGGCCTGCCGCTGCTCTTCGTCGTACTCTGGCTGATGGAGCGCGCCGGGACCCTGTGGTGGCTGTACGCATGGGTGGTCTGGGTCGCGTTCAACCTGTTCGTGCAGTTCATCTTCCCGCACGTCATTGCACCGATGTTCAACAAGTTCGAGCCGCTCTCGGACGCCTCGCTGGCGCAGCGCATCGAAGGCCTCATGCAACGTTGCGGCTTCGCGGCGCGCGGGCTGTTCGTGATGGACGGCTCCAAGCGCTCGGCGCACGGCAACGCGTATTTCAGCGGCTTCGGGCGCGCCAAGCGCATCGTATTCTTTGACACGCTGATCGAGCGGCTCTCGCCCGCGGAAATCGAAGCCGTGCTCGCGCATGAGCTCGGCCATTTCAAGCGTCGCCACATTACCAAGCGGCTGGCCGTCGCTTTCGCGCTTTCGCTCGCGTTTCTCGCGCTGCTGGGCTGGCTCGCCGGCCGCACGTGGTTCTATACGGAGCTGGGCGTGATGCCGTCGATGACCGGCAGCAACAACGCACTGGCGCTGGTGCTGTTCTTCCTCGTGCTGCCGGTGTTCGGCTTCTTCGCCAGCCCGCTGAGCAGCCTGAGCTCGCGCAAGCACGAGTTCGAGGCCGACGCCTTCGCCGCGAGCCAGACCGAGGCCGGCGATCTGGTCAACGCGCTGGTCAAGCTGTACCAGGACAACGCCTCGACGCTCACGCCCGACCCGGTCTACACGGCGTTCTACTACTCGCATCCTCCGGCCTCCCAGCGCATCGACCGTTTGCTGGGGCACGCATGAAGCGCGGCGTGAAGGGCAAGGCTTCGCCGGTTGCCGTGACCGCGCAGCAGGCGCGCCGCCACGGACGCGTGACGGCGGCACACGGCCGCCACTACCTCGTGGAAGCCGACGATGGCGAGACGGTGCTGTGTTTTCCGCGCGGCAAAAAGAGCGAAATCGCCGTCGGCGACGAAGTGCAATGGGCGCGCACGGGCGACCAGGGCGTGATCGAGGAGATTCTGCCGCGGCGCAATCTGTTGTACCGGTCGGATCAATTCAAGAGCAAGCTGTTCGCGGCGAACATCGATCAGCTGGTCATCATGCTCGCGACCGAGCCGTATTTCAGCGAAGACCTGCTGGGCCGGGCGCTCGTTGCCGCCGAAGCCAACGAACTGCGCCCGCTCATCGTCCTGAACAAGACGGACGTCACGCACGCCGTACCGGCCGCCCGCGAACGACTGGCGCCGTACCGCGCGCTGGGCTACGAAGTGCTGGAACTGTCGGTGCGCGCCGATCCGAAAGCCGCGACGGCCTTGCTGCAGCCGCGGCTCGCGCACCAGGCCTCGCTGCTGCTCGGACAATCGGGGATGGGCAAATCGAGTCTCGTGAACTTGCTCGTCCCGGACGCCGACGCCGCGACTCGCGAGATCTCGACGGTGCTCAATTCCGGCAAGCATACGACGACCTTCACGCGCTGCTTCCATCTGCCTGAAGGCGGCTTGCTGATCGATTCGCCCGGGTTCCAGGAGTTTGGCTTGCACCATCTCAAGGAGGGTGCGCTGGAGAGGGCCTTTCCCGAGTTTCGTCCGCTGCTGACGGGTTGTCGGTTCTACAACTGTCATCACCTGAAGGAGCCGGGCTGCGCGATTCTCGAGGCCGTTGCGGCGGGCCGCGTCTCGGCACAGCGCCATGCGCTCTATGCGCAGCTCGTGCATGAGTCCGAGCAGCAGATTCCGTACTGAAACGGTCTTCGCATGCCGCGCCGGACATGAAAAATGTCCGCTGTCAAGTCCTGAGGACTGGTATGCAGTTGTCTATAAGGTCTTCTGGCGCAATGAGTTAGGCGAGATTTCAACCTTTGCGCAGATTCCGCGCTTCCTTCACCAGGGGCCGTACAGGTGCGACGCAAGGATGTGCGCAGGAGTGCGCCTAGCAAAGCAGGGCTGCTTATGGCAGCGTTGCGCCGCCCATCTGTCGGTGCTACTTCATGCTCGCCAGCGAGGATCGACCGTCCAATGAGCAGAAGGCTATGAATCAGCCATTGTCGTCTTCTTCGCTTCGTTCAACACCCACTGGGCAAACACCTGTATCGGTACGCCGCTCAATTCGATCGGCTCGGGAAGGATGAGGCAGAAGGTTTTGGCGACCGTGTTGCCCTCCGGCCACGGTGCAACCAATCGGCCAGATGCCAATTCCGTTTCTGGAGTTGCCCCTGTAACTCAGGACACGTGGACACCGTTAGGTTGATGACGCCGCTGCTCGCCTGAACTCGCGAGGCGAGCGGTATTTCAGGGCTTTGTGCGGGTGGCGCTCATTGTAATGTTCAAACGCAATGGCCAGACGCGAGAGCGCCGTTGGCGCATCGGGCTTGTCC